>NZ_RQFO01000004.1:695000-1042500 GCF_004770045.1 Leptospira montravelensis
AACGCAAGTACGCCGGAAGCAACAGCAATGGTTTCTCCATTCCCCGCCTTTAGTGGAGATTGTAAAAGCACTCCACCCTCAAGAGAACGTGCATCTCCCAGAGACGAAACCAAAACATCAATTTTATCCCCTTCTTTAAGGTTCACAGGAACATTGGCAGTGATAAGAACAGATGCTGTGTTTTTGGCATCTCTTAGATTCTTTTTGGTATTCACACCAAGACCGGCAAGGTAATTTTGTAAGGCCTCTTCCGTGAGTGGATTTTTTGTATCCCCTGTTCCGTTAAGACCTACCACAAGACCAAATCCAGTCAGTTGGTTTTCCCGCACGGCATCAATCCGCACTAAATCTTTTAGTCTAGTTTCTACAGCAAAACTAGGGAGAGTTGCAAAGAGAAAGATGGCAAGTGCCACGAAAGGATTTGCAAAAAAACGGAAAATTTCAATTTTTAACTCTTGGTTCGATGATCGATTTTCTTTCAAAATAGGCATTGTCTCTTACTCACTTTCACCTAAGAGTCGTTTGATATTCTTTAAAATGATTTCTTGTTTTTCTTGTTCCGATAGTTCTGCTTTTTCAGTTACTGTTCCATCGGGATTTGTGATCCGTTTCATTTGGATGTTCGGATTTGTTAATTCCTTAGGATTTAAAGTACCTTGGTATTCCACTCTTAGGTTGGCAATGAGATCACTCGAAATAAAACGGTTTTTATCCAAATCTTCTGGAGAAATGGTACCCGACAAACGAAGGTTAATCCTCTCTTCCGAAAGATTAAACACCTTACTTCCCTCAAGTTCCAAATTTCCGGTTCCTGGATCAATTCCTGTAACAAGGACTGCCATCACTCCTACCACTTTGCCTTGGGATTTGGATTTTCCCACTTTGGAACGCATATAAGTTGAGTTCGAATTATAAGCGGGGAGATCCGGGACTAACTTTTTATCGGGAACGGTTTTGATATCATTGTCAAAAGTAGCTTTGTATTCCGATTCATATTCCACACGAAGTCCGTTTTTCAAAACCACCTTAACTACAGTTCCTGGTTGGATGGTTTTCGGATACGAATATGGATCTTTGTCTTTCCATAAAGAATCCGCAGCGGAAAGAGAAATGCCTGTGAAAGTCAATAAACCAAGAATTGCCAACTCAAAAAAGAAAATCAGAATTTTTCTGGTTACTGATGGTGTCTTCGGGGAACTTAGTTTTGCATCTCTGTTCCTACTTAATTTTGACTTGGGATTTTTCTTTAGATTCATAAAATCTTATATCTCTTCCAGAAGGCAGATCCCTTCGTTTTGGACTTTGGCTTTTAAAATTTTCTGTGATGCCAAATTGAGGACAGGGATTTCATCGCCTCGGTTTCCTGAGGCAAGTGCCCTTGTTTTGATTTTTAATAATAAATTTCCAGCAGTATAAACAAGTTGTACTTCTTGTCCCCTTTCAATGGTGTGTAAAGTCCTTACTTGTTTTTTTTCAATGGTCGTATCACTAGTAAGAGCACCAAGAGCCGTTTTGCCGACAGGACTTTCTTCCACATATTCCCTGTTATGGTCTGCTGTAAAAAATGAGCGTAGTTCTACATCTTCTTCCGTTAGCACTGTCTTTGCAGGAATTTCTCGTGTCGTAAAGTATGCCTTTTTCTTTTCTTCAATTAAAAAAGGAACCGATTCCGAATGGATCATCTTTCCTTCAAAATAATAGTCCAAAGGAAAAAGACGTTTTCCTCCGTGTAGAGTGCGACCCGTATTACGCCAAACGAGTTTGGTTCCGGAGATTGTTTGAATAGATTCTTTTTCTGAACTCAATCGAAACAAATCTCCATCCTCACCAATCGTCTGTTCTACGGATTCCTTTAAGTCCTTCCAGAGAGAACGTTCCAATTCTTTTTTGGAAACAGTAGTCGTTTTGGGGAGTAAAATGCCCGCGTTACCCATTACTTCAAATGAAACAGCTTCTTCCGATTCTTTTGTTTCTGCAATGTAACGAGAATTCAAAATACCCACCAAAGATTCTGGTGTGAGAATTTTCGGTGATTGTAAATTTTGAAAGAGGATTGGGTTCCAATTTCCTTTCCAGTTGGTAAAATCAGAAAGACGAATCTCACCCGCACCCACAATGGTTTTGGGTTTTAAGTAGAGTCGAAAGTCTTTTGCACTTGCCACGATGGGCAAAGAAAAACCAAAACTAAAAAGGACGAGGAACCAAACTTTCATTAACGTTTCAAACCAATGGCCGTAGAAAGCATGTTATCCGAGGTTTGGATGGTTTTGGAATTCGATTCGTAGGCCCTTTGTGCCACAATCATATTCACCATCTCTTCTACGATCTTTACGTTACTCATTTCCAAGAAACCTTGTAAAACACTACCATACCCTTCTTGGGAAGGCATACCTGGAATTTCAGGACCAGATGCCACAGTTTCACGGAACAAGTTTTTCCCTACAGCTTGGAGTCCGGCTGGGTTTACAAATCGGTAGAGTTCCAATTGGCCGATGGTTGTGGGACGAATGTCATTGCCGATTTTAACGGTAACTTCTCCCTCTTCCGAAACCATAAGGGTATTTAGGATTGCGTTTTCTGGTAAAATGATTGGTGGTTCGAGTAAGTAACCGTTAGAGGTCACCACTTGTTGGTTGGAATCAATTTTGTAAGATCCGTCTCTTGAATAAGAGAAAGTTCCGTCTGGCATTTGGATTTTAAAAAAAGCCATTTCACCTGTTAGGGCTAGGTCTAGTTTGTTTCCTGTGGCTTGGAAAGATCCAATCTCGAATAACTTCTGTGTGGCGGCGACTTTTACCCCATGGCCCACATTCACACCAGTAGGAATTTCGGAAACAGAGGTGGCTGGAGTTCCCGCAAGCACTTGGTGTTGGTACACTAAATCTTCGAAGTCCACACGATTCTTTTTGAAACCTGTGGTGTTTACGTTGGCCAAGTTGTTGGCAACCGTATCAATATGGAATTGTTGGGCAATCATCCCGGTAGCACCGGTCCAAAGGGATCGCATCATAAAAAGGCACCTCTACAGCTTCCTATCGGTAGAGTTCAAAAAAAGCTAAGTGTCTTTTTTTCTAATTATGTCTTATTTTCCAGTGCTTCCAAACCCGCCGGTTCCCCTTTCTGTGGCAGAAAGTTCTGTTACCACTTGGATTGGAAGCTGTGCCACTGCTTGGAAGACAATTTGGGCCACCCGAGTTCCGGGCTCCAAAACAAAGTCGGCCCCACTCAAGTTCAGTAGTGGAATGAGAATTTCTCCCCGGTAATCAGAATCGATGGTTCCTGGGGTATTTGGCATCATAATTCGGTTCTTTGTGGAAAATCCACTCCTTGGTCGAATTTGGCCTTCGTATCCTTCCGGGATCGCCATGGCAAGTCCTGTAGGAACAAAGACCACTTCCCCTTTCGGCAGGATGAGGTTTTCAGAAAGGCAAACCGACAAATCCATTCCTGCAGAACCAGAGGTTTTGTATTCAGGGACCACTGCTCCCTCTTTTAAAATCTGAATATGAATTTCAGGTAATTTCATTTTATCCTTTGTAAACTTCATTTTTCGTTGTTTAGGTTCAAATTAAGCAGGTTCCGTGTTTGAACCTATGGTTTTGCATCTTCAAATCCAGCGTCTGGCTTCTGGCATCTTTCCAAAGTTTATCGCCTAACCACCAAACTGCGTAGGAATTTTGGAAAACTGAGATTCTGACATATCACCCACACAAGACAAATGAACTTTTTTTAAATCAAACAATTGTTTTGCGGATTCATTGATTTCCTCTAAGGTCACTGACTTGATGGATTTCATTCGGTCTTCCAAAGAAAAATACTTTCCATAGTAGATTTCTTGGAGACCAATATTATTCATTCGGTTTTCGGGAAGTTCATACCCAATGGCAATCGAACCCATTTGGTTGGACTTTGCATCCGCAAGTTCCGATTTGGAAAATCCATTTTTGGATATACTTTCCAGTTCCTTTAGAATGAGTTCCACACAACGAGCTGCCTTTTCTTTAGATGTCGCAGAAGAAATAGAAAATAATCCTGTGGTTTTGTAATACGAAGGGAAACTATAAATGCTATAACATAGTCCTTCTTTTTCTCTGATGTTTTGGAAAAGCCTAGATGCCATTCCCCCACCAAGAATCGTAGAGATGAGTTGGGAGACAGTCACCGTTCGGTAATCCCTTTTGTTTCCATTCACACCAAGCATGATATGGAACTGTTCGATTTTACGGCGTTCCAAATGTTTCGAATAACTTTTTTTAGGTGCTGGAATGATAAGTTCTGTAGGATTTTTGCCCTTAGGATTTTCAAAAGAAAAATATTTGTTTGTTAGGTCTAAGATTTTTTCCCAAGTGAAATTTCCAGATACGGAAATCACCATATTTTTAGGGAAATAGTGTTTTTCAAAAAAAGTCCGTATGGATTTTTCACTGACCCCAGTGACCGATTTTTTGGTTCCAATGATATCACGGCCGTAAGGTGACTTCCCGAAGATGTTACGAAAATAATAATCATAAACAAAATCATCGGGGGCGTCTTCGTAAGAACGCATCTCTTCCATAATGACACCCTTCTCTGTTTGGATGTCTTCTTTACGAAAGAGAGGACGAAAGAGCATATCAGAAAGAATTTCAAAAGCGAGTTCCGCTTGGTTTTTGATAGCAACTACGTAGTACTGAGTGTATTCACGGCCAGTGGAACCATTTAAAATTCCACCCACTCTTTCGATGGATTCAGCAATTTCTTTACTTGTACGTGTTTTTGTGTCTTTAAAGAGCATATGCTCTAAAAAGTGAAAGTATCCATGTTCTGAATTGGTTTCGGCAAGACTGCCTTGTTTTAAAAAAACACCCACCCCCATAGAGGATGCGTGTTTCATAGGTTGGAAGAGAACCGTTAACCCATTGGGTAAAACGGTTCGTTTACACTCGATGACGGATGCCATTGGTTTTACTCCCCCCAAACTGTTGTTTGGGGACTGTTTAGTTGTCTAAAAGAACATCCTTGCGAGAAAGGTCAATTTTTCCCATTTTATCAACGGAAATAACCTTTACCTGGATTTTGTCCCCTTCGGAAACAATATCACGAACCGATTGCACTCGTTTCACATCCAGTTTAGAGATATGACAGAGACCTTCTTTACCAGGAAGAATTTCCACAAAGGCACCAAAATCAGCAATTCGTTTGATGACACCATCATAGATTTTACCAACTTCGATTTCTTCAAAGATTCCATCGATCATGGCAATGGCTTTCGCCTTTGACTCTTCACTAGGAGAAGCAATAGTAACCTTACCAGTATCATCCACTGAAATTTCAGATCCAGATTGTTCTATGATCGCACGGATCATTTTTCCACCTGGACCGATGAGTTCACCAATTCGATCTTTTGGAATTTGTTTTTGAGTGATGCGTGGTGCATTGAGGCTCAAATTACCTTTCACAGAAGAAATCGCTTTGTTCATTTCACCAAGGATATGGTCACGACCTACTTCTGCTTGTTCGATGGCTTTTTGTAAAACTTCGAGTCCTAGACCATTGACTTTCAGGTCCATTTGGAAAGCTGTGATTCCTTTTTTAGTTCCTGCGAGTTTGAAATCCATATCCCCAAAATGATCTTCGATTCCTGCAATGTCAGAAAGAACGGCAAATCGACCCTTTTCATCACTGAAAAGACCCATAGCAATTCCAGACACAGGGCCAGAAATCGGAACTCCCCCAGCCATAAGGGCTAAGGTTCCCGAACAAACGGAAGCCATTGAGGATGATCCATTCGATTCTAAAATTTCAGAAACAAGACGAATCACATAAGGAAAGTCAGTTTGCGTAGGAAGGACTTTTTTAATGGCACGTTCTGCTAAGTTTCCATGACCGATTTCACGGCGACCAGGACCTGAGTTACGTCGCACTTCTCCCACAGAAAATGCTGGGAAATTATAGTGCAACATAAAGTTCTTCTCTTTCGAACCTTCCAAAGTTTCGTATCTTTGGTTGTCGGAAGTGGTTCCAAGAGTCATGACTCCAAGAGATTGGGTTTGTCCACGAGTGAAAACAGCCGAACCATGAGGTCCAGGTAGCACATCGATCTCACAAGAAATTTGACGAATTTCATTGGTTTTCCGACCGTCAAAACGAATCCCTTCGCCTAGCACAAGTTCGCGGACCACTTCATATTCTAATTCATGTAAATAATGTTTGATATCTTTTGTTTTGTCTTCAGGAGCCAGTAGAGTTTTAAAATGTTCTACTGTTTCTTTGTTGATAGCTTTGATGTCATCGTTACGTTTTGCTTTGTCTGCATTTTTGTTAGCAGCAGTCAAACGATCAAACGCGAACTCACGAATCTTTGTATGGAGGTCTTTATCAGGAGCTTTTAATACAACTTCCTTTTTGACAGTTCCATTTTTCTTAGCCAACTCTTCTTGCATTGCCACAGCCACTTTCAACTGTTCTTGGGCAAAACGAAGGGCAGCCATCATATCTTCTTTGGAGATTTCGTTTGCTTCCCCTTCGATCATAACGATGGCATCTTTAGTTCCCGCAACTACCAAATCCAAATCTGATTTTGTAATTTCTTCGTTCGTTGGGTTTAAGATAAACTCACCACCAATTCGACCGATACGAGCACCAGCGATAGGGCCTGCAAAAGGAATGGAAGAAACAGAAAGTGCCGCCGAAGCTGCGTTAATTGCATGGCCTTGGACAGATACTTGTTTGTCAGCAGATAAAACTTGGACTAGAAGTTGTACTTCAGAGAAGTATCCTTCAGGAAACATAGGGCGAATGGGACGATCTAAAATTCTAGAAAGAAGAACTTCATGTTCTGCCGGTTTTGCTTCCCGTTTGAAGTAACCGCCAGGAAAACGACCTACCGAGTAAGCTTTCTCCGTGTATTCGCAAGTGAGAGGGAAAAAATCTTGTCCTTCTTTTGGTTCGTCAGCTGCACAAACAGTAGCAAGCAGGACCAAATTTCCGGTTTTGTATACAACCGACCCGTGAGCTTGTTTCGCCCACTTGCCGGTCTCAATGGTGATAGAGTCTCTACCCCAAGAACCAGTGAACTCTGTAGCCATAGGAATTACTTCCTAAGGCCGAGTTTTTCAATCAGCTTTTTATAACTTTCAACGTTGGATTTTTTCAAATATTCCAACAAACTCTTTCTCTGGTTCACCATTGCGATAAGACCGCGGCGAGAGTGAAAGTCCTTCTTGTTAGCTTTGAAATGCTCAGTAAGGTCTTTGATTCGAGAGTCGAGAAGAGCGATTTGTACTTCTGCAGAACCTGTGTCGTTTGGTTTGCTACCGAATGTAGCAATGATCTGCTGTTTTTGTTCTTTTGTGATCATACTAGTGTCCAGATTTTAATAAGGTCTCATTTAGAAAACATAATTTTTGCAGAAGGATCAAAAAATACTTTTCGGTATCGGTAAGGTATGTGGTCCGGTTTTCCTTCATAATCACACCAGGCAAGGATTGTTTTTTCGTCTGCGTCTACGATATAAAAACCATTTTCCACTGGTTTCGGAAGTTTGTCCCAGATGTATCCTCCGTGGATCACGGCTTTTTTTTCTGTTTCATCCACAATGCGTGTGGGAAGTGGGAACACTTCTTTCCAATTCTTGAGGTCCTTGTCAGAAATATGGTCGAGAATCTTCACCCCGTTCAAATCGTAATCCCCAATGGATTCCCGGACGAGTTTCCCTAGAGAAAGAGGAATTCCCCATTTTTCAGAAAGGTCTAAGATGATTTTGCGGATATAGGTTCCAGAACTTACATGGATACGGAAAGAAAACCCCTCTTCTGTCCTTTGGATGTCCCTTACGGAATGGATGGTTATGGCCCGTTCCTTTTCTTCTACCACTGTCCCTTCTCGAAAAAGGTCGGACTGACGTTTTCCTCCGACTTTGAGTGCTGAGATTTTCGGGGCTTTTTGTGTCTTTTGAATGGTAAGAGATTGTAGTTCCGCATCCAATCTTTGCATGGGAAATTCAGTAGAAAATTTTTTCTTTGCGGATTCCCTATTGTCTACTTCCACAACCCCATCCGGGTCACCCGAATCAGTACGAAGTCCCACAATCACCTCGGCCAGATATGTTTTATCTTTTCCGAGAAATACTTGGGAAAACGCAGTATAGTCCCCACAAGGTAAAATGAGGAGTCCTTCTGCAAACCGGTCAAGGGTTCCCGTATGGCCAACAGACTTTTGACCTAAGATCCGTTTGGTTTTTAAAACCAAATCGGAACTTGTGATTCCAGGTGGTTTATAAACAAATAAAAATCCAGAATGATAGGGTTTAGACATAAGAATTGTCACCAAATCAAAGTAAGTTGCAAGAGTATAAAAAAGTTAAAAAGAATTCTTTTTGACGATTCTTTCGTTTTACTCTTGGTTAATTCCATCACCGTCAGTTTTTGTTTGGGATGGAGATGAAATATCCGTTTCCGAATCATCTTCTGAATCCGTATTTGATTCGGACTGGTCTGGATGGAGTTCTTCAAAAAGAGTTTTGGGAGCTGATTCATCAATCAGACGATTCACTTCCAAACTTTTGATGTAATTATTATCCCAGACAAAACTAAATTTTGGATTAGTATGTAAGTGTAAATTTTTACCTACAAGAGAAGATAAAAAACCAGCACAGGAGACAAGCCCTTGTGTTAGCTTTTTTCTTTCGTTGTTATTACAAAGTGCTGTAAAGTATACTTTCGCATACTTTAAGTCTTCACTAATTTCGATTCGGTGGAAACTCGGCAAAAAGACCCTAGGGTCTTTTACCTTTCCTTCCAAAATGGCAGTGGAGATAAGGCGAATGATCTCCGATTCGAGTTTTTTCATTCGAATAGGATTCATTTACGCTACCTTACAGTTTACGAGCAATCTCGCGAATCTCGTATGCTTCGATTTCATCACCCACAGAGAAGTCATTGAATCCATCGAGTAAGATACCACACTCAAATCCAGTGAGAACATCAGCCACATCGTCTTTCATACGTTTGAGGTTTTTGATCTTACCTTCCCAAGTGATTTCACCGGTTTCGCTAGAAACAACACGGACATAGGCTTGTTTAGTCACTTTACCAGACTTCACCATACAACCCGCGATGTTCCCCACTTTGGAAATTTTGAATACATCTCTGATCTCAACTTTACCAATGATGTTTTCCACTTTTTCCGGTTCGAGCATTCCTTCCATAGAAGCTTTTACTTCGTTCACTACATCGTAGATGATACTGTAGTATTTGATTTCGACTTTTTCTTTCTCCGCTAGGGAAACCGTTTTTGGATTCGCACGAGTATGGAAACCAATCACGATTGCATTCGATGCCGATGCCAAAATGATATCGGAATCGACAATGGCACCCGTTCCTGCATGGATTACATTGAGGCGAACGTCAACAGTCGAAAGTTTTTCGAGAGCTTCTTTTACCGCTTCTGTAGATCCACGAACGTCTGCTTTGATGATGACTTTGAGTTCTTTGAGAGCACCTTGTTTGATGATCTCACTCATATTGTCTAGTGTCACACGAGTGGCAGCATTTTTCGATTGGCCTAGTCTTTCATAATCTTGACGGCTATGAGAGATGGTTCTTGCTTCTTTGTCATCCACAACCACATCAAAAGGAGCTCCTGCATCTGGTACTCCATCAAGTCCTGTCACAAGAGCAGGAAAAGATGGTCCTGCTTCTTTGATCGAACGTCCAAGGTCGTCATACATAGCCCGCACACGACCGGCATGAACTCCCGCAACAAAGGCATCACCCACACGAAGAGTTCCGTTTTGGATGAGAACCGTAGCCACAGCACCACGACCTGGATCGAGTTTTGCTTCTACAATGGTTCCTTTTGCTTTTCGTTTTGGATTGGCTTTGTGATCCAGTAATTCTGCTTGGATGATTAACATCTCAAGTAGTTTATCAATTCCAATATTACTCTTAGCAGAGATATCACAGAAGATGGTAGTTCCACCCCATTCTTCCGGTTGTAATCCGTAGTTTGAGAGTTCCTGTCTTACCTTTTCGGGATTCGCAGCTGGTAAATCAATTTTGTTGACTGCAACGATGATTGGTACTTCTGCTTCTTTGGCGTGGTTGATCGCTTCAATCGTTTGAGGCATCACCCCATCATCAGCAGCAACTACTAGAACCACAATATCAGTGACAGAGGCACCACGTGCTCTCATCGAAGTGAAGGCTTCGTGACCAGGTGTATCTAGGAAGGCGATTTTTCCGCGTTCTGTTTCTACTTGGTAAGCGCCAATGTGCTGAGTGATCCCGCCAGATTCCCCTTCTGCCACTCGGGAAGACCGAATGGTATCCAAAAGTTTGGTTTTACCATGATCCACGTGACCCATGATGGTAACCACAGGAGGACGAGTGATATAGTCTTCTGGTGCATCCTTTTCTTCTTCGATGACAGTTTCATCGTAAAGGGAAACAATCTTCACCTTACAACCATAATCATCTGCAAGGATGGATGCTGTTTCTGCATCAATCACATTATTGATAGTTACCATCATCCCCATTTTCATGAGTTTACTGATGACTTCACCAGGTTTTAAATTCAGTTTTTTAGCGATCTCTCCCACTTGGATGTTTTCCAAAATGGAGATTTCTTTAGGAACGGCCGCTAAAGCTGCAGCTTGCGCCTTTTGTTTGCGGAAAGATTGTTTGAAAAACTTAGTGTTTTCGTTTTCTTCTCTCCCGCCCTTTTCTTTATCGAATACTTTCTTTTTGGCACCACTGGCACCGCCTGCACCAGGAGGTCCACCGGGTGCACCAAACGGAGCATCGCCAGGAGGTCTTCCTGCGCCACTTCCAGGTCCACCTTGTCCGATGGGTCTAGCTCCACGGTTTCCTTGGTAACCACCAGGGCCGCCTTGTCCAGGTCCACGATTTCCTTGGTAACCACCAGGGCCGCCTTGTCCAGGTCCACGATTTCCTTGGTATCCACCAGGGCCACCTTGTCCAGGTCCACGATTTCCTTGGTAACCACCGCCGCCTTGTCCAGGTCCACGGTTTCCTTGGTATCCACCGCCACCTTGGCCAGGTCCACGGTTTCCTTGGTATCCACCGCCGCCTTGTCCAGGCCCGCGATTCCCTTGGTATCCACCGCTTTGGCCTTCCGGTCTTTGTGGACGCGGAGTCGTAGGACGCGAAACGATAGGGTTACGATCTTCTTTTCTAAAATAACCTTGGTTTCCTCCCCCTTGTTGGCCACCTTGGCCAGGTCCACCGGAACGGTAGTTAGGGGAAGAAGTATCACCGGAGAGGATGGATTCAGGTTTACGATCCATCGGAGGTCTTTCTGGTTGTGGTTCCGGTTTTCTTTCTGGCCGGGACACAATCGGTGATGCTTGGGAAGGAGCTTGCGGACCGGAACCGAGTCCCTGTCTTTTGGCTTCCTCACGAATGAGTTCATTCAAATCCTTCTTTTTGTCCGAAGCAGGTGTAGGCGTAGAAACAGGTTTTGCTGATTCTTGCGCTTGCGTGTTCGCACTGGATTCTTTTTTCTCATCTGCAGGCGCCGCTTTTTTCTTGATGACAAGCTTCTTCTTGGTTTTGTCACCACTGGCTCCCTGCTGGAGGGTTTCTTTAATCGATTTTTGCTCTTCCATATTATGCCTTAAAACTTAACCCTCTTCTACCCATTCGATAGATTCACGAAGCAGTCGTAAAATTTGTTCTGCTGTCGTTTTCCCGATTCCGGAAATTTTCGAAAGTTCCTCTTGGCTGAACTCGAGAAGGGTTTCCACATTTTTGATCCCGCCGGCTTCGAGAAGGCCAACGATCCTTGGGGTAAGACCAGGAACTTCAGAAAGTGGAGTGAACTCAGAGTCCTCATCACCTTCTTCTGAAGCATCTTCATATTGGTCTTCTGATTCTTCCATTGCTTCTTGTTGGGCATTGAAGAGTCGATCTAGTTTTTCACGAGCTTCTGGTGAAGCTAGTTCTTGGTTGTATTGGGATACTGTTTTGATGTCGATTTTGAAACCGGAAAGTTGGGATACCAGTTTTACGTTGGATCCGTTGATTCCGATCGCAAGAGAGAGAGATTCATCGGGAACGATGACAAGAGCATCTCCTCTTTTTCTGTCCACATGCACTTCCACAGGTTTTGCCGGTGAGATCGCATTGGCAATGAATACACTTGGTTCATCCGAATGAAGGACAATATCAATTCTTTCATTTCCAAGTTCCCGAACAATGGCTTGGATACGAACCCCTTTCATTCCTACGCAAGCACCCACTGGGTCTACATCGGACTTACTTGTAGTCACAACCACCTTTGTTCGGTAAGACGGAATACGTGCCACATCTCTGATTTCGACAATCCCATCGTATACTTCTGGAATTTCCATTTCGAAAAGTTTTTTCACAAAGTCACCCGAAGCACGAGAGAGTGTGATCACAGGCATTGGCTCGCGGGGTCTTAGTTCCACACGAGAAATAATGGCTTTCAGACGATCCCCTTGGCGGTATTTTTCCCCAGGGTTTTGGTCTTTTTTTAGCATGATCCCTTCTACCTTTCCTAGGTCGATGGACATGATGTCTTTTTTCCAACGTTGGAAATAACCGTGAGTGAGTTCCCCTTCTTTGGATTTATACTCTTGGTAGAGTAATTCTTTTTCCATATCTCGCAAACGTTGGAATACCATTTGTTTTGCTTGGCTGGAAAGAACCCGAGAAAGGTCTTGTGGTTTTTCAAACACTCTGATTTGGGTTCCCACTTCTGCTTTTGGGTCCAATTTTTGTGCGTCTTCTAAAGAGATCTCTAGAGGGTTTGTTGTTTTATCTTCTACCACATCGCGTAATACGGAGATGATGATTTCGTTTTTGTTGTCGGATCCAAAGTCTACTTGGCAACGGTCATCCGTTTCCGCTTCCAAACCGACTTTTTTGCGATAGGCGGCAAGAAGGGAGTCTCGGATGACACCGAGTACGAGTTCTCTATCAAGAGATTTGTCCTGACAGAATTGTTGGATGGCTTCGAATAGCCCAGTTTCTTTCGTTGCTTGTTTTGTCGCCATAGTCTTAAATTTCTAAATACAAATTTCCCTTTCGTATTTCTGCGATGGGCATCAATACCGATTTTTGGTTCTTTTTGTGTCGAGTTTTACGATCGTAAAGCGTAAGCTCGACAGAATCCCCCGAAACCGGTCCCAAACGATACAATCGTTTGTCCCATTTTCCTGCTTCCAGCGGTACTTCTAGTTTGACTAAAAGTCCTTGGAAACGACTTAAATCCTCCGGCAGGCGCAAAACACGTTCTGCTCCCGCGGAGGAGACTTGGAGAGTGAAATCAAATTCATCTCCCCATAAATCCAGCTCCTCTTTGAGTCTCCTAGACACATTCTCACAGTCTTCCAAACTAGCGGAGCCAGTTTTGTCTGTAAGATGATCAAGTTCTATCTCAATGAGGGCGTGGTTTTTCCGATTCTGTACTTGGAGCGAAAAAAGCGCTAGAGGTGGAGCGAGAACGCGTAAAATAAGTTCTCTGATGTTTTCCTCGGTATATACCAAACCATTTCCAAAAGATTCCCAAAGGAATCTGTATAAGAGACCCAGCTCATGCTAAAATTTAACATGTCTACTGTCAAGCTAGGAAAAGCGAGTTGTCCTGTAAATAAAAAATTAGGGAATGGATGTTGCACCATGCGAACCTTTTATCTCCTTCTTACCCTATTCGTTTCCACTTCCTGCCTAAGATTCCGAGTCGAGAACCTAAAAGAAGAAATCCTCTTTCGTATCCCTCTCGGTGGGACCAATGAGAGTTTTGAAGGTGTGGTGGTAAACCAAGTACTGACCAACGTCCCTTTAACCATCCCTAATTCTTCCAATATTAGCGCTCTTGCTGACAATAAACAAGCGGTAATCAAACTTTTTGACAGAAACGGCAGGCTCGACGCCACACTCGGAAACCCCGATTTTAAATCCATTTCAGGAATTCCTCATTATCCTTTCCGCTTTGGTGGGATTGGCATTGTTGCCATGAATGAAGACGGCGATCTCATTGTGCAAAATCGAATTTCTACCAAAGGTATGGAACTTCCTCAAGGCGGGGAAAATCTATATAAAACCTACAGTGGTGCTTTTTCCACACAAGGAACCACGGTGCTTCCATCCTTTCTTGTACAAATTTCACAAAAAGGTGTCGTGAAATTTATGTTAGGAGCCTCTGGAAAAAATTCAGAGCCATTTCGTTATATTGAGTATATTTTACCGGGTGATGGAGACAAACTTTTTGTTTACCATCGAATTGCTGAAGAAATGCGACTTTCTTATTTTGAAGAAGGAGAACTTAAAGGAAATTTAAAAGAATCTGGGCTTGATGTATTTGCAAGTAATGATGCCAAAGAATTTGATATCACTCTCGATAAACTCCTTCCCCATCCAGAAGGAGAGTATGTTCTCGGATCTTTTAGTTATTATTCCAAAAAAGACAAACGGTTTAAGTTCCGAAGGATTTTTCGGTTTGTTTTTGATTCCAAAAGTTCTGAATTTTTAAAAGAAATCCAAGACCCTTCGGAGATTTTATTTTCCATTCGTAATAATGGAGAGTTTTATATTTGGGAAACAGAAGACGGTGGAAATGCAGCAAGACTCCAAGTCCATGACAAAGAAGGAAACCATATCAATAACAAACGAATTCCTTTTTCTAGCCCACGCGGTCAATGGAGAGAAACCTATACCGATGCCTTCGATAATATTTATTCGGTTCGCATTCGCGCAGGCGCTCTCGAAGTGTATCGCTGGATTTAAATGAAACAGAAACCTTTATTCACCAATAAAGAATCTAAGGCATTAGATTCACTCACAACCAAAGAACTTGGGTTTCCTGAAGAGACCTTAATGGGAATGGCTGCCCTTTCTGTATTTCATGCCAATGAAGATTTATGGAAAACTGCAGAGTCCATTTGGATTCTTTGCGGGACTGGCGGAAACGGCGGGGACGGGTATGCCCTCGCCCACACCCTTTACCAAGAAGGATATAAAGTTCAATGTTTTTCCACGGCACCAAACAAATCTGAGGCGGGAAAGTTCTATGAAACCTTGGTTAAAAAAACACTTGGTGACACTCGTAATTTAGAAGATTTTTATAAAGAATGGGAAGAGGCAGAGGAAGACTCTGTTTTACTAGTGGATGCCCTACTTGGAACAGGATTCCAAGGGGAACTTTCACCGGAACTTTTGGAACTCATTGAAACCATCAATGAATCCGAAGTCTTTTTTTACCGTTTGTCCCTAGATACTCCTAGTGGTTGGAATCCATACATTTTGGGGAAGGAAGAAAAATCCAATGTATTTGTGTATGCGGATTCCATCGAAGAACTTGGAACTAGAAAATGGGAAAACGTAGGTTTTATTTATGAAAAGGATTCCATCATTCCCAGATACTACGAGTCCATTGGATTTCCCATTCGAACCCACTTAAACCAAGAGAACTTTTCCAATCGATTTTATTTGGAACCAGATCCTGAATCGGCGATTTCTATGGTGAAACGAAAAAACAAAGACCATAAATACAGTGCAGGTTCTGCGATTTTTTATGGTGGAGAAAAAGGAATGGAAGGGGCAATACTACTTTCCGAAGAAGCCTTTTCAAGACTCGGTGGTGGGATTAGTAAAATATTCTCCCCTTCTTCTCAAATCAGTTCCTATGTTTTAAAAGAAGATCTTTCTAAAATGTCAAAAACCTCTTCTTTTTTAGAAATCTCAGAAGATCCTTTTTTTACGAAAACAAAAACGATCGTAGCGGGACCAGGCCTTACCCAGTATCCAAAAGATTTAGAAGGATGGATTTTGCCCGAAGGAAAAAAACTAGTTCTAGATGCGGGAGCGATTCCCAGTTTCGGAACCAAACTTCCTAAAGGAAACCAAATCCTTCTCACACCTCATGTCGGAGAACTAAATCGAATGACGGGAAAAACACATAGTTCAATCCAGGCCGCCTATGATACGTTAGCTGAATTCTGTCCACAAAACAATGTGTATGTGTTATTAAAATCCTTTGTGAGTCTTCTTGTTTGTCCCGATGGTTTTTCTTATGTTTGGGAATCTCCGAATCCCAAGTTGGCAACGATGGGAACTGGCGATTTGTTGTCAGGGATTTTGGCAAGATACCTTAGTTTGGATTTGAGTATTCCCGAATCTGTACAATTGGCTTTATCCTTTTTGGATCATTCCAAACAATTGGAAGAACCCTATCCTTCGGCCCACCAAATTCTAAAATCCCTTGTGGAGTTAGTATAAATGGGAAAAGGATACCATTCTCGTTCCCCCGAAGAATTCAGAGACTACCTAAAACAAATTGGGGATAAAAATAGAAAAACAAGATGGAGACAGGTGGTTCTTCTGATAGATTTGGTCCTCGTTGTTTTGATTTTTTATATTGGGTTTCGAGCCTTAAATCCAGGAAGTTTCCAAAACCGCACCCAGTCCGACAAACAGATCGTAGACGGATACCCAACCTATTTAAGTCTTTCCAGAGAAGAAGATGATAAGTTCCAAGGATACTTTCTATTTATAGAAAATAATACAAAAAATCCCGTCCAGGTTCCAAACCCCAAATGGAAATCGGAATTTCGCATCAAAACAAGGTTAGGGATTTTGTGTTTCCAGGAAGAGATCCATTGGGAAAACAGAACCATTCCCGCCAATGCCAACGGCTTTTTATACCATTCAGTTTCCAAAGAAAAATGGAAAGGTTTAGTTTCAGATTGTCGCAAAGAAATTTTTGATGAAGAAGCATCTATCTTTCGTTCCAAATTTCGTTCTCTGGATTTAGGTTTTTATTCGCAGGTTCTCATCCATTCGGAAGACAGGACTTACACTTTCCAAATCAAACAAAAACCGTATCTGTGAATACAAATTTCTCGTCTCAAACGTTATCCTTCCAATGTCACTGCCGGATACTCTTCCCAATAACTTTCCCCATTCACGCCGTAATAAATTACTTTTCGATTCGTAAAATCTACATCATACCCAACAACACCCGCTTCCCAAGCTGCCTTTAAAAATTCTGGAAACGTACTTTTTCCTTCCTGGTCTTCGCGTATTGCTTTGATTACATTTTCGCGGTGAAACTTTGGGATCTCGTGGACTCCTGTGACAAGTGGAGTTCCTTGTTGTACAACGGAGCCTTCTTTCATTTGGTAAATGGCTTGGCAGGATGGCAAAAACCAACGATTCTCGATAACCCCGGCTTCCCGTAGAACCTCTGCTAAAGTAGGAAAACCACCAACTTTTGGTCGGATGGACATGGCTAATTTTTGCGCTTCTGATAGTTTTGTGATTAGGTTTGTCATTGTTTTTTCCTCATTCGATTGGGTTTAAATTAAGTTTATGGGCCGAAGTTAGTTTTATGAGAGTCTTCTTTAGTTCTTCTTTTTCTGATTGAGATAGAAGAGAAAAAAAAGCTGAATCGTTTTCATCGGCAATTTCAGAGAGTTTCGGAACAAGTCGAACACCCTCTTTAGTCAGTTTGATTTCTTGGAAACGCCGGTCTTCACTTGCTTCTTCGCGACTCACAAGTCCTTTGTTTAATAGCCTATCAATCAGTTTGGAGACAGCTCCCCGACTGAGACCGGTGATCTCTGCGACCACACTTGGTGAAGTGTTGGTTTTATAAGAATACATTTCCCTAAGGATCACCCATTCAGCAACGGTCACATCCAAACTTTCTAGTTTTTTGGCAAAGGAATGCGAAACAGCATTGGAAACCACACGTAAATGATATCCCAGGTGGGATTTTAGATGGCTGGGTTCTAAATTTTCCTTTTTCGGCATAGAAGGATTTTAGTTTCCTAGGAAACTATTGTCAAGGAAATTAAATTGGAAGTTTTCGATTAGAATGAAATTTTATAAAAAATGAAGTTTGTCACCGCGAAAGGGATACGACGGGCTTGGTCTGCCGCAGGCAGACGGGAGCGATAGCGGACCCCAAAGTAGCCCGGTCCCGCGAATAAGGAACTAAGATACCGCCAAACGGATGTGATGCTTTTATTTGTTTTAATTAAGGGACTCGCCCAAAGTTTTAAAAACATTGAATTCCTATTACTCGAGTTCCTCTTGTAATCTACCAACTACGGTTTCTAAGACTTTGGTCCTTGCAAAATACTTATCATTGGCGGGAATTAAATACCAAGGAGCTTTGGGTGCGTCGGTTTTTTGGAACATTTGATTGGCTGCTTCTTCATAAAGAGACCATTTTTCCCGGTTTCGCCAATCTTCGTCTGTAAGTTTCCAACGTTTGAGAGGGTCAGTTTTTCTTGTTTCAAAACGTAACAGTTGTTCGGCTGAATCAATATGAAGCCAGAATTTGAGAACGATGGTTCCAAAACTTACCAATTGTTCCTCGAATAATGCGATTTCTTCGTATGCACGCGACCATTCCGATTCAGATGCAAAACCTTCTACTCGTTCGACGAGTACACGACCGTAATAAGAACGATCAAAAATGCCTATATGACCTTTTTTCGGAATACGATTCCAAAATCTCCAAAGATAATGATGTTGAATTTCTTCTGCATTGGGTGCGGAAATATTATGGACTTCAAATAACCTTGGATCTATTTCTTGAGTGAGCCTTCGAATGGCACCACCTTTCCCTGCTGCATCCCATCCTTCGAAAACAAATAAAACAGGTCTTTCTTTTTCTTTGGAAAGAAAGGTAAGGTCTCGGATTTGATTTTTTAAGACTTTCATTTTCAACTGGTATTCTTCAGCTGAAAGTTTTTCTTCCTGATTCAATTGGTTTAAATGTAAAATGCGGCTCATAGATGCATTGGATTTCATGGGATAAGCTCCATACCATGATTGATGGATTTTAGTGCGGTTCGAGAATCATATTGTAAAACTCTTTCTAAACGGTCTAAAATTGATTCGAAAACCAGTAGTTTCGTATCTTCTTTTTTCTCACAGGTGATGATTTGCCAGGGAGAATCAATGGTTCGGGAGGAACTCAAAATAGAATCAAAAATTTCAAAGTAACGATTGTAATGTTTTCCTTGGTCTTTGTCAAAGGCAGAGAGTTCCCATTCCTTTTTCTTTTTTTTAGAATCTTCCAAACGTTTTTTTTGATCTTTTTTAGAAATATGTAAAAAGAATTTATGAACTATTATTTTGTCTTTTGATAAGATTCTTTCTGTATTTAAAATGGAAAGGAGTCTGTGATCATATTCCGATTGGCTGATTTTTTTTTCGGAACGAAGGAAAGCAAGGCGACTATAGTAAGTATTCAGGTAAAACAAAAACTCACCATAACGAGGAACTACTCTCCAGAAATTCCAAAGAAAAGGATAACCTCTGTCCTCAGACAAATGAACATAAGGTGAATATACTTTAAATTTTCTGGGGTCCAAACGAATCGTTAACGACTGTAAAATGGAACCTTTACCAGTAGAGGAAAATCCCTCTAATAAAAAAATATGAGCAATTTTTTGTTTGGAACTTTCGCGTTGTAATAAAAAAAACCTTTCTTGTAAATCAGTTAGGTCACTTGCCGAATACTTGGGAATTTGGTTGGTTGGATGTCTTTCTAAAACCACAAAGAAAAAGAAAAGGTAAGTTTTAAAAAAAACCTACCTTTTTTTCTTAAATTTTTGTTTTACATGGGTTTTGGAAAACCGGGTCCTGTGGCTTTGGCGATATGCTCCAGGCCTTTGTCTTGGTTTTCGTATCTAGGGATTAAATGCACATGTAAATGAGGTACTCTTTCTGCGATGGCAACGATGTACATTTTTTCTGGATTGTATTCTTTCAAAATCTCTGTTGCTTTGTGAAGGGCACGCCCGTAATTTTCAAACTCCGAAAGTGACAACCCAAACCAAGAATCCACGTGGTTACGGTGCTCCATATATAAATACCCTTCTAAGTTTTGGTCTGCTTTTCTCAGTATCCAATTTTCATTTTGGTAGGCAATTTGTGTTTCATTTTTGTGCGCATCACAGATGGGACAGTTTATCATTCTTCCCAATTTGGCCGATAGGTAAAGAGATGAGAATCTATTTTTTGATCCTTCCCTTTCTATTTCTGATTGGCACAGAAAGTACTTTTGCACAAACAAAAGGTGATTCTTCAGACCCACTAACTGAATTCATATATTCCTTATCAGAAACGGTATTTGCAAATCCCTTTCGCAAAGAAGAAACTGAAATCCGAAAACGTATTCATGAATCGAATACGGCCGAAGTCCGTGAACTTCGCATCCATCTAAAAAACAATTTACGCACCCTTGGTTTGACCGAAGCAGATATCAAATCAAAAAACAATCGCCTATCTTTGTTAGAAGAATCATTGGAAACTCTTCCCAGTCTCGGAGGATTTCTTTGGAAAGGAGAATCGGGGGTTCTTTACCAGTGGGGAGATTGGTCGGATTTTTATGAAGATGGGTTTAGTCGGGATAAACTGAGGTTGGAAGGACAAATCCCCTCTTTTCCCATAGATCCAGGAACTATCTATTTTTTTGTGAGAAACCCACCCGGTTCCTTACCTGCTGAGTTTGGTTTTTTAGGTTGGGAATCACATTTTTACGCCTTTGGAGATGAAGGTTCCTTACGTTATACCAATGATTTTCATTTAGATCCATCCGAAAGACTTGGCGATTTTCGTAAGGCATTTGATTCGATCCGAAAAAAATTTCCTGGCTCTCAGATCATTCAAGCTAACGACTTAACCGTATTCATTGTTCCTGGAGAAACAAAACCCATTTATTATATCTTCCTCTTCCTTAGGTTTTTTCTAATAGGTTGGACCATTCTTCTTTCTCTCTACATCATTCGTATCAGCCTCTCTCCTCCAAAAAATCATTTGCCCGAAGACAGGCCCCGTCTATCCTGACATTAGATCCCGTCACCATGCCCTGGTAGTTCAACGGATAGAACATCGGTCTTCGGAACCGACAGTGGGGGTTCGATTCCCTCCTGGGGCACCAATGTAATTAACACAAACGAGTCCATCTAACAGAACAAAGTTGGGGATCGAACAGTTTTGTGAGCCAAATGATTGCGACCCATAGGGAGCAATTATTTGGATTAGCCGACCTGGATGGGAGGCGACGAACAAAACCGTGCCTCGGAGCGCAGGCAACACAGGATGTGTTGGCAGCGGAGAGGGCGATTCCCTCCTGGGGCACCAATGTAATTAACACAAACGAGTCCATCTAACAGAACAAAGTCGGGGATCGAACAGTTTTGTGAGCCAAATGATTGCGACCCATAGGGAGCAATTATTTGGATTAGCCGACCTGGATGGGAGGCGACGAACAAAACCGTGCCTCGGAGCGCAGGCAACACAGGATGTGTTGGCAGCGGAGAGGGCGATTCCCTCCTGGGGCACCAATGTAATTAACACAAACGAGTCCATCTAACAGAACAAAGTCGGGGATCGAACAGTTTTGTGAGCCAAATGATTGCGACCCATAGGGAGCAATTATTTGGATTAGCCGACCTGGATGGGAGGCGACGAACAAAACCGTGCCTCGGAGCGCAGGCAACACAGGATGTGTTGGCAGCGGAGAGGGCGATTCCCTCCTGGGGCACATAATTTTTTTACCAAAAACAAAATCCACATAACACATAAAAACTGGGAATTGAACAGTTTTACGATCAGAAATGAGAACGACCCATAGGGAGTGAACATTTCTGTCCCGTAGCCAGGACGGCGAAGGGAGAGCCAAACCGTGCCTCGAAGCGCAGGCAACACAGGATGTGTTGGCAGCGGAGAGGGCGATTCCCTCCTGGGGCACATAATTTTTTTTCAATCTTTATACACTAGAAAAAACCTGACCAGAAACGGAACCTGTGGTATAAGATTGTTGAGGATTATACCATTACTTTAACTCTATTTGTCTTTTGCTATGCCCCCACACACACTGCCTTTCAGAAATACCCTGCAACCGATAAATCCAAACAAAATAAGAATATTATAATATTTATTTTTTATGTTAATCTTCGAATCATCAAACTGACAAGTTCATTCACCGGATATACAAGGTTCCCCTTGACCTAAATTTTGCTTATCTCCCATACATGCACTTTTAGGATTACAATAAAGCAAATTTGTCGCCATTATATTTTGAGCCGATTCTCCAGTAGTTCTACCACACTGGACACTATATAATGCATCATAACAAAAATGGGCGTCTTTATTTGTGACATGGCTTTTAAATAATCCAAGATCATAAAGCGAAGATTCTGGCAAAAGGAGAAGCAAAGAGAGATTCTCGTCTAATCTTTCCAGATTATTACTTTCACCGATACCACATTGAATTAATTTAAAATTAATTATCTCTCTTTTTTCTTTTAAAAAATCATTTAAATTTTTGACTTTTCCTCCATCGAATGAACAGGAAATCAAAAATATCATAAACAATGAAAATCGAAATTTCATTACCGGCTCTTCCTTCCTTCGGAGTTCTTTTTGAATATTCAAAAAGCTATTTTTGACTCACAAACTAGGGCGAGTCCCGAACATAAAAACCAATTCACAACTTATCTACCGTTTGGCGATCACTATTCTCTTGTTCGTCGGGATCAGGCTACTCTGGGGTCCGCGTGCGCTCCCGTCCTGCGGACCAAGCCCGACGTATCCTTCTCGCTTGAGGAAGGGGGGATAGAAAAAAATCAACATTAGTAGCAATGTTGTTAACTTACCAAAAAATTTTTTACGATTTCTAGTTTTGCAAGGGTATTTCACCTAATGCAAAAATTTCCTTGCATGCCGTTTTGATGACTTGTCATACAGGCTTTCTCTGGAGAACAATGAACAATGTAAGTCGCGCTATATGCGGCAAGAAATTCTGATATGTTTTGCCCACAAGGAACTGCAAGTATTGCTTTGTAACAAAAGTTCGCATCTTTCTTCGTCACATAGATGGGTCCTGCGTAAGACAAAATTTCAGAAGCTTTGCCCGCAGCACCCGATAAAAGTCCTAATAAGTAGCCATCATCGCTTCGAGAACTTTGCGTATCGGGGCTATTCACCGAATATGCACGTCCGCATTCGGACACTTTTATATAGAAAAAGCTTTCGGCTTGATTTTTAAAATTTTCGTAGGGGATCACAGAAGGCCCACCGATACCATTACAATGGAAATAAAAAATGAAAACCGTCAGTAGAAAATTGACTTTACATACATAATATTTTATCATCAATAACCTCACTTAATATTAATAAACTGCCTTACTTTTCTACACAGGCGGCCAGCCAGCCTGTCTTACAAGAATTTACTTTTTTTACCAAATCTGTATCTTTCCTTATTCTTTCATATTTATTGTAATATTTAAATATATCAAATGGATTGTCTTTTATATTTGTTAATAAATTGCCTGCAATATTCGATGCAAAAGTCAATCCTGCTTGATAAATTAGTTCTGATCTTACAAAGCCAATAACAAAATCCTCAGCATCTATTTGGTAATCTTTATCAGTTAGGGGTTGCCGCGTAAGACTTTTTACCAATAGAGTTTCAATTTTTGATTCAATGTAGTCTTTTGCATAATCCTTAAGCCGTTCATTTCTATGACCAATTCCTTTTTCAGCTCCTTCCCTTGCTATATATTTAACATGCCTTCTGATTGATAATCTATCAGAAGCCCACATGGTATTTCTAACTGCAGCTTTATTTATACCCGTGGAAATATTTTTACCTAATTTATTGATTCCTTGTCCGCCAAAATCCTTACCCATCGCATGACCCACAATTCGATTAAACATATGAATATATTTATTGTTTCCACCTGGGTCGACAAACGCTATCGGATTCCCTTCCACATACATCATTCGGTTCATCCCTTGCTCTTTATCGGGAAACACCATACCATCATTACTCACAAACCTAGCAAGGCCCGCATCATAATACCGTGCCTTGTAATAATACAATCCACTTTCCTGGTCTTCTTCTTGTCCCGTATATTTGAATTTAGTAATGTCTGGCCCATAAGAATCTGTCCTGAATATTTCTCCATATGGTTTGTAAGTAATATGACTTTTACCACCTCTCTCGCCACCTGCTAGAACGTTTCCGTTTCCATCCGTAATCATCGTAATACTTCCCAAATGGTCTGGATGGAAAAAATACATTCCTGATACTCTCGCATTTCCTGTGGAAGATCCTCCTCCACTGCCACTTCCACCTTGGCCTGGTTCGTCGGCAACAGATGGTGTATCACTAGGAATGCCATTCCCCAGACCAAGCATCCAAATCGGTGTCCCGGATTCTGCCTCCCCGCTGCCAAGTAACAATGGAAAGCAGCCCGCTGTGGTGGTAAAAGTAAAAAGGACTACAAATAACGCCGTTCCATATCGAGGAATCTGTTTTTGGAATCGATTGGATAAGATAGGTAAAATGGTTATTCCAAATATATCCGAAGTTTTATTCTCTAAGTCAATTCCAGTTTGTTGGTCTCTTGTTTTGTATACCACCCAGAATAGAAATCCAAGTAAAACCAACCAAGGCAGTGCTCGATGGCCTCCTCGGATTTTCCCATCTACATAAACATTCGTATCTTGTAGAAAACTTACGAAGGCAAACCCAACTCGGTTCTTCCAATACGTATCACAATCGATGCTTACATCCTTGCAAAATGGGTTCACTAGCCACTCGTTTGAGGCCATTTGCCCCAAGAGAATGGCATCCCCTCGGCTATACTGGGCCACCTTATCCCCTTCTGCTCCTATCACATATAATGTATGTTTCTCTTGTTGTCCAGGGCTTCGGTGGATTTCATAATAGTTACCAAAACTGTAGGTGGTTGTATTGGAATTCTGTAAAGTTTTTTTAATCCTCATCCCTGAATGGTCATAAGTATATTCGAATTTGTCTCCGCCGATGGTTTCGATACGTTGCAATTTGTTTTGCGCATTATAAACTAACGTATCCCCATTGCGTGTGGTCATATTCCCCATCGCATCGTAGGTATAACCAACGATTCCAGTATTTGGACTATTCACTCTTGTCACAGCATGGATATGGTTTCCATTTTCATAGGAATAAGTAAATGCTCCCTTATTCAAAAGGTTTCCGTTCCTATGATAATTGTAGTTTTCTTCCCCGTATTTTCCAATGGCCTTCGTCACTCGGTTCAAAGGATCATATTCAAAACTTTGGTTTCTAGATTCATTCATTAGATCGGTGATAGCAGCAATGTTTCCGCGTTTATCATAATCATACTTAATACTTTGTTCGACAGAACTGTCTTTTAAGTAAGTCACGAGCGATTGTGGTCGCATTCGAAGTGGGTCGTAACCAATCTTTGTAACAATCCCATTTCCAGTTTTTCGTTCTATGTAATATTTATCGTCAGCGATCTTTGGACCTTCATAGCTCACCACCGTATGGTTCAAACTATTCCCATCATGAGAGTCCATTGTCAAAAAGCCAAGTTGGCCTGTACCCGTGTAATGGTTACGAACGAGTGTTCCTTCCGGGTAAGTGAGAGTTTTCACACGACCAAAGGCATCATAGGTTCTTTGGAATAACACCTGTAAGTCGTCTATGATCCGTTTTTCACCAGTTACATTTCCTTTTCTATCATAAGCCAGTTCCGTGACACCCGAACCATCTGTCACTTTGGTTAATTTTCCAATCACATAAGCACTCGATAACGAGTTTCCTGAATCATATTCATATATGGTGGGTGTTTCATTTCCAGGAATTACCTTGGTAATCCTTCCCATCCCATCCACTTCTTTACGAATCACGATCCCACGCGCATCGGTTTGGGTCAGTAAATCTCCTGCTACGTTGTAGGTGTAATGTATGGTGCCGGAATTGGAATCACTATACCTGGTTTTTCTTCCACCAATATCGTAACTAATTTCTGTAAGCCCATTCCCTGGATCGGAGATTTGAACCATACGATCTGCATTGTCATACTGGTATTGTAATGTTTCCCCTTGGGTTGTTTTGGATACTAGCCTTCCCCAATTGTCTAGGTTTTGTGTTTCTGTGCGAATCACTTCCGATTGGTTTGTGGTTGTCACAGTGTTTGTCCGAAGTTCATACACTATTCGGGAAATTTCTCCCGTAGCAGCAATGGTTTCTTTAGGTCGTTCCTCTGCATCTTCTGCTTGTGTGTAATAATAGGTATAAGACCAGCGTGGGGATTCACCCGTAA
Source organism: Leptospira montravelensis (assembly GCF_004770045.1). Lineage (NCBI taxonomy): Bacteria > Pseudomonadati > Spirochaetota > Leptospiria > Leptospirales > Leptospiraceae > Leptospira > Leptospira montravelensis. Next base: position 721,111 of record NZ_RQFO01000004.1, read on the forward strand.
AATAGGAATTGGATTTATGAATCTCCCGTCCAAGAGCATCATACTTTGTTTCAACGGTAGAGACAATGCCTTCCACAACAAGAGATTCTTTTTTAACAACCTTTCCTTGTAAATCCGTTGTATCCTTTGTCCACACATCACCCTCAGCAGAGTGAGTGGTCTGTTTCGTAGTAAAATAAGAACCATCAAAAGTATATTCGATGGATTCTTGTTTTTCCCCATTCAATTCACTAGAAGTTTTCCTTCCATATTCATCGTATACAAAGGTGGCTACATTCCCATTGGGATCTTCTATACTTAGCTCCACATCCAGTTTTGGATCGTAAGTTTTTTTACTAGTTTGGCCAAGTGCATTCCTTGTGACAGTGGGTTTACTGCGAGTAATGTCACCATATTCATAAGACAAAGTTCTTCCCAAGGAATCTGTAGAGCTTGTTACATTTCCAATGGCATCATAGGAATAATAAATAGAATACCACTGTCCCGAACTTACCAGTTTACTTTCCGTAGCCATATCCGCACCAGTGTAAGTCCATTTTTTATGTTCCACCAAACTTCCGTTCACTGTCTTTTTGGATTCAATGGGAAGAGAAAGTATCTTCATAGCGGAATTAGTTTGATAGTTTATTTCAGTCCGAGTGATTCTTCCATTATGGTTTTCTTCAGAAACATTTAATGAATAAGCAAAACTAGGATCATATGTCATGGTACTAATCACTTGGTCTTTCAGTTGTCCATTTTCATACCGGATCGATTCGCTTGAGGTTTGTAAAACTAATTTGGTTCCCAGGTGTGGAGTGAATTTTGTATAACCCTTGGACTCTTCCGAAACCAAAACATCATTTCCAGTGAAAACCTGAACGCTCCCTACAAAACCAGGGAAGTTTGGGTTGTGTAAATAATGAGTGACTTCTCTTAATTTCAGAACTCCTTCTACATACGTCCTTTCCGTAACAGATTCAAAACCATAATTTTCGTTCGAATCTATATCCCCCGGCTTAAAACGGGTGTTATAATAGGAGTATGCCTTTTTTTCTTCGGCATATCCCAAACCAGTGGAGTTACGGATATGGGATACCAACATTTGAGAAGATAAGTTCGGAAGCGATGTATTGTAACTACCACCTTTCACGACAGCCCCTGGCATATCTTTTTTCCATATATAGGAAATCTGAGATTCGACGCCGTTGACTTGATTGATTACTTTCGTGATTAGTCCACCTTTAGTTAATGGACTATCGGATAAAATTTGCCTAGTGGTACTATTTTTTCCGTATTGATAAAAGAAGTCAGGAATACCATCCGCATTTCTATCCTCAAATCGACTCCCATTAATCTCAGCAGATTCCACACTAAAATCAAATCGATTATCAAAAGAACCATTCCCATTCCCGTGATATACGTGGTAATTGGCTGAGTTAAACTCTTTTACAATAAAATCTACGATTCCATCTTCATTGAGATCAGTGAATTCAAAACTAGAAACTTTATTGGCATTAGGGTCGTTATCCTCAGCAAACCGGTCTGGCCTAACGACAGTATTAATGTAATTATTGGTATAATGATCAAAATCGAATTTGCCACCAGTGTTGAATGCTACTTTAATTTCGTTATGTAGGGTATATGCATTCTCAACTCCAAAATCATATGGATTAAAATGACTGTTACGATTGGTAAAAGAAACATAATCAAGAAGTCCATCACCATTAATATCGACTAACCAGTTTTTCCCCATATAACCCACAATGTTTCGTGGAATATTTTGAATTGTCTGTGAAAGAGTTTTATTGTTTGTATCAATCTTTGTAACAACCAATTGATACGCCGAGCCATTCAAATCAGCATTTCGAATTCGACTTATTTCAATATCCAATTCATTTGCATGGCGATCTACAATCTCCTTTAGTCGATCTTCAAAAAATTGTCTATCGATCGATTTGGTAATCGTATCTTTTTGAGATGCAGTTGCTGTTCCTGGGTTGTTTACCAAACTCCAATACAACGACCTCTCATCGGAAAAAACTCTCTCAGAAAGAAAATTTTTACGTCCTCCATCTGCCTCAGCACCATCAAATATGGATAAGATTTCATTAGTATAGGATAATCTCTCTGCATCGGCAGCGCCTACTTCTTGGAAATGACGTGCTTTTAGAGCTGCTAATTGGTACTGCTCTGGGGGAGGATTTACATTAACAACGAATAAATGTTCGGGGATACCATCTCCATCAATGTCAGTAAACTGATTCATACGGTGTGCGATAAATGGATTCGAATCCATCGTTTCTTGGAGAGGACTTCTAAAACCATTAAACCAAATCACTTTTTCAGTGGCAAAACCCCTTCCTTGAGACAGATAAATGGACATTCGATCATTCCAGAAATGGACAAAGTCTGCCCTTCCATCCCTATTCATATCAACAAAGTAATCCCTAGGTGCTAAATTAGCTGTGCGGGTATAATTTTGAATATATGGGGTCAAAGTCACATTGGGAAAAGCTGTGGGACTTTCGAGCCCACTGCCATTGGAAAAGGCAACATATAAAACTCCAGATCTCTCATAAGCAAAGTCTGTTCGGCCATCTCCATCTATATCAGCAATATCTATATAAGTATTATATTTAATAGGGAAACTAGGAGAACTAAAATCTCTGCTATTCACATAATCATTGGAGCGAATATAAATTTGGTCTCCATCTGCCTTTCCAAGTAATCTTGAATATTCAGAGATTCCATCTCCATCTATATCAGTAGGTAAAACGGCTCTATTGGCAGATAATACACCATTATTACAAGCATCGGCACCAAAAAAAGCATACTCCCCACATTTCATTCGAACAAAGGGAGGGCAAGCAGGGAAAAGTGTACATATACAAGCAATCGGTCCCCAATTGCAAGCATCTCTATTTCTATTTCCAAGTGGATACCTTCCAACAAATTCCGTTTCTGGATTATAAGTTGGCATCTCAACATTCAATGCATTATAATCAAAACCATTTCCTGTTCCACCACCAGCTCTTGGGATGGATTTGGGCAGGACTTTATTATAAGCTTTCGCAAGTTTTGTTTGAGTTTTCGGAGGCTCCGATGCTTTCATAGAAAGGTATTCGAAGATAGCTCTTTTTAAAAGCTCAAGCATCCTGTCTCCGATATCTTGATCAGAACCATAACCATTAGAAAGCGGATTGGCACCGCTATTTAGTTTTGGTTCCACTCCTGTGTGACTTATCGAATAAACAAATTCCAATGGTAGGTGTGTCGATACCGAAAACAAATTGTCCTTTTCAAAATCGATTTTTGTTAAAAGAGAGTCTTTTGTTTTGGAATCAGCAGAATAAAAAAACTCATATGTATATACGTGGGAATTATCAGAATAAAATTTGATTTTTTTTAGCCGCCAATCACGGACAACTAGTTGTTTTTCGGAGTAATCATTAAAAAAATCTTCTCTTTCTTCATATTCAAAATTTATATACCTAGCTCCTCCGGCATAAATAATTTTGGAAAGGTAAAGCTCGCCCTTTCTAAGTTCCCACTCATATCGAATAGTTTCACCATGAGCATCCCTCAATTCGGAAAGAGCCCATAAAATAACAGCTCCGTTATTAGTTAAAACTTGTGCGTTTTCACCGCCATAGGTGGACTGATTTCCTGATTGATCAAAAGTGATAAACTGAGTAGGCCCAAATCCATAATTACCTTGTGGATAAAATGAAACGAAACTTTCATTTTTGGAATAGAATAACTGCCCAGAACCATCACTATCTACTAATTGTCCATATTCTGAGGAAACATAATGATCTGAATTTGTCAGGTTGATTCCATACACCGAATCTCTTTTTATATATTCTCCACCGCCAAGTGACCAACCTTTACCTAATAATCCACTACCCATACCTGAATTATACGACAGCGAAATCGAAGGAGTTAGTCCGCCTGAACCCTCTGGAATTGACAAAGGAATAGAAAAAGAAGCATTCCCAGACGGATCAATTCCAATTTCAGGCATTTGTTGTGGCAATCTTTGTCCCCCTAAAAACGACAAAAATAAAAACGAAAACAATAATATAAGAACTAATCTAATTACAATTTGCCGCATAACACTAACCCAACTAACAGAAGAATATAATGTTGCCATATAACAAGTATTTTAAAATAATGTCAACGAATACAAGTTAGATTTGATGAAAAGTACCACATTACAAACGTTAACAACATTAATTATATATTTTTTAGGGATCTCATCCATCTCAATCTATCCCGCAGAACTTCGATTTCCTAATGGTGAAGTATTTCATAGTGAATTTGTCTACGAAGACGAACGCCTGCTGGTTGTTCGTTTTAAGGGATCTGAATATAAAGTTCCCAAAAAGGATCTCGAATATTATAATTTAGTTAACAATGGACAAATCAATAATTCCTACAAAATCGCAATTTTATCATTAAAAAATGGTAGTGTTATCAAAGGAACGATCGCTGATAAAAACAAAGATGAGGTAATTATCAAATCTGAACTTGGTTTTTTAACCATAAATAGAAGCGAAATTAAAAACACTGTGTCAGAAGCCGACGAAAGTCCGGAATTTCCAATTGTATATTTAGCAAATGATAAACTAGACAACCAAACAAGAGTTGGTGGAAGCTTTACCTATTTACCACTTTTTCCTCCTTTAGGAAACCAAACGCCTCCGCTTTTCGGTCTTTCCGTCTTTACCGAACCCGCATTTTTAAGATTTAAAAACACATATCAGTTAGGATTCAAATTCGAATATTTACAATCAACCGGACCATTAAAAGAAGTTATTACACAATCTGGCTATGTTTATCTTCACCAATCAAAAGTCTTTCAATCCAATCCTTTATTTGATTTTTATGGAATAGTCGGAATAGGAACTTCATCTGTCACATATCGTTTCGACCAAAATAATGCAAAAACTGGCACAAACCCTTCCGCCTATATCGAACTCGGTTGGCAAGGATTAAAATATGGACCTTCTTTCTATCGAATTGGCTGGAAAAACTTATGCTTTTTTGAAATAGAAAAAACTCACTGTGGTACGGGGTTAGAATTATCAGGTGGAGTCAATTTCTAATGAAATTTAACATAATATCATTCTTTTTATTCTTTTTTACAATATGGAATTGTGCAAATCCGCTCACCGAAGGAGGAAAAGCCAATACCGCAAAAATTGAATGGCAACTCGTAACTAATATATCCACAAACTCAGCTGTCGTTAGTTGGAAGTGCTCAGGAAAAGTTCCAGGATTTTTAGTCACCTCTGGACCAAATTATAATAATGTAGATACTTCATTTCTTGATAGTGAAGTCCACGCTGTTTCCCTATCTAACTTAATTACTGATTCAGATTACAGTTATCTACCATCTTGCGGTACCAAAGAAATAGGATTAGGAATTCCATCTACTTTTAGAACATTATCTGACAATGCGGTTATATTTCGCAGAAGCATTTGGATTGTAGGAGGAATTGGTTCTGACAAAAACGCAGTTAGCGAAATAGATTTTTTCGATCCAGTAGAAAATATTTGGCATCCTGCGGTTACAAATGTTCCCACACCTCGGCTCAATGCCCAAGTAGTATCTTTTAAAAATAAAATCTATGTCATTGGTGGAATTATCAAAAATGGTGCCGTTTATACGATGAGTCGGATTGTAGAAGCCTACGATCCTTTAACGAATACTTGGAACAAGAATCTAGCAGATATGCCCTCTACTCTACAAGGTGGGGTCGCAGGTGCTTTTGATGAAGAAATCGTTATCTTGGGTGGAACAACAACAACGGATATGACTACCGGCACTATATTTAATACTGTTTATAAATTTTACCCAAATATTGGAAACAATGGAACGTGGGTTAGCCTCCTATCAAGTACCAACATCTTTCCACGTATTGATATGGCTGGATGTACTTATATCGGAAGTTTAATTTTTACAGGGGGAAGATTTTATTCTGATGGGCTTGCCTATGCGACAACAGATGCATATGCTCCATCTCTTAATTCAACCTCAGGAAAAATCGAAGCCTCCATTTCGCTTGCAAGACACGGTTCAGGTTATGCCTGTTATAGACCAATTTCAACGGATCCTTTCCCCTCTGACACTCCCGCATTATTCGTTGTTGGCGGTTCGACAGGAACCAATATATCGCAACCTGTTACAGCAGTTACAAATTCAAACCGATTTGAATATTCCTTCCTAGGCAATGCTTCCAATGCCTTTGTTACAGGTTCCAATACTCCTATAGCCTTATACTATCCTGCTATGGAAGTTTCGTATGAAAAAAGAAAACTATATCTATTTGGAGGCGCGTCAGAATTTAATTTACCTATAGACCAGGTCTATTCCTTAGACTTAGCCAATCCAGGTGGGAATCCTTGGGTTCCGGAATCAGACAATATGCCGAGAAGTAGATTCGGACACAAAGCAGTAATTTTAAGTAGATAAATATGAAAAAGATAAGCTTAGTATTTTTAATTCTTTTCAGCTTCATGCTTATGGCCGATTCTGTTTCCGAAGAAGACACATTTCTTTTTCGATACAATTTAAAGGAAAAAAAATTTTCGGAAGCGGAAGATCTACTGAGCAAATTTCAAAATTCTAAAATAGACCAAACAAAGTTGGAACTATTAGAAACTGAGTTATGGATCGCTAAAGGTGAGGACTTATATTCCAGTAAACAATTTAAATCCGCATATCGTTTCTACAGTGATGCCTATGTTAGGTGGCGAACGAACCCACTAATTAAGGAAAGATATACGGAGCTATCGGGAAAAATTCTGCACGACGAGGAAATTTCGACATTTCCAGTAAAACCTACAACCAATAGGCAACCAGAGGAAAAAGAAAAAGAATTTATTTACCTTACATCAAATGCAGATGTTTACTTTCTAATGAATCAATTTCGTATAGAAGAATTAGAAAATAAAACAAAGATCATTTATGGAATTGGCGGTGCCATTTTTTCACTATTATTAATACAAGTGATCATTAATTTAATTCTATTAATTAGAAGATAACAAAGCCATTCACTAGTTAGAATTAATCTAAAATAAACTTTAGATTTAAAATCATGCTATAATGGCGGATTACAAAACTTCAAAACACTTTAAATTTCTTTTCTGATTTACCCAAGTAAAAAAAATGCCATAGATAACCAATGTTTCCAGAAGATTCTTCTAATTATGCACAAATGATCTTGGATAATTCTACTGATGCCATTGTGCTTATGGATACAGATTATACGGTTCTTGCTTTTAACCAAAATTTAAAAGATACTATCCTTGCTTATTCTGGAAAAATATTAAATATTGCCGATGATTACCGTGAATTTGTCACAACAGGTGACAAAGAAGTTTTTTTCGAATTATTTCAAAAGTCACTTTTGGGACAAAGTGTAATCATTGAAAGAATCGCAAATATCAATGATATTTCCATTTGGTTCGAATACAAAATGAATCCTACTTATGATAAAAATAAGAAACTAATGGGTGTGTGCCTTAGAGGAAAAAACATTGATGCCAGAAAAAAAATGGAAATTGCCCTTTCAGAAAGTGAGCAAAAATATAGAAACCTAATCGAATCGGCACCAAATGCAATCCTTATCGTAGACCGTGAAGGAAAAATCATCCACTGTAATTTAGAAACTGAAAACACATTTGGTTTTCCAAGGGAAGAACTCATCAACCAACCAGTAGAACTTTTAGTTCCCATGCACCATAGAAAAGGACATGACCGGTTGCTTGAGGGATACTTCCAAGCACCTAGGCCCATGAGAATTGGAAAAAACCAAGTGACTTCTGCTGTAAAAAAAGATGGAACAGAAATACAAGTAGAAGTCAGCTTAAATAGTTTTATCGTCAACCAAACCAATTATGTTTCAGCAATCATTGTGGACATTACAGAAAAAGTGTTAGCAGATATAAAAATACAAAATCAAATTTATGAACTAAAGGAAATTGCACGAATCCAATCCCATGAAATTCGTAGCCCACTTGCGAATATCTTAGGACTTATCAATCTTTTGGATTCTGAAACCACACCGGAAACCACTGCGGAAATTTATTCCTATTTAAAAAAATCAGCATTGGAATTGGACAATTTGGTGAACAAAATCGTAAAACGAACCTCTGCTAGTTTATCTGTAGTATCAGAAAAACCTTAAACTATTTTTTCCTTTCCTCTTTTCCATTATGACAATCAAGTAACTGTATACGTTTTAATTTCAACACTGTATCGTATATAAATTCGCATTTAATCGATAGAATCTATATATGGATCAAAGTTCATTGATTGTCGATGCATCCCCATATTTAATGAAGGAAGCGAAAAGTGCGGTTGCCTGACCACCCCTATTTCACTTAATGCGAAAGAAACTAATTCCGTTTTTTAAGTTATCGGCTTGTTTTGAAAGTGTTAAACAAAGTTTATCTATTTCACCTACAAACTGGTTTAAGTATTCCGTTCCTTCGGAGATAGTGGCAACACTTTGTGATAATTCAAAGGAAGTGCGTGCTTGTTCCTCAGTGTTCTGTTCAATTTCTAATGCAGAACGTGTTAAGTTAGAAAATCCATTTTTCACAGCTTTCGCTATTAACATCTGTTTTCTGGTCATATCAGAAGAAGTTTGTATTAACTGAACCGTTGCCTCAACGGAATTTCCAATTTGGGAAAATGTTTTTTCCGTATTAGAAACAGCGGCTCTTCCGAGTTTAGAAGCTTCGTATGCTTTATCTACTGCTTCTAAAATTCGTTTGGTATTTTGAAGAGTTTGTTCTCCCAGTTTAGAAATTTCGCTGGCAACAACAGCAAATCCTCTGCCTGCTTCCCCCGCACGTGCAGCTTCAATTGAAGCATTCAAAGATAATAGACCTATTTTATCTGATATATCGCCAATAACTTGAATTACATCCGCGGTATGTTCGACACTGGTTTCAATTTCTTCCATTGCGAGAAGTGTAGATTGTAAAGTAGATTGACCCGAAACAATTTCCTCTTCCATCTTTTTAGTTTCTGATTCTGTTCTTTCCATAGAAGAATGAACTTCAACTAAAACTGATTCCATCTCGACCAAAGATTGAAGAGCGTCTCCAGTAATTTTATTTTGTGTTTTAGCTCCCACAGCCGTCGAACGAACGCTTGCAGACATTTCCTCAATTCCCGCAGACATTTGTTCCGTAGAGGAAGCTTGTTCCATCATTGCTTGTGATAAACCTTGCGTTTGGGTGGAAATAATTTTTGAATCATTACTAACTCGTTCCGATTCCTGAATGACACTTGAAGTAATTCTCCTAATGCTTTCAATAAATGAATTCAGTGATAAAGTTCCTAAACCTAACTCATCAGTAGAAATCATAGGTACAATGTCACTTAAATCACCAGTTGCTAATGCCTCGTAACAAGTAACCATCTTTACCGTATTCATTTTTAAAGCGCGAACAAAAAGCGTAGTTAAAATATAAATGGCAATACAAACAAATAATGTTAGTAATCCAATTGTTAGTTCCGCATTTTGGAGTTGAATGGCTCCTGAAACCTGCGCACCCAAAAGGTAACCAAGTGTTGTCATACTCATACTAAATACTGCAAGCATTGTAAAAAAAACCCTGGGAAAAATTCCGATTTTAGGGATATTTTCCAGATTTAAAGCTATTTCTTTCAATCCAGGCGAAGACAAAACAGAAGCTAAACGTAACTCTGTTAGAAAAAAATGAGAAACACCTAACACAGGATAAATAATAACAGGGAGAACTACATAGGGAATGAGCTCTACAATGGTTGGCGTAAAAAATAAAAAAGTAACAAAAGCTGCAAAAGGAATTCCGAGTGACCATTGCACAAAAAAATAACCAAGGTTTTGTTTCGGAAACTTTAGGAGATTCGTTTTAATTTCCTGTTTCTCCTCCAAGGTTTTTTGGACAAATTTCTCAGGTTTTGTTTCTAAAATTAGTTTTCTTAAACGAAAAAAACGAATTGTTGGAACGATATAGGAAATAGTGAGTGAAATCGTTGCACCAAGAATTACATATATCGCCTTTTCTAAGTTATACTCTCCACCCGATACAATAAACAAAACTGCAATTGGCACCGCAAGTATAGAAGTTAACAGTTCTAATCCTAATGTTAATTTCCAACAAAGCGCAGTTGTTTCCTTTTCATCCATAGTAGTGTAAGTTTCCTTTTCAAATCTTAGTTCTTTTAATTTATATTTATATTTTTAGAATTCTTCTAATTGTTTATTTTGATGTTCTAGTGAAAACACCATCCCAATCCACTGCTGGTGGATTTTTAAACAAAGATTTACATCGTTCGATGAGGAGTTTACTTGCAACATCCGTTTGTCTATAAATTTCTGACACTTTTTCAAAAGATTTGATGGCCCTTTCCCAATCTCGATTCAAATAATACTGAAAACCTTCCTCATACATTCGTTCTGCTTCCAATTGCTCTGGAGTCAGATCAGCAACTAAACAAATTAAACTATATATTTTTACAGGTGCTTCCTTTCCTTTTACACGAATCCAATCTAAAAAACGAAAATGGAATTCTTCCTTACAAATCGATTCTATACTTTCAGAAACAAGGATGGAAGCTCCATAATCTTTTGCTGCTGCTTCTAACCTTGCTGCCAAATTTACTGTATCGCCCATCATTGTATACGAAGCCAAACTATCCGTTCCCATGAAACCGACCTTAGCTGGTCCACAATTCAAACCAATTCGAAAGGCCATATTTCTCGCTGATTCTGTATAATCGTCTTTTTCATTCCAAATAGACCGAAGTATTTCTAATTCAGCTAACATTTCCAAGGCGGTCTTACAAGCAAGTCGCGAATGAGCCTGGTTTTGGATGGGAGCACCAAATATCCCCACAATAGCATCGCCAATGTATTTATCTAAAGTACCAGAATTAAATTTAAGAATTTTCGTCATTGCGGATAAATATTCATTGAGTAATCGTGCAAGGTCACTGGCACTTAGTTCCTCGCTGATAGATGAAAATCCTGCCACATCAGAGAAAAAAGCGGTTATCTCCCACTCTCCTCCTTTTTTTAAGGAATCCATATCTTCTAATGCTTCACTCACAACACCTGGATCGACAAGGTTTCGTAAGATACTATTGTATTTTCTTTTTTCTTTTCCTTCTGTATATGTAAGGTAAGCAAAACCAAGTAAATACGAAATAGGGAAAGCAATCACAAACGAAGAACTAGAGATTACCTTATCCATACGGTATAAAAAATAAAATACACCAACAAACATTGAAACGGCGAAAACCGGGTATACATTTTTTAAAAGATGCCACTGGTTAATAAACAAAACAATGACTCCGATAAAAAGAATAAACAGGGTAAATCCAATTCCATATATTTCGGGAAGTTCCTGTAACATATGTCCTTCGATCATATTGGATGCAAAAACAGCTTGTCCAATCACACCAGGAAAAAGTCCATGCGGTGTAACTACATCGTCATGAGTGGAGGCAGCAGAGGTTCCAATCAAAATAATTTTATTATCAAAAACAGAAGGTGGAACAAGCAGTTTTTCAGGATCATCTACTTCGCTCGTATTCAATTGGTTTAAAGATTCAATAATACCTGCAGCTGAGTAGCGCGGTATGTTTCGTAGTTCTTTTTCTGTATAAAAATAGGCCCGCACTAGACCGTCTTTCCCTAAAGGAATTTCCCGTTTGATCTCTCCTTTTTGTATCCAAAAATATCCATCTTTCCACTCAGTTTGGTAATCTTCACCAGTGACAAACGCTTGTACGGCGACGGTGGGGAAATGTTTATTTTTCCAACGAATAAATGGAGTAAACCTTCTAAGGATACCGTCGCCATCTGGAATGACATTGACAACATGAATCATCGGAGACGTTTCCCCTATTTCCCCAATAGGAAAAGAAACATTTTCATACTCTGGAAATGGTATCTCCAAAGGCAAAGGTACATTGAATTTTTTTCCTAAATCTTCCTCATTTTTCCTTGGTATCACTATTCCACCATCTCTAAAATTAGCGGCATGGGAAATTTCACCCAAATTGATGTTAGCTGCTACAAGAGAATCATCGTAATCAGATCTTTCCGTAAACATAATATCAATGATTGTAATTTTCGGATGAGTAATGAGTTTGGTATACCCGATTAGTGTAGGATAAATCGTACGTTTCCAAGGCCATTGTCCAAGCTCTGGGTGATCTGCATACTTTGCAATACTCTGCTCATCTATATCGATGATGACGATATCCTTGGAAAGGGTATGATGAGAGGGAAGCAAATGAAAAATGGTATCAGATAATTTTCGATTTAATGTTTGAGAAAAACCGAATAATGTAATGATTCCTAAAATAATTCCGGGTACAATCACCATTAAAAAAAATGGGAACAGAAATTTCTGATGTTTCATGGTTTTAATTTGGGTTTGAATTCTTGCCAGCGGTCTTTTATATTTGCGGAACTTTCTACTGAGATGGACGATTCGTAGAACACTAATTTGGCGATACGTACATTAGTTTCGGGATGTGTTTTTTTTAGAGAATCCATCCCTTCTGATTTGGACAATGTATTTAAATAACTTGAAAGACCAACAGGCGAATATCCAACTTGGCTTGTAAGACCAACTGCCGCTTCGTCTGCTTCTAATTCAAATTTCATATCACGTCCAGTTTCAAACAGTTGTTTTTCCATTTCGTCCAAAAGTGAGGAAGTTGCGGCATTCACAACTTCCGTGCCTGGTGGAGCAAGAAGACTAGATATTACATCTATAAATTCATTTGATTGTTCGAATTCTCCATTGTGAAAGAGTACAATGTGTCCCATTTCATGTCCGATAATACCTGCAAGTTCGGCTTCCGAATTAATTTTTTTAAGACTTTCAGTTGTCAAAAAAATATATCCACCAGGGCAAGCAAAGGCATTGATTTCAGTGGATTCTATAATACCTACTCGAAAGTTTAAATCCTTTCGAGAGGAAACCGTTGCTAATCGGGTAGCAACTCCATTTAAATATGATGTAAATTCTGAATCTTTGACTAAACTGTATTTTTTTAATAATCTAGCTGCGAGAGATCTACCCAGTTTTACTTCTGCTTTTGTTTCTTTTAAAACTTCTGGTTCTGAATGACTAAAAAAGAAATTTCGGATATTCGAATCTTCAAACTTAGTATATCCCCCATTTATACTTGTATTTTCTGTGTCAAAAGGAACGGATTCTAACCAACGAAGAGATTCGAAGTCATACAGTTCTCCTTCACCACGAACACGCATTTTTTGTGTCTCGGAAAGACCTCTTGCCGCAGCTGTTTTTGTAAAATCAGAGGCCCTTTGTCTGGCCACCACTGCTTCTGAGGAACTCGATGTCACACCTAATTTGATTTGATTTCCCGGCGGTAATGGCGAAACAAAAAGTTTGGATACCCAACCCATCTTTCCTTCGGCTCTTACCTGGACGAATAGTCCTTGTTCACTGACAGGTGATAAACTCTCTCCCAAAGATAAAGGAAAACCATCAGCATTAAGTTTGGGCTGTGATAGAAGCTTTGCTTTTGTGCTTTGTACGTATACATTGCCTTTGGCCAGTACAGATTGTGCTAAAATAATTAACAAAAAGAATTGAGATAGTGCTCTCATTCAAGAAATTATGTTTTTTCTTGCCTGTTTGGAAACTCTTTTTTTATAGAAAGACTTTAGAATTGACATTTCCTTTCGAATACATGAAATGAATGCGAGATGAATCGTCTATTACTCACTTTCTTTATCATTCTTTTTGCTTTTGTTGGCTGTAATAAAGAAAAAGATAAAAGTAATTCTTTAGAAGCCTTAATCACACGCTTTTTAATCCGAAGTTTGTTAAATTCCAATATCGACTCAGAACTTCCTTCCAATCTTAGTGTTGCGGTTCCGCGTTCCATACGAAAACCTTCTTCTGGACTTGGTGCTTCCCTTAAATCATCAAAATCGGTAAAGTCACTCGTTCATGCAAAAGGTGTTGCGGAAGATACATTCGATGCGGGATTTACAGGCCAGGCCTTTCTAACAGAAGGAACATCCATTGTATCGGAGATCTTAAGAGATTCCAAACGAGATTTGGTCCTTATTAGCGGTGCTTATAAAATGGCAAAATCGAAACCAGGGGTTTGTATTCCCGGCGGAAGTGCAACCGTAAGAATCACTCAATCGATGGAAGATGAATTTTTAGAAGGAATGGAAAGGTTGGGTCTTAGCTCAGACGAAGCTAGGGGTGAACTAATCAGCCTTCAAAATGAAGGTATTTTGCCTTTTATTGGACAAGCTGTACCCACACCAGCAATGGTATTTAGACAACTTTCTAATGAATATGATGTGCAAGTAGATTTTTCATTTGCTGAATCTATTGGAACACCGCAACCTTGTCCTGCTAACAATAAATTTCAAAAAAGTATTAAATTCAAATCGGACAAATCAAAAATTTTTAGTTCTATCACTCGTTCCCTAAAAGTGTTTGGAATTTCTTTGAGTGTGGATGCTTCGATTACTTACATCACACAAGAGGGAAAAAAAGACAAAGCCATCCTCAATATCAAACAAGTCACTTCAGGTTCAGGGAATGTTGATAAATCTACAACTAGGTTTACCTTTGAAGAATGTGAAAATGACACAGAAGCCAATGCTAATAAATGTGTGACTCTCAGTTACAGCAATGTATATGATATGAGTTCTGGAGATAAAATCACAACGACAGTCAAAGGGAAAACCAATGATTACGGCGGATATGTGACAACCGAGTACATTGATAATTACAATGGAGAAGAGTATTACCTAGAAGAAACATATGATGAAAATGGGGATACGGGTTATTTTGCTGTCGATTATTATGACCTAAATGACAATACAAATGATGAATATGAAGAGTTAGGTTACTATGACAGCGATCTTTATGGTCAGTTTTATGAATCCGGTGCCAACGCCTACCAGTTTGAATGGGATGCCTTTGTTGATTTTACAAGTGCCATTCCTGGCGCTACAGGGATTGGGAAGGATAGTGGATTTGTAGAATATGACGCTTTTGTCCTAATGCCTGCCGGTGTGGATCCTAATGTTTACCCAGACGAATACATTGGTTGGGGAGAGTTTTTTAATAACGTGAATAGTGGTGGACCTGTGTATTATATTGATTTCTACGGAACTGCTGATCAAATTCCATCTGCGGTTGTTTGGCGATATTATATCAATGCCAGTGGAAACGAACAATACGTTTCAGTCGCTGCAAGTAATACTGTAATACAAATTTAAAAATTAATTGAAATCAAATATGTTAGAAAAAAACCAAACTAGAGTTTCTACCCTTCTTGTATCCGTTTTCCTTTTTTGCCCAAGTGTTTTATTTGCTTCGGAACCTTTTCATAATATCCAAGGTTTCTATGGGGAAAGGGCAGCAGGTCTTGGTGGCGCCTTTACTGCCATTGCCGATGACCCTTCAGGTGCTTATTATAACCCTGCTGGCCTTGGATTTACGTATAACGATAGAATTTCCATCTCTGCTAGCAACTTCAAAGATGTCAAAAGAAGTTATATCAATATTGATACTCCAGGACAAATTTATAACCAAACCCACCAAGGGTTTGATCCCAATTTTATCGGTTTATTAAAAAACTTTGATCGTTGGAAGTTTGCTTTTTCTATTGTAAATACTTACAATTATACTTATAACCGAGTAGACCAAGTTAATTATCCTTTAATTTCCCCAACAATCAACACCACAAGGAATTATACCAAAGAAAGATACAACCAACTGCTAGTGGGGCCAAGTGCCGCCTATCTACTGTCCGACAAACTCTCACTAGGTGCCACACTTTACTATGTAAATGATAATAAGGAAGTATCTAGGACACAATTCCAACAATTCTCCGACCTAAGTTATGTGATGCGTTCTTATGTGGATAACCGCAGGACATCTGCACTAATGCCTGTGTTTGGAATTCAATACCAACCGATTCAAAAACTGTCTCTCGGAATGAGTTACCGTAGAATCTTTGTGATGGGGGGAAACCGGCTCTACAATGAAGTATACGCAGACTCATCAAGAAGACCGGGAACCTCCGCTATTGATTTTATTGAAGGTACAGGCGATGGTGCTTCTGCGATTGAAGCTGGAGTTTTAACCCAAAGACCAAAACTAACTACATCCATTCCGCAAACCTCTGAGTTACGCTTTGGAGTGGCTTTCTTCCCTACTTCCCGATTTTTAGCTTCTTTTGATATGATACATACGACTGGATATAAATCGAGAAGGAACCAAGATGAAATTAGTTCCGTCGGCAGACGTGTCACATATACCGTTAACGATACAGAAATTCGGGAATTATCAAGGGTATCCACAACCAATTTTGCTGCGGGGATGGAATACTACTTAGCTGACACATTCTCCGTGTTAGGCGGTATTTATACAAACGAACCCAATACAAAACCAATATCTTGGACCGAATCTGCAGTTGATTTGTATTTACAAAATACTTTTGGAAACCAAGTGCAAGCAAATTCTGGTGATTCAACTCTTATATACAAAGTGGCGCGGTCTGGTACAAATCCTAGAAATGAATATTCGAGAAACAAAGGACTCAGTTTGGGTTTTTCTTGGGTAACATCAAAATCATCTATCTCCGTAACCTATATCCGAGAAGTTGGATATGGAAATTCTAGGATAGATCCAAACTCACTAGCACAATCTTTTGAATACAGTGCACATTCCATTTATCTGATGGTCAGCTCCAGAAATTAATTTATATTTTACTTGTCCACTAAAATCCATCTCCTAATTTTACGGAGATGGGGTTAGAACTTACAGACCAAAGACTAATCAATACTATTTTATCACAATCGGTTCATGCCATAGTAATATCCGATTTAGAAGGAAATTTAGAGTATGTTAACCCAGCCTTTCTTTCCCTCTGGGGTTACCATCATGCTGAAGAAATTATAGGTAAAAATTCCCTTAGGTTCACAGATGATATAGACAAAACAAAACTTATTCTAGCAGAAATACTAACTCATTCCCAATGGAAAGGCGAATTACGCGCCAAAAGAAAAGATGGTTCTACCTTTGATATCGCAGTAACCGCTTATAGTTTCCAGGACAAACAAGGAAATACAACTCATCTACTAGCTAGCTTTTCAGACTTAACCAAAACAAAAGAATTAGAACAATATATAAAAGAACGAGAAATTTACTTTTCACAAATTTTAGATTCGATCACCGATTTAGTTTTTTGTAAGGATAAAAATTTTAAAGTCACATATGTCAACAAGGCTTGTGCAGATTTTTACGGAGTAAACAAACAAGAATTAATTGGGATTCAAGATGTTCACTACAACGAAAAAGAATACACAAAGGCATACCATGCCGAAGACCAAAAGGTTTTTGAAACCGGAAACACAAGTTATGTAAGAAGAGAACCAAATATCGGATTTAATGGTGAAACTAGAATATTAGAAACCGTAAAAAACCCAATCCGAGATGCTCTAGGAAACATCCAGGAAATTGTCGGAGTATCAAGGGACATTACAGAAACCCTAACCCTAGAGGATCGTTTACAACTAGTAATAGAATTAACCTCAGACTATATTTATACAGCTAAAATTACCAATGGCGAAGTCATAGCGGAATGGAGTTCTAAAGAACTGACAACAACATCTGGATATTCCATTGAAGAAATTGGAAAGTTAGGTGGTTGGTTTAACATCATCCTTAAAGAAGACTTAACAAATTTAGCAGAACGAATGACTAAAATTTTAAAAGGAGAAACGGGTGTGGTAGAATACCGTATCCGAACCAAGTCAGGAAAAATCAAATGGTTGCGTGACTACACTCGCCCCATCCTAA
This sequence comes from Leptospira montravelensis, assembly GCF_004770045.1. Lineage (NCBI taxonomy): Bacteria > Pseudomonadati > Spirochaetota > Leptospiria > Leptospirales > Leptospiraceae > Leptospira > Leptospira montravelensis. The sequence goes on from NZ_RQFO01000004.1 coordinate 738,979, forward strand.
ACGAAGAAGGAAAAATCACATCGATCATCGGTGCTGCAAAAGACATCACTATCGAAAAAGAAACCGAATTAAAATACTTATCCAGTAGCCAACGATACCAAGCAGCAATGAAATCTGCATTAGAGGCTATTTACTTTTTGGCCGCTTCAAAAAATAAAGATGGAGATATCATAGATTTTATTATTTCTGATTTAAACGAAAAAGCAACAGAACAACTTGGAATGAAAAAGGAGGAACTTATCGGAAAAGGAATTTGCCAACTTTTTCCTGTAAACCGCGAAAACGGATTCTTTGAAAAATATAAAAAAGTTGCTGAAACTAAAATTCCATTAGAAGAAGAATTTCAAATTCCAGGAAATTATGTAGCACCTGGCTATTATTATCACCAAGTCATACCAACTAACGATGGCATTGTGATCCAAAACAGAGATATCTCTGATAGAAAACGAATGGAGGAACTACTGCTCCGAACCAACCGTTTGGCAAAAGTAGGAAGTTTTGATTATGATTTAACCAAAAAACAAATCACACTTTCAAAAGTGGCTACAGAAATTTTAGTCCAACAAACAAATCATCTAGATGGAGTGGATTTAAGTTTTTTCGGAACTGAAACATTCAAAACCATCATCAACCAAAAAGAAACTCATTGTATCAAAACAAAAGATAATTTTGATTTAGAGTGTATCATTCGAGCTGGATCAGGAAATGAATTTTGGATACGGATCATTGCCACTCCTAAATTTATAGAAAATACATGTATTGGTTTCTACGGAGCCATTCAAAATATCCAAGACCAAAAACTCATCCAAGAATCGCTTTTTGAAAAAGAAACTTTACTTTTAACTAAAAATAAAGAACTTGAATCCTTGGTTCAAATTACCAAAAAACAAAATGAGAGACTAAAAGAATATACTTATATCACTTCGCATAACTTACGTGCTCCCATTGCCAATTTAATTAGCCTTACATCCATGTTAAAAGAAAGTCCATCCAATACAGAATTATTGGGTCTCATTGAATCTTCATCTTATCAATTGGATCAAATCATTCGCAATCTGAACGAACTTTTAAATATTGAAAAAGATACGCGCGAACTTCCCAAATCAGAAATTTTAATTAAAGAGAGTATCGATACTCAACTTTTACTTTTAAAAAATGGCTCCAATCGCGAAATAGAATTCAAAAGTAATCTACCAGAAGGAATGAAACTTTTAGGGTTCCACGCCTATTTCGATAGCATCGTAAATAACATTTTATCCAATTCGATCAAATATTCAAATCCAAATCAAGTTTGTAAAATTTCCATTTCCTATGAAGAAACAAAAGAAATGATAAAAATTGCAATCACTGATAATGGCCCGGGAATCGATATCCATCGACACGGCCATAAATTATTCAACATGAACTTCCGATTGCGACAAGACATCGAAGGCAAAGGTATGGGATTATTCCTTGCCAAACATCAAATTGAAGCCATGAACGGTTCCATTGAAGTGGAAAGCGAACTTGGGAATGGTTGTACTTTCTTTTTAACTTTTCCCAAAACTTTACTTTGAACTAGGATTCAATTCGAAAAATTCTTTAGCATCTTCATAGCCATGCCTAAGTAGTAGCTCAGCCTGCTCTTTTTTAAAATTAAGAATACTCACTAGTCCTAACATTCGTTTGGGTGCGATCACAGAAATTTTTGCATTTTTAAACTGTGTCCTTAACCCCAATAAAAAGTTTTCAACAGGAGTCAACCCTTTCATAACCGTTTTCCTATATTCTAATCCTTGTTCTACGCTTCTATAAGAACCAAGTAAATAAAGTTCGAACAATCTTTCCAAAGCCTCATCTTTAGTTTCCGGTACATCCATCATTTGCACTCCTCCTACAGGAGAAAGTAGGACAACCACAATTTCCGAAGCTTCATGTGTGAGCGCAGGTAGGATTGGAGTGTTTGCCATAACTCCCCCATCCCAATAAGGCTCTCCATCTATCATCTGCCAAGGAAAAATCATTGGGATGGCAGAGGAAGCTAACATATGTTCAATTCTTAAATTTGGATTTTCGAAAAACTTTAGTTCTGATGTTAAAATATTCACTGCAGATATAATAACTTTAGTTTTAGATTCATTTAACTTAGGAAAATCTAAGTTCTCATGGATGAATTTTTTTAAGGGATAGGTCTCTACTAATGGATAATATCTCCTTCGAAACAAACCTTTTAACATATTCCAAATGGAATAACGCATAATATTTCTTTGGTTGAGTTTAAGCCATAACTCAGACAATTTACCAGAATCCATTCCGGAACCAATGGCACAAGCATTGATGGCACCAACAGAGGTACCGCAAATGATGTCTGGTTTCCAATGGATTTCTTCTAAATACCGCAAAACACCTGCCTGGTAAGCACCTCTTGCACCTCCACCAGACAAAACGAGAGCTCTTTTTTTTCCCATATTATTTTCCCACTGCAAAAACATCTCTGCCTGTCACATACCTTTCTTTCCACCATTTTTCGTTTAAAGATTGTATGACCACTCCCCTACTTGTGGAAGCATGAATAAAGTTACTATTGTCTAAAACCATTCCCACGTGTGTAATTTTACTAGTGTTTGGTGATGCAGAGAAAAATACTAAATTTCCTATCTGTTGATTATCCCTTGAAACAGACTTCCCAATCTGTGATTGGTCTCTGGCAGAACGAGGAATTATTTTTTCGTTCATACCAATTTTTGGATCTGTGAGTATTGATTTTGTCAGTCCAGAACAGTCAACCCCTCTTCTCGAATAACCACCATACAGGTAAGGAGTGCCGATCCACTGACGACCTATAGGATCAACTAACTTACGTTTATCATTATCACTGGCAGTATTTGCTGAAGGACTTGTCATTTGTTCTTCTAAAAAGATAAGATTAGGATCTAATTTGGGACGTTCTTTGGTAACCCATTCCCCTTGTTCATTCCATATAATTTCTGTTCGTCTTTCTGAGGATTGAAAAGATTCCTTCGCTATTGTTTTAGAACTTAATTGAATGGTATCAGATGTAACAATTTCCCACTGTTTTTCCTCAAATGTATTTGGAAATGCCGCATACCAGTCCTTAAGAAACTTTGTTTTTTTTGCATCACTTAAAGTTTCAAATTGTTTGGGAAGGACTGACTCCAAACTTTTGATAGTTGTCATTGAATTTGTTACTTTTTTTTGAGATAAAACAACCAATCGACCAGCCAAAAGAACTGAAGCACCACTCCAATGTTTGGATTTGGCAACTCGTAAAATTTCGAGAATTGAATCTTCTGAAACTTTTGAAAGATTCATTTCCTTAAAGAATTTTCCCAAGTAAGGAATGTCTTTTTTTGTTGGTTTAGCTGTGATAAAATAGGGAATTAATTCTTCTGTATCTTCCCACTGAAACCCATAATCTTTTAAGATGACAAATCGTTCTACATCCTCGGCAAACTCCTCTGGTGGCATCAATTCAAATGCTGCCCAAACTCGAAGAGATTTTACAATTTCTTTGATGGCTGGATCATTTGCACGGTCACCCAAACGTTTACGAATTTCATTACGAACTAGTAATGATTCTTGTTTATTGTAAACTGATTCTACCAACAAATCCAAGTTTTGCGAAAATATTGAAGTTGCCGAACCAAATAATAAAAAACAAAGAAAAACCAAACCTAAGATAGGATTCTGAGCCATATTTGTATGATACCAGATCAAATCTATTGTAAAGTAGGATTTAGAAATTTCTCTTTGTTACTATTGATTTTATTGATAGAAGAAATATATCCGAGTTCAATGAGTCGTTCATAAGATAACCAATCCAATAACCCAAAATTATTAGTAGGAATTTGTAAAAACAATTCAGATATTTTTTCTGTTTGTCTGATCCTATCCCTGCTGGAAGCAAGGATCGACCTAATGATGATGTCGCCAATAGGTGGAAACTTAGGCCTGAGGATTTCATTAAAGTTGATTAGGTTTGTGATTTGTGTGAATGGGTTTGCCATGACTCCCGGATTAGATTTGTCAAAATAAGAAGACAATTCTCTGTCTTGATCAGGATAAATATCACCAAACACATCTACGGAAATAACATTGCCTGCCCCTTGTTCTTTCAGGGCAATTCCTGGCACATTGTCAAGAACCCCTCCATCCACATAAACTACTCCTTCGTCCACAAAGGGCGGCACTACTCCTGGAATGGATGTGCTCGCTCGAATCGCCTTCCATAAATCCCCTTTATCAAATACAGTGATTTCAGAATGTGATAAATTAGTGGCAATGGCATAATAAGGAATCCATAAATCCTCAATTTGGATAGATCCAAAAAATTGCCTGATGGCTTCTGTGTATTTTTTTCCTGTGGTAAGAGATAACACAGGAACCGTATATTCATTTAACAAGTCTTTGGAGATCCAAAATGCTTTGGCTTTCTCTTCACTTCCTTTGCTAGATTCACCCATAGCGAGTAATGCAGCAAAAATGGAACCCGCACTAGTTCCAGAAACCATATCAATGGGAATTTTGTTTTCTTCCAAAGCTCGCAAAACCCCTAAATGGGCAAACCCTTTGGCACCACCACCACCAAGGGCTAGACCTACGGATTTTCCAAGTAATCCTCTTCCCAATCGTTCCCATGTATCCAACCGTTCAAAATGTACATGATAATGGCTTTGAAATTTTCTTTTTTGTAAATGTTTGATAGTACCTGGTACAACATCCACTGGGTTTGGTTGGAGAAGCACTAGTATTTGGTTTCTATCTTTGATTTGTTTTTTATCTAATAAAGATTCTAACTTAATGCAGTTGGGATCTGCGGTTGCTTCTTTAATAAATAAAATGGAATCGGACTGTCTTAGGGCTCTCTCTGCCCAAGTTGAAAATTCTGTTTTGTCCTCTAATAAATAAAAAACAAAATCATATTCTGCTTCCATTTGAGAGAAAAATCGAATGATCCAAGGTTCCCTGTCTTTTTCATCTAATGCCTGTAATTCGCTTGTTCTATCTAAAAATACAGTTTCATCCACTACGCAAAACGATCCATACCGAAGAAACACAAGGCCAAGATTGTGAATGATTTCATCCAAAACATTTTTAGGAAGTGCAGATAAAATTGAATAAGTGCGGGGAAGAGAAACAAAACCTTTACTTTCTTTTTTGGCATTTGCCAATCGGTCTGCGATGATTTTTGTGATTTGCAAAAGACTTTCGGGATATTTAAGTAAAATTGACAAAGCCACATCTCGCGGTACTCGAATGAGTTCCGAATCTCGTATTGCTTTTACTGTGGCCGACCGTTTTTCTCCCGTGAATAAACTAAGTTCTCCAATGATATCAAGCCTTTTGAATTCTCCAACATCACGAATCGAACCATCTGCTCCCCGTTTTTCGAAACGAAGTTTGCCGGCTGCTAAAATATATAAATCGTTTCCTTCCGAATTTTCTTCGAATAATACCTCACCACCTGCTAAAAACTCCCTAACTGTATTGTCCTTCATTTCCCTAAGAACTGTATGAGGTAAATTTTTAAATAGGTCAGCCAAAGTCAGATACTGCGCTAGACTTGGATTTTTTGGTAACCGGATTCGTTTCACTCCATAGGTTTTACAAAAGAAAGATAAAAATTCAACCTCCTTTTCTATTTTAAAACCACTTCGAATGGATTGTCCAAACCAAAAGAGTTGTCGCCAGAGGGATGCTTTCCTAGAATTTGGAAGTGGAACCTATACGATGATTGCAAGTTTACGTGGAAAATTAATTCAATTGGAAATGGACCACCTAGTCCTAGATGTAGCAGGTGTCGGATACGAAATCCATATTCCTTTTCCCTTACACTTAGAATGTAAGGATAAAATGAAAGAAGAGATTTTTTTACATATCTTTCATTCCATCACAGACCGAGGACAACGTTTATTTGGATTTTCCACAAGAAAAGACCGCGAACTTTTCCAACTTATTAAATCTTTGCATGGAATTGGAGAACTTACGGCACTTAAAATTTTATCTTTTTTCCAGGCTGACGATTTGTATAAAATCGCAAAAGAAGATGATAGAAAAACTTTGGAAAAAATTCCCAAAGTCAAAGGCAAAACGTCTGAAAAAATTCTTTTTGAAATCAAACAAAACTTAAAAAAACTAGAAACTTTTTTAAGTGATGAATCGGAAAAACCAGACCAAGAAAATAGAGAAACGGATTTGGCAACTCTTGCCCTCATCCAATTAGGATTTGATGAAAAAACTGCCACAAAACAAGTGTCTGACGCAAAAAAAACAAATCCCGTTGCTACTGCTTCGGAAATTGTCAAACAAGTGATTACAGGAAGTCGCTAAGTCAAAACATTCGGAGGAGATACCAATTTCCTTCCGATTTAATAAAACTGGGATTAATTAAATACCTTTCTAATTTTGGATTTTCCACAAACCTAAATTTTGCTTCTACTTCTTCACTAGAACTTACATACAAATCAACTGATACATGTTTTGCGGATAAAAAAACTTCGCGAACCGTCAAATTCCCAGAACTTCCTTTTTTTTGGTCTAATTTTTGTTGGTCAAAATAATAAACCTGGAAGTACCCATTTGGATCTTTAAGGTCATTTTTTACCTCTTCTATGGTCCAATACCCTTTTGCATCCACATACAAACCTTGGTTTGGATGGATGAGTGAAAGAAGATGGCTAAACTTCTTATCACAAAGATCAGAAAGTAATATTTTTAGTTCTGTAAAAATAAAAGTTTGGTCAAATTTAGAAAGTCCGGTTCCATACACCTTTCCCATTGTGATAGGAATAGAACAGCTTAGTTCTTTTGGTTCAGAATTTATTGAGGAATTAAGGTTTTTAGATTCCGATAACTTCGAAAGTTTGTTATCTTCCTTTGCAGATCCACCCGTTTGGATTTGGCAATGTTGCAAAGATAAGATGATCAATACCAAAAAACAAAGTGTTTTGGAACCTAGTTTCATTACATTGTTTTGTTGAGTAGATCCTCAAACAAATCTCCGCTATACATCTCAAGGGCGCCGTTACTGGCCGCTATGATTTTTTTACCGGCTTCAGTAACATCAAAGTTTCCAATCACATATCCTTTGGTGGCACCTACCTCTTCCATTTGGTTAGTCATTTCTCGTAGGAATACATCGGAGACTTTTGCATCTTTCCATTTACGAACACGAAATAGTGCTCTTTTGTTTACATCTTCTTTGGAAGAAGCAAGTAAATTCACACCATCAGCTTCTGGATTTGAAATTTCTTTTGTGACTCGAAATCCCATACTCATTATCATTCGTGTGGCTTGGTTTTTAAAATTAGTTCCAGGAAGGCTAATGAATTTTTCAAATTTATCCAAACCCAACATATCAAGTTTAGAAGTTAGTTTTTTTCCACTATCGTCTACCATCCCTTTGATATTAAAAGGTTTGGAAGAACGCATTCCACTTAACTCAAAATAACGAGAGTTAGGAAACAAGTTCACGGATAATAAATTAAGTTCACGAGTTAGGTCGTATTCATGAGTTAAGGATTCAACCGTACCTGTCCCGCGCTCCAATCTATATTTTAAATTGGCAAGAGCCACTACATCAGGGTCATCTAACCTTTCTACTTCTGCTTCAATTAAATATTCAGAAGCATCATCAAGCCTGCCCATATAAATGGTAATCATCGCAAAATGGATGCTAGTTTCTATAATTTCACTGGGCCAGGCATTGAGTCTTGCCATTTCCATACAGAGGCGCCCATACTTTAAGGCCTCTGGAAAGTTCTGCATAAGGATTGCTTCTGTCATTAAAAACTGAAAGAGAGTAAACCGAACAAACTCGTCTTCGATCTGTTCGCTGATGGCAACAGCAGTTTTTACAGCATCTTTGTGTTTGTTCTCCCGAGATAATGAAAGTGCATATAAAAATCCAGAAACAGGAGATTTTTCTAGTTTGTACGCCTTTTCAAAATATTCTCTTTCCTTTCCCCCACCCGTCACACCAGAGATCACTCCTCGTGCTATAAAGTATGCGGAAAGGTTTACTTTTTCTTCAGGGATCCTGGAAAAAAAATGTTCAGCAATTTTAAATTCCTTTTGTCCGAGAGCCATAAATCCCAAACGCAGGCAGGCCACAGGATTAGACCTGTCCACATGGATGGTGTCTAAATAATGAAAAAAGGCCTCTTCAAAAAAATCTTTATTATAATATATGTCTGCAATGCGGTTAGAAACCGTTACCGAATCGATTTCTTTTGTATACCGGTTGTTCTTTTTGATGATTTCAAGGTGTTTGGCTTCGTTTAAGGGGTCGTTCTCCATAGCATAAATCTTTGCCATGACGTAGTGACCATAGGGGTTTTGGTGGTCTTCTTCGAGTTTTTCCCGAACAAGAGCTCTAGCATCTAAAAAATTCCCGAGAGTGGCAAGACTCAAGGCCTTGGCATAACTATCTCGTCTCTGACCGACAATGAAGGTCAAGAGAAACCCGAGCATAATCACTGCTGCTCCCACAAAGATAAAAAATGCCAAATTCGCCTACTTCCTATTTTCCTATTTTAGTTGGTAAAAAAGAGTCTTACGTCAATTCTGTCCTGGAAGTGATACAACTCACCTACATTTCATTTGCGCTACGACTTCTCTTCCGGGATCGACTCTACTCGGTGGCCTATGGCCTCGTCGGAGCCCTGGTTTTTACATTCTTTTTACTCGCTATTAGGATCCACTTCCATTTGTATTCTGGGGTGTCCCTTACTAGTATCGTTTCCTTTGACCAATCTCCGCAGATACTTTTTTATTCCACGAGTTTTGCACTGATGACCCTCTTTTTCTTCCATTGCCTTCATGGACTGGGTGATATTGGAGTGATGATGGCCATTGGAGGAAACAGGTTAGGATGTATTTGGCTACACTCTTTGTCCTTATTTTTCCTATTTTTACCAAGTTTCTTACTGGCTATCATGATTAACATTGGATATATGAATTCGCCTACAGACTTTGGGTTCACAAACGAAATCAAATCCATTTTCACTTGTTTGGTTCTTTTTATTGCCCTAGGTTTTTTGGTTTCAGTTCCCACAATTGGAATCAGTTCGTATATCGATCCATACAAATCGATTCGGAGGCAAAAATAATGTTACTCCGTGTCCACAACCTAACCAAACGATTTGGCAAAGACGAAGCCGTAAGTTCGGTCAGTTTCGATGTGAACCAAGGGGACTATGTGGCCATCATTGGACCTTCTGGATCGGGTAAAACCACTTTGTTATCCATGTTAACGGGAATGTTATCTCCCACTGAAGGTGACATTCTTTATGACCAAATCAAACTCTCTCATATTTCCAAACAGGAATTAGCGGAAATTCGAGCCCGTGATCTTGGACTTGTTTTTCAGTTCTCTGAACTTGTAGGAAATCTTACCATCAGAGAAAACATTCTATTACCGGGACTATTCACTCGTAAATTTTCGAATGCAGACTACATTCGAAAATGCGATTATTTGATCGAACATTTAAAGTTAGGTGATATTCAGAATTCCATTCCCCGAACCTTGTCTGGGGGTCAGATCCAAAAAGCAGCTATTGCCCGTTCCCTCATCAACGATCCTGCAATTCTTTTTGCCGATGAACCCTCAGGAGATTTAGATCCTGAAAACAGTTATCTTGTCCAACTCCTCCTTGCAGAATACAACAAAAGAAATCATTCCATCATTCTTGTTACACATGATATGAAGTTAGCATTTGACGCTCAAACGGTTTATGAAATGAAAAATGGAAAGTTTGCGCAGGTGATAAAGGGAGAATGAGTTTGCGAAAGGCCATCGGAGTGGATATCGGTGGAGGTAGCATTCGGGTTAGCCTCTTCGATGAAACAGGAAAGGAACTGAAAACACAGGTTTCCGCTACACCCGTTCATTTAGACAATGACAGTTTTTTAAAAATTTTAAAGGATACGATCCGTCCTCTGGCAAAAGAAGGAATCGGAATTGGTGTGGGCTCTCCCGGTCCCTTAGACAATGAACTAGGAGTTTTGATCGTTAGTGCAAACATGCAAGGTTTAAAAAACCTACCGATCAAAGAATCACTAAAAAAAGAATTCTCCCTTCCCGTATGGTATGAAAACGATGCCAACTGTGCCGCCTTAGGTGAGGCCTATTTTGGATCATATAAAGATACAGAATCGCAACTCATCCTGACCTTAGGAACTGGTGTGGGTGGTGGTTTTGTCAACAAAGGCATTTTGTACTCTGGATACCTTGGTAATGGAATCGAAATTGGTCATACTACCTCCGTCATCGGGGGAGCTCTCTGCGGATGTGGGGTTCAGGGCTGTGTCGAAAGTTATTTTTCTACCAAAGGATTTTTTGGCAGGTATTTAGAAAAATCCGGTAAGTCCCTGGCAAATGCCGAAGAATTTTTTCAATTGGTTAGAAAAGAAGATCCTATCGCAAAAGAAATTTTGCATTTTGGAACTTTGGCTTTAGCCCATGCCGTAAGAAATGCAGTGCATTTACTCAACCCAGAAGCGGTGGTCTTTGTTGGCGGAATTACAAAATCTTACGATCTTTTTGGAAAATTACTAGAATCCGAAATTAGATCCTCCATCTTTCCTGTATTAAATGACAGATTAAAAATTGGTGTCGGGGGGAGTTTGTCTGGTACATTAGGTGCCGCATCTCTTGTGTTTTCAAAGGAGAAAGTGTAATATGGAAAATTGTCTTTTCTGTAAAATTGCCAGTGGGGAAATCCAAACGAAAAAAGAATACGAATCGGAAAACATATTAATATTTCATGATATTACTCCACAAGCTCCGTTTCATGTTTTGATCATTCCCAAAGTCCATATTCCCAGTATGAATCAGATTGGAGAATTGGATCCAAAAATACTCACAGAAATATTTCAAATCATTCCCAAAATTGCAGAACAAAATGGGATTTCGGAAAAAGGATATCGATTGGTAAACAATTGTGGAAATTTTGGTGGCCAAACAGTAAACCATATCCACTTTCACTTGCTAGGTGGTCGTCACCTAAAATGGCCACCAGGTTAAAAGGACAGAATGAGAAAATTAATATTTGGAATCTTAGTTTCAGGCATCGCAATATATTTCCTTTCCAAAAACTTTGACCTAACTGAATTTGAACGTTTGGAAGGAAAAATCAATTGGTGGATTTTTCCATTGCTTTTTCTTTCCAATTTATGGGCTTTTGTTCCCTTCTCCATTCGTTGGTATTATCTATTAGAGAAAAAAATTAGTTTTTCTCAAAGTTTCACCACAGCCATCATCGGAGTCGGACTCAATATGGTGCTTCCTGCTCGCGGGGGAGATCTTGTACGACTCATTATGAACAAACGAGATACAGAACTTCCTCTCACCCACTTATTCAGCCGAATTTTTTTAGAGAAGGTTATGGATTTGGGTTCAGTAGTTGTGATTGGAGCGGCTGCCCTTTTTTATATGGGACTTGGTCAGTCTAAGAATTTAAGCCTTTTACTTATCTCTACATTGGTCATTTTAGGGATGATTGTAGGTCTAATCTTAGTTCGTTATTTTTTAGAGCCATTACGCCAATTAGCAAAAAAAATATTTGGCCTCATCGGTAAACATGGCTTATACGAAGAAAAGTTAGACCATCATTTAGTGGAGTTCTCTTCTTTTTTAAAAGGTGACAAATTATTAAAACCCGTCCTTTATTCCATTCCAACTTGGGTGTTAGGTTATGCCATCTCCTATTTCCTTGCGGGTTTACTCATAGACATGCCACTTAAATTTCCTGAGGCTCTTCTTTTTATGTTCCTTGGGGGAATGGGTGTTGCGATTCCTTCGGCCCCGTCTGGGATTGGTGTTTTCCATGCAGCCATTATCTCTGGATTTATCATCCTCGGGCGTGATCCCGGCGAAGGACTTGTGTATGCAACAGTGGTCCACCTGACCCAGTTTATCATCACAACCAGTTTGGCACTTTTGGCATATTTTTATTGGAAGTGGACAGAAGGAAAAAAATCAAAATCCCAAAGTTTTTAATCCCCTTTTCGGAATCCAACTCTCTCTAATGAGAGATGGAATTCCAAGGTGATTTTATAAAGCGGATGGTACAGGGATCTCTTTCTGTATTTCTCTTTTTTAGTTGCACGAACGTATCTTTCTCCCAAGACAAAAAAAATACTTTGGAGGAGAATCCACTTTATCCTTTCCTAACCATTGGCATCCTCACGTATCTTTCTACTTCCGACTTTGATTCTTATGCAGAAAAAGATATCGATTGGAGCCGGTTTTTAGGTACATGGAAAGAGATCAAACGCATTGATACAAGTTTTCAAAAAGGACTCAAACAAGTGACTGCCGAATACAGCCTTTTGGAAGATGGTTCGATCCGTGTCACAAACCAAGGGACCACAGAAACGGGCGAAACAAATTTACTTGTTGGAAAAGCACTCCTACCTAATCCCAAAGTGGGAAAACTAAAGGTGAGTTTTTTTTATCCATTCTTTTTTGGTGATTATTTGATTTTGAAAATTGACCGCACAGGATACCAAACGGCACTGATCGGAGGACCCGATCCCAATTTCCTTTGGCTTTTTTCTAGGACAGATTCCCTTCCAATAGAAGTGGAAACATCGTACATTCAATATGCAAAATCGATCGGATATTTCACCGATCGATTGTTATCTTTTCGTTAATTAACCTAGAGCTTTAATCACATCATCAGGTGCTTGTACAAGTTCGACAAGAACACCTTCACTACAAAGTGGAAATTCTTCATTTCCTTTGGGATGAATGAAACAAACATTATAACCGGCAGCACCTTTTCGAATTCCACCAGGAGTAAACCTAACACCTTGTTTGGTGAGATATTCTACACATTCTTCCAATTTATCAATCCATAAACCAATATGATTGAGTTTTGGATCATGAACTTTAGGACTTTTGTTTGGATCAATGGGTTGCATTAGGTCAATCTCAACTTTAAATGGACCATTTCCCATTGACAGAATGTCCTCATCCACATTTTCTTTTTCACTTTTATAATCCGAAACTTTGGTAAGTCCCATAACATCTACCCAAAACTTGGATAATTTTTCTTTTGACTCACCACCAATGGCAACTTGTTGAATACCTAATACTTTAAAGGGACGGGACATACTCTACCTCGCTCGTTTTCATTTGCAAAAAATATAATTTCTACTTCACCACAATCTTTCCTAGTCTGTCTTACGAAAATTAATTTTCTCGTATGTTTCCGAAATTTCAGGCCTGTCTTAACCCAATCCAAAATATAATTCGCTCTATCTATTCTTGATTTCATTGCAATTAGGGAAGAGAGTGTGGCCTGATAAACGTCTCCACAGGCACAAAGAAAAACAAAATTTTAAACAACCATGTTTTTATCGTAGAAAAAAACTAATTCGAATTTGGTTTGACGACCACCTACTATAGCGTTATATATTGAACGCAGTAGGTATTAAATGAAAAATCTTATAACTTTAATTTTCGTAAGTATAATGGGCGTAGCAAATTGCTCTAGCCTAACAATCGTTGACCCAAAAAAAGAAATCGCTCCGCAAATTCCCAAAGAAAAAGCAATTTACTTTATCAAAGCAAATTTTAATGCAGGATCAGAAAGGATCTATAACGTAACTTTAGAAAATTTCGACTTGATCAATAGTGAAATCAGCGGCCATTCACTCGATTTAGGAGCAGGAAATAAAGACAATCCAAACATTCTTACGGGTTGTTTTCTTTTTACAGGCGATAAAACAGTATATTCTTTTTATACAGCAAACATTAGAATTGGAGGCGGCAATAAAATCATTGTAAGACTCACTGATAAAAAAAGTTGGACTCTATCCAATGAAGGTTCTGATGTTCCTTTATTTGGAGGTACTCTCAGCTATTTAAATGGGAAATTAGATATTTCTAGTGATGGATTCAAAGAATGTACAACTGAACTTTCAGCCAAATATCCTACTATAGATTTTTCCAAAGCCGAAGAAATTCTCAAGAGAAAACCAAAAGCAGAAGCTAAAAAGAAATAGTATTTCCTATATAAAACTAAAACGAATTTGGATTCAAGAAACAAATGGATCCAAATTCTGACAGTTTGGATTTTACTTTAACAACAAATAACTAATCCATCAATTACAAGAGATTCAATTCTCAAGTTCAGGTCATTTATCTGGGTCCGGATCGTAAGCTAATAAAGTCACAGGCACCTAATATACGTTTATTTGTGCGTCCCAATGGAAGAGTCAATTGGAATCCAAATTTTAAAGGGACCGGGCAACTTTGGGGTCCGCGTTCGCTCCCGTCCTTCGGACCTAAGCCCGCCGTATCCCTCGCAAAAAAAAATTCATTAAAACGAAATCAAATAGAAACGTTTGCAGTTTCGAAGGTTCCTTCTTTTTCCATTTTTTTCATTCCCAAATATCCTTCTCAAACTAAAAGGCAGTATAATATTTGGAATTTATGGACGAAAATCAAAAACTACAATTCATCAAAACCAATTTTTGGAAAAAGGTGAAAGAAACAGGAAAAAAAATTCCCTTTGTAAAAGATGTGATCGCCATGTATTATTGTTTGTTAGATGAAAACACATCACTGACAGCAAAAGCATCCATAGCCTTCGCATTGTTATATTTTATTTCACCAGTGGATGCCATTCCAGATATCATTTTGGCCTTAGGATATACAGACGACGCAGGAGTCATCGCCAGTACACTTTTACTCATCAAATCTCAACTAAAGACCGAACATTATGAGAAGGCAAATCTAGCCCTTTCGGAAGAAAAAGATAAATAAATTCTATTTTACTAGTCCCCTTTTCTTCTAAAAAAAAAGGAACTAGTTCTCGAACCAATTTTATCTTACCAACTAGATTCTAAACTTTTCTGACAAACTTAGCAAATGAAATCTTAGAAAACATATGTTTAAAATCTTCTTTGATTCTGTACAACACCGGAACAAAAATCAAAGTCACACCCGTCGCAAAAAACAATCCCCATCCAAAAGCAAGTGATAACGGTTGGACAAACGGATCCAAAGTCGGAATTCCGTAAGCACTTGGAACAAGACCAATCACTGTACTGATGGTTGTTAAAAAAATGGGACGCAAACGAATGGCACCACCATTAATGATGGCATCTTCAATCGACATTCCTTGTAACCTAAGTTCTTCAATGAATGTAATCAGGATAAGAGTGTTAGCAACAATCGATCCACTGAGTGCCACAATGGCTAATGTACTCATAAAACTAAGTGGCATTCCATGTGTCATAAGAGCAAAAAGAACTCCCACAATTCCAAATGGAATAGAACCAATGATCACTGTCGTTGTTCCTATAGAGTTAAAATACACTATAAAAATCCCAAATATCACAGCAACCGCAAGTAACATGGAAATTCCCAAATCACGAAATGACTTACCTGCATCTTCTTGTTCTCCACCAAAAATCACCGAATAAGATTTCGCTGTATATTTATCAATATTCACAAGGCCCTTTAGTTGGCGGTTTACAAAAAGAGAGGTAGTTTTATCAGTATCAACAGATGCTTCCAAACGAACAACACGCTGTAAATCCTGTCTGTTGATCATCGAATAATCACGATCCTTTTCAAAATAAGCTACTTGACTCAAAGGAATCAATCTTCTGTTTCTATTTTCAACTTTTACCAAATTTAAACTAGCAACAGATTGCCTTTCTTTCTCAGGGAACCTAACTAAAATATTAATTTTATCTTCCCCTTTGCTAATCGTTGAGGCAACTTCACCGTTAAAAGCAGTCCGAACAGAACGTGAGATATCACGAGCACTAACATCCGTTCTACCAGCAATTTCATCTTTCACAAAGAAGCGATATTCTTCCTTCCCAAGTTCCAAATCAATACGAATGTCAGAAACTCCTTCCATTTTTTTAAGTTCTTTGGTATAAAGATCTGCAATTTCCTGGATGACACCAAACTCGGCACCACGAATCTCCAAACTGACAGGTTTGCCCACAGGCGGGCCTTTGATTTTGGCATTCACATCGTAAATCATATCTTTTGGAAAATTTCCAGATACTTTGTTTTCATCTATATAATCACGAATTTTTTTTACAAGGACTCTCGCATCTCCCCACTCTTTTCTATCGGCCGCCGTCACGAGTTTCAATGTTAAGTGAGATCTATGAACCTCTTGTCCAGGTTTCGGATCAGTAATCGGATTTTCATGAATGCCAATCCGACTACGAAGATGTACAAAATCCTTTCCTGCCATTTTTGTAATGACAGGTTCCATTTTTTCGATGGTTTCTAAGTTCTTTTGGAGTGTTGTCCCAATGGGCATCCAAATTTTAACTTCGATATCTTCTTCGCTACCCGACGGAAACATCACAAAAGGTAAAAATCTTCCCGCAAGGAACAAAGTGAAGAAAAATATAAAAGTAAAAATAGCGAGAACAAAAACTCTATGTTTTAAAGCAAATCCCATAGTTCGTTTGTAAGCAGAAATGACATATCCAAATGCCCCTTCTTTTTCTTCTATCGATTCGTTCTTTTTGGTGATTCCTTGAAATGTTTTTGGTAAAAATAGATTTAACCAATTTGGCAAAAACACAAGAGCAAAAAGGAGTGAACTAGCAAGCGTTACAAGGACAACTGCAGGAATTCCTAAAATAAATTTACCAATGACCCCACTCATAAACAAAAGTGGGAAAAATGCCGCTGAAATAACAAGAAAAGATACAAGCAGAGGAACTAAAACATCTTTAAATGTTTGTAAGATGGCATCTCGTCTTTCCATCCCCTCTTGCATTAACCTGTAAGTATTTTCGGCAACAACGATAGAATTATCTACCATCATACCCAATACCATTACCATACCAAAAATCGTGATCGTATTGATTGTAAACCCAAACTGTTTTAAAAAGATAAATGAGATAAGAAAAATAAATATGATCGCAACGCTAATCATTATGCTTAATCTCATTCCTAAAATAAAAATAAGAGATAACAATACGAGAACAAGCCCCGTTTCAAAATTCAAAATTAAGTCGCCCAGTTGGCGTCGGACATCACGACTTTTGTCATCATAAATCTGAATATCAACTTCTGGAAAGTTTCCTTCCATTGTAGTTACTAATGATTTTACAGAATCCGCTGTAGTGATAATATCTGCTTGGTCGGTTTTCCATACCCTAAGAATAATACTATGTTTTCCGTTTAACTTCTCATAGGTTTTTTCTTCCTCAAAACCATCCACAACTTTAGCAATATCTTTTAATACTGTGGCAAACCCAAATTCATTTCCTAACATAGGAACTGAGAGCATATCTTTTGCTTCTTCAAAATCGCCTCTTGTTCGCAATAGATATTCGGTTCCATTGACTTTAAGTCTACCTGAAGGAATATTGATATTTCTTGAACCTAACGCATTAAGAACTGTATTTAAACCAACTTCTTTTGCGTTTAAAACCTTTGGATCGACTTCAACAAGAAACTCACGGTTTCTATATCCAATTTTTTCAATTTCGGCAATTTCTTTTACCTGGAAAAACCTATCTTCAAATGATTTGGCCGTGTCACGTAACACGCGGTAATCGGCAATAGGATCTTTGGAACTTTCTTTTAAAGTAAGGGAAAGACTGATGACTTCCTGCTTTTCTGTGGTGACTTCTCGCACCTTAGGTTTTTGTGCGTTATCAGGAAGTCGCACTGAATCTACAGCGTCCTTCACATCATCCAAAACTTTTTTTGTGTTTTTAGTCCCCTCAACAATGAAGATCATAATCACACTTACATTTTCTAAGTTATAACTTCTGATTTTATCAATCTTAGCGACAGCACGTAATTTCTTTTCGATAGGAATTGCAACTAATCGCTCAATCTCTTCCGGAGTGGCCCCAGGAAGTGGTGCTTCGATTACAATTTTATCTAAGGCCACATTCGGGAATGCCTCCCTATGCATGGAGAGTAAACGAGAAAGTCCGATCAAAACAAGTAAGACTAAAATGAACTGAACGATAAGAGTTTTATCGGTAATGAATTTTGCAATGTTCTGCATTCGCTACTTCCCCAAAATTGAATCTAAAAAATGTTGACTAACTAGTCAATTTTCTAAGAAACATAGGAAAAACAACAGATTTTATGGAAGTAAAAAATATTTTTATCCCAAATGCGGCATAAAAAGCTAAATTTTAAAATTCAGTTACTTCTCCAACCACTTGAGAATTGTCTGTTTTAAATTTTCTTTTTGTACGGGTTTACTAATATAATCATTCATCCCCATTTTCAGGCACTTTTCCCTTTCGCCAGCAATGATCCCGGCCGTAACCGCAATGATCGGTATATTTTTACCTTTGGGAATTTTTCTAATTTCTAGGGTTGCATCATACCCATTCATCACTGGCATTTGGATGTCCATAAGGATGAGGACAGGCGTTTCTTCTAAAAAAACTTGAATTGCTTCTTCGCCGTTTTGCGCTTCTAAAATTTTTACATCCGGGAGAATCCTTTTAATAAAATTTCGCATTAGTCCAAGATTCACTGGATTATCTTCAACCACTAAGATTTTTGAATTTCCCTCTATTTGTGCTAAAACATTACCATCTAACTGTACATCCTTTTTTTGTGATTCTATTGGTTTTAGTTGAGGATCAAATTCCGGAATTCGTAAACATATATCAAAATAGAAATCACTCCCTTGATTCAATTCACTATTTAATTGTAAATCTGATTTCATAAGAGCAAGTAACTGCTTACAAATTGCTAATCCTAGGCCAGTTCCACCAAACCTACGTGTAGTGGAAAAATCTTCCTGAGTAAAGGAATCAAATATTTTTTCTTGGCTATCTTTTGCGATTCCGATTCCTGTATCTTTAATTGATATTCTAATTTTTACGGATTGTGTATCCGAAAAATTCAGCTTAGTAACATTACATTCAACAAATCCTGATTCAGTAAACTTGATAGCGTTTCCAAGTAAATTCAGGAGGATCTGCCTTAATCGGTTTGAATCAAACATGAGAAGCTGAGGAATGTTTTCATCAATATGGAAATGAATATCGAGCCCCTTGATGAGTGCTTGAATATTCATGATTTTGATTGCCTCTAAAACTAATTTTTTCAAATTATAAGGCTCTTCAGCTAATTTTAACTTTCCCGCTTCCGCTTTTGAAAAATCCAAAACATCGTTAACGATATTTAATAAGGCATGCGCTGATTGTTTTACGATTTGTGCATATTCATTATAAGCGGAATCTTCCAATGTCTCTGCAAGTAAATCAGAGTATCCAATAATTCCGTTGAGTGGGGTTCGAATTTCATGGCTCATATTCGCTAAAAATTCTGATTTTGCGTTATATGCTTTTTCTGCAAACTCTTTGGCTGCCTTTAACTCTAGTTTGGTTTCATAGGCTTCCGTGATATCGCGAGTAAACATTAATATCCCTCCAACTCCACCACCAAGTTTAGTCCAAGGACGAATTTCCCATTGAATCACTTGGTCTTTATCCCAACCAGGCGGCCTCCAAACATCTTCATCTCTTTTTAAAACTTCACCATTTAAACCTCTAGAGTGGATCTCTTTCCATTGCTGGCTAATATTTGGAAAAACTTCATAATGGCTTTTTCCAATGATTTCTTCTTTGGAAAGGGGAATTTTATAATCTTCAATCCAACGTTGACTGAGAGCAACGTAACGCATCTCCTGGTCTAACATGGCTACGGCGGCAGGCGCATGTTCCACAAAAGACCACAAAATCGAAGTTTGTGCAGCTAATGTCATCTCCCATTTTTTACGTTCATTGATATCTTGTATGATTCCGTAAATTTTAACGATTTTTCCCGCTTCATACTCGGCACGTCCAATGGTTCGAATCCAAGTTTGATTCCCTTTTGCGGTGACCATATCCAATTCTAAATCGTATTCTTTTCCTTCTGCTAAAAGTAAATTTACAGCATCAGATATCTTTCGTTTACTTTCTTCCGATTGAAAAAACTGAATTCCTCCTCCCACACTCGGAATATAATTTTCATCGACTTCATGAATTTGTTTTGTTACGTTTGTCCAATTTGCTTTGTTAGTTCTTAAATCTAAATCCCAACCACCGATTTTTGCAAGGCCAGCGACTTGATCGAGTAATCTAGAGATATTTTGTAATTCCATCTCTGCTTGTAAGGATTCAGAAATATCTAAAATTTGCGAAAGGTAAAAAACTGGATTTCCTAAATGATCTCGAATGATCGATTTGTTTAGTACGGCCCAGATCAATCGGTTTTCTTTTGTGATGTATCGTTTTTTTATTTGAAAACTTTGAATCAATCCCCGACTTAATTTTTCTAAATAAGAAAGTTCTAAATCTAAATCTTCAGAGTGAGTAAAATCTGAAATCGTCATTCTTTTTAACTCTACGTCTGTGTATCCAAGCCACTGGCAGAAAATTGGATTTACTTCAATCACCTCGCCATGAGGATTTTCAATTTTCATTCCTATACTAGAGTTACGGAATGAAGAGGAAAACAAATCTCTTGAAAACTCAGTTGATTGAATGATATGTGGATCTGGATCGTTCGATCCTTCAATCATTGTATCCAAAACAAGCAGTATATATTTTTTTCCAGATTCAAAAAATTCTTTGGAGTGAAAACGAAATGGAAAACCAGCACTGTTACTAGGGTCGAAGCAGATTCTACCAAGGATCGTATCTTTACTAAAGAAAGTTGTATTTAACAAAAGCCCAGAATGTGTCAGAATGCATTCAGCAGGAAAAGATTGTTCCCTGGAAAGTCCCATTGATTTAGATGCCACAGGACTGGGATACACTAATCCAATTGATGTATCCCATACCAGAAATCCATGTAAACCATATTCCAAAACTAGTTCACATAACTCTTGTTTATCTGCAATTAATGTAATCGGGTTCATTGTTACTTTTATTGATAGTAACTTTACTTGGTAAACTGCACGGAAAAAAGTCCTCTCAAATTTCCTACTTGGTATCCACGGGCAAGATCACCTGGATATTCTTTTCGTAAAACTTCTAAAGTCTCTTTTTTAATGTCTACATTGGGTTCACCATGACATTGTAGACACAAACTAGAAGTGGGAATCGGAACATAAACGGTGACCGTTTCATTAGTGGATACCGTTTTCACAGGATACTCACCAACCTGAGTCGGGTTGGCACTGATCTCTAAAAATATTCTTTTTTCTTCATCCGAAACAAGATTCATTGGGTTCCTTGGTTTGTCAGAAATTCGACGAAGAAGAACCCCTTTTTTCGTTCCGAGGTTATTTGTAAAAGCCATAACATTTTGTTTGCAAAACGGGATGGCCTGTTTGGTGCCTCCCTCAGCAATCGCGTTTGTTAATTTTTGAACCAAATTAGTTTTGGCTTCTTTGGTAATTTCCAGTGCCCTTGCCTCATAATCTATCTTTCGACAACTGAAGTTTGCCAAAAGACAGAAGAAAGATACCAAAGATCCCATTGCCACCATCGAAATTTTGATCATTCCCAACCTCTTATCAGTAGAATCTTAGTCCTTTTTTTCTCTTATGCAACTGGTAAATCCAGTAGAAAATCGATTTCAAAACTTCTCTGAATTACTGGAAGAATTTAAAAAATCAATGTAATTCCAGAACAGAGCCGTTTGACAACACATACCATTCCCAAATTCTTGACCTTGGTTCCCGCTATGAAAAAAACAAAGATTGCGATCATTGGTGCTGGTGGTCTTACCGGTAAAGAACTCACGAAACTACTTGCGCACCACCCCGGTTTCGAGTTAGTGCACGTCACATCCAATCACGTAAATGAGAAACATATTCGTGAGGTTTTCCCTGACCTAAGCCATTTGCCAGATTTAGTATTTCATAAACACGATGACCCAGTTCCTATGGATGTTGGAATTGTCCTTGCCACTCCCAATGAAGTTTCCCTAGAAAAGGCACCAGAGTTTTTAAAAGAAGGAAGAAAGGTAATCGACCTTTCAGGAACCTTCCGACTCCACAACCAAAACAAATTCGAAAAGGCGTATCAGTTTCCTCACACAAAGTTTTCATTGATGGACCAAGTTGTTTTTGGATTACCAGAATTATTCCGTGAAAAACTAAAAAATGCAAATTTTGTTTCGAATCCTGGTTGTTTTGCGACCGCTGCCATTCTGCCAATCGCCCTACTTGGGAATCTCAGAAAAGAAATCCAAGGTCCAGTCATTGTCGATGCAAAATCGGGTGTCAGTGGTGCTGGAGGAAGGACGGAAGAAATTAAATATGCATATACCAATGTTTATGAAAATTTCAGAGCTTATAAAATTTTAACTCACCAACATGAGCCGGAAATGGAAGAATATGGATTTGTAGGAACAGAAGAAAAAGAAATCCATTTTACACCACATTTACTTCCTATCTATAGAGGAATTCTTGCAACCATCTACATTTCTTTTTCGAAAGGAATTAGTATAGAGCAAGTCCAGGAAAAATTCCAAACGGCAGCAGAGAATGAACCTTTTGTTAGGTTGTATCA
Organism: Leptospira montravelensis; assembly: GCF_004770045.1. Lineage (NCBI taxonomy): Bacteria > Pseudomonadati > Spirochaetota > Leptospiria > Leptospirales > Leptospiraceae > Leptospira > Leptospira montravelensis. The sequence continues at coordinate 761,458 of NZ_RQFO01000004.1, forward strand.
AACTCCAGAAGAAGTAGAAATCAGAAAGGTTCAAAACACAAACTATTTAGATTTAGGTTTTCGTATGAAAGGAAACACTCTCGTTGTTGTTACAGCACTCGACAATCTTGTCAAAGGGGCCGCAGGCCAAGCCTTACAAAATCTAAATTTAATGTATGGTTACCCTGAAACGGAAGGTCTTGTTACCCTTTAATAAAAACCAAACACTTGTTACAGGGGCATTTAACGGAGAAATTAATCTCCTAAGTGCTTCTGGTAAATTTCCTTATTTAGAAGTAATGGGGATTGGAAATTTAGAAGCCGCAGTCCAACTATCAGATTACCTTTTTAAAAACAGAAATATCAACCATATAGTTTTTTTTGGTTCTTGTGGGGCGTATGAATGGAGCGAAATTCCCATTGGATCTTTTGTTTCCCCTAGTAGAGTCTATACAAAAGAACTTTCCCATGTATTAAAATTAGCGAAACAGATTCCCGAATCTCCAGAGTTTTATGAACTAGTTCCCAATAAATCTTTTCAGACGGCAAAATGTAATGCACCTACCACAATTACATTAACAGAATTAAAACAACCACCAGTAGACACTTGGAAAAATTTTGAAATAGAAAACCTGGAACTTTTTGGAATCGCTAAAGTTGCTTCTAAATTTTCCGTAACCGTCACCGCTTATTTGGCCGTAACCAATCTTGTTGGCCCGAATGGATCCAGCGAATGGGCCAAAAACTGGAAAACTCTATCCGAATCCCTACAAAATAAAATTCTATCCGTTTTCTAGAACCTTACTAACATTTTTCAGGTACTAACACGCATTTGATCTAAAGTTCTACTAAAATCAGTGTTTGGTTTCCTCATATCTTTATTATTGATAACATACAAACTTTAATATGGAAACCAAAGTATTCCTTCTCGTTTTAATTTCTCAATGGCATACCTGTCTGTCATTCCTGCAATGTAATCGCAAATGATACGTGCTCGTCCTTCCTCTTCTTCACGATTTCGATACGATTCGGGAATGGATTCCGGATGAGATTCAAAATGTTTAAAAAGTAAATGAATTGTCTCTTTCCCTCTTTCACTCATGCGCGAAACTTCAGGATGACGGTAAAGTTTTCCAAATAAATACGATTTAAGTTCCAAAAATTCGATTTGAAATTCTTCTGAAAACTGAACCAACTTCCATTGGTTTTGAAATGCCAAAGAAACATCTTCTCTTGAATTTATGGAATATTTTTGTAAATTAGATTCTATACTATCAATTAAATCAGAAACCATCAGGTTTAAAACAACTCTTCCTGCCGAACGAGATATAGAATCTATATCGGAAAAATTTGTTTTAAGAAGGGAATCTTCCATTCGTTTCCAAACTTTTAATTCCTTTACATCGGATAGAGTAAGCAGTCCACTTTCCAATCCATCTTCCAAATCATGTGCACTATAGGTAATTTCATCAGAACTATCGACGACCATAGCTTCTAAAGAAGGCCCAACACCCCGCCTAACATCAAGTAAATCGGACTTTTCATAATCACCACCATGTTTCATGATTCCTAGTAAAGTTTCCCCACAAAGGTTGAGACCAGGAAAATCAGGGTAACGTCGCTCTAATTTCTGGACCACACGGAGCGATTGTTTGTTGTGTTCAAATCCACCTTTGCCTCGCATCAAATCAGAAAGTGCCTCTTGGCCTGCATGACCAAAGGGAGAATGTCCTAAGTCATGGGCAAGTGCAATGGTTTCACTCAAATCTTCGTTGAGTCCAAGAACTTTAGAAATGGTTTTAGAAATCCCAGCAACTTCCAATGTATGAGTGAGTCGGTTACGAAAATGGTCCCCTTCCGAATAAACAAAAACTTGTGTTTTGTATTCCAAACGTTTAAAGGCATGAGAGTGGATGATCCGATCACGATCTCTCTGAAAGGGAAGACGATAGGGATGATCCGGCTCCGCATACTCTCTTTCGCCTGGATTTCGACTACTGACAGCATAAGGGGCAAGTATTTTTTCTTCTTCCTCTAGGAGCCAGTTTCTCCCTTTCTTCATAAATCTCTTTCCTTTTTCAACGAAACCATAAAATCAGTATAAATCCCTCATGGACTTTCTACAAACTCTAGTTTCCATTTTTATGCAATACGGTTATTTTGCCGTTTTTGGAATTCTGATCCTTTGTGGATTCGGTCTTCCGGTTCCTGAAGATATTTCTCTCACTGCAGGAGGTGTCATCTCTGGCCTAGGTTATGCCAATGTCCACATTATGTTTTTTGTGGGAATGGCGGGAGTCTTACTGGGAGATTGTTTTGTATTTTGGTTAGGAAGTTACTACGGCGAAAAAGCCCTCACTCTACCTGTACTCAGAACCGTCCTCCATCCGGAACGATTTGACAAAGTGCGTGAACAATTCAAAAAATATGGTCGTTGGGTGGTCTTTTTCGGACGGTTTATGCCAGGACTTCGAATGCCTATATTTTTTACCGCAGGCACTTCCAAACAAATTACTTTCCTATTATTTTTAATAACCGACGGATTTGCAGCTCTCATCTCTGTCCCCATTTGGGTTTACTTGGGGTATTATTTTGCTCATAATTTTGATGAACTGATGGCTTGGGTTCGTGGTGGTCAAAGTATTATCCTTGGACTCGTGGCCCTTGCTATTTCTATCTTTGCCTTCCTATGGTGGCGGAGGAAACACCGCGAAGAAAGAGGAAAAAAATGAGTTTAGATTCCTATTTTTCTCGTTACATCTTAGTGGTTTTTGTATTTCTTTCGGGAATTAGCTGTACTAACTATTCCACTACCGCTTCTGTCCAGGCCCCTCCCACACTTATATCTATTACTAGTAACGGAAGTTCCAATTTTACCATCAAAGTGAGAGCCCAAAACCCAGAGTTTATCTTCCAAGGATACCGTCTTTACACCGGGATTTCAGAAAAAGAAGTCCAAAACCCCACTGATCTCAATTTAGGAACCGATTGTGTTTTGGCGTCTTCGACGATTGTCCAACCAGTCGAATACACGTTTGAAATTGATCCATCCACCAAAGACAATGCCACAGGCGTCAGTTGTCGGTTTTTTGCAACACTTACACCCGGAACCTATATTGCCATGCGAACTCTGGGCCTAGCTGTCAATCTCCAAAATAGCAGTAGTTCGTTTAAGGTTTCCCCTTCCTCGAACACTCTTATTGTCCCTTAAAATAAAACTTTCTTGCATTTAAGTCAAATGCATGTATTTTTTTCCGAAATCATGGGAATTCTTTGTGCTTTTTTTAGAATTTTTCTAAATTTTTGCCCCAAATTCCAACCATGAGGATACAAATAGAAAGGGATGTTTCCATCCCAAAAATCTTTGGAGGATGATACAAAATGTACCAAACAAAACATTGGTCAAAAATAGCAATAGCAGGTCTTGTACTTTTGTCTGTGGTTGCTTGTGGAAAATCAAGATCGGTAAAAATCTCTGACTCAAATGTAGAAAGAGCAACAACCCCAGCAAAACTTCCAGCGGACCTTGAAAAACTCTGGAAAAACCGTCAAAACGAACAAGACCTAAGACAAGCCCTTGTTGGTTTAGAAAAATTTGCTTTAGAGAACCCACAATACGCAGACGTAAAAGTGTTACTCTGCCGTGGAAACTATCTACTAAGTGACGGACATCTTTGGCTAAAACTTACAGGTGATGCCGATACAGATGAAAAAGTAAAAGAAGAATCCATTCAATATTACGATGCCGCAGTGACTTGGTGTGAAGCCGCTCTTGCGATGAACCCAAAATTTCGTGACAAAGTTGTGAAAGAAAAACTAGAGATCGAAAAGGCTTTGGATGCTCTTGGACCACAAGATATTGATGCTCTTTATTGGAGATATGCATCTCTTGCAAAGTGGTCAAGAATGGTAGGTTTTACAACTCTACTATCCAATCGTTCTAAATTCTCTGCAATGATCAACCGTGCAAAAGAAATCGAAAAAACTATGGGTAAAGAGTATTTTTACTCAGCAACCCTTAGATACGATGCCGCAAGTAACGCTCTTTCTCCAACAGGAGATAAAAAACTAGCGGACAAATTGTTCGAAGAAGCAATTGCAAAACACCCTAACTACTTTGCCGTACGTGTATTGTATGCAGAAAGCCGCCTCAAAGGAAATGAAGACAAATTCAAAAAACAATTAGAATTTGTCATCAAAGGCAAAGCAGCTTCCCTTCCTGAAATCGAAGCAGATCAAATCGTAGAACAACGTAAAGCTAAGAAATTACTCGAAGAACTATAGACATTAACTAGGAGAACTAGATGTTTTTAAAACAATTAAAGTATTTAGTTTGTGTAAGTATAACCCTCACCATCAGTGGGGGATTATTTGCTCAAACAACCGTTAAATTAGCAACCGTGGCACCGGAAGGATCTCCGTGGGCAAACGAACTTGCTAAAATCAAAAAGAAAATTGAAACGGAATCTCAAGGTCAAATTAAGTTTAAAATTTACCCTGGTGGACAAATGGGTGGAGAAAATGAAATCCTCCAACAAGTCATCCGTGGAAAACTGCAAGGTGCTGGCCTCACAGCAGGGGCTCTTGCCAATACAGTCAAAGAACTCAATGTTTTGGAAATTCCTTACCTATTTAGTTCTTATGCACAAGCAGACTGTGTTCTTGATGATCACTTACAAGAAGACTTTCGTAAACTTTTTGAATCCAAAGGACTCATCTTTGTGACTTGGGCAGAAAATGGATACCGTTCCATTGGGACAAAATCCGCTCCTGTCAAAACTCCTGATGACCTAAAAGGAATCAAAATTAGAATCCAAGAGTCTCCGGTTCATATTGCCTATTGGAAACAATTAGGTGTGAGTGGAATTCCGATTGCGATCCCAGAAGTTCTTCCTTCCCTCCAAACAGGTGTGGTAGAAGGATTCGATAACACTCCTCTCTTTACTTTGGCAGCAGAATGGCAAACAGCGATTAAATATTTTACTTTAACTCGCCACATTTACCAACCAGCTGCCATCCTATATTCCAAAAAGTTTTGGGACACTCTGAATGACGAACAAAAGAAAACGCTTATGGGTGAAGGAAATAAACTAGCTCCAGGTGCAAGACAAGCAGTTCGTTCGATCGAAAAGAACATGATTGCTACTCTTAAAAAAGCAGATGTTCAAGTGTACGAACCTTCTAATGCTGATTTAGCTGGATTTAAAGCTGCTGCGAATGCAGTTTCAAGCCAAGTGGTTGGAAAAATCGGTGGTCAGTCTAAAATGATCTACGATAAAATCCAAAAAGCGAAAGCAGCTTGCGGCGGATAAGTTAAGGAAGGATATAGATAAATGAAATTCGTCGAACGAATTCTAAATACTTTGAGTTTCGGCGAGAAATGGGCGGGAGGAATTTGTTTCCTTCTGCTCACTCTTCTCATGATTGCTGACGTTTCCAAAAGGGAAGTCATCGATAAAGTTCTAGGTTGGGTTATGGAAATCTCAGAAGCCTATCCGAACACTAGCGTTGCCGGATTTGTTGGTGATTGGAGTGTTTACATTGCAGAATCCATTCACGGAGGAACCTCCGGATTTTTAGAGTGGTTAGGCCTTGGTGGAATCATTTGGGCACAAAAACTTTCTCTCTATTTTATGTTATGGGGTGGTCTTTTTGGATCTGCACTTGCAAGTGCCAAAGGTTCTCACCTTCGTCCAGAAATTGCAGATAAAGTATTACCAAAAAAACTTTTACCTTATGTTAAGGTAATCGAACAGTGGGTGATCTCTTTTTTCTTTTTATTCCTCGCTTACCTATCTGTCATTTATGTTCTAGAAAGTATCAGTTTAGATGAAGTGAATCCAGTCACAGAAATTCATTTGTGGAAAGTTCAGATGATTTTCCCATATATCTTTCTCTCTATGGGATTTAGACATTTGTGTTATGGAATTTTTCCTGCCCTCATTCCTTCCGACATCAATGAAGCCACAGAAGCTTTGGAACTTGCGGAAAAAGAACTTTCCGAATCTAATTCACGGGGGAATCAATAATGGGTTCTTGGGGAATACTCCTACTCTTACTTGCTTTAATTTTACTCAGACAACCACTCATTGTACTTATGGGTGCCATCACTGTGTATTGTTATTACTTTTTACCAGATCCACCTCTTGAGTCTTTCCATGAACTCAATAGTATCATTGGGGATTTGTTTTTTGCGGGAGATAAAGAAATCCTTCTTGCGATTCCTTTGTTTATCATTGCGGGAAACTTAATGACTCATGGTAGTATTGCAAGACGACTCATTCGAATTGCACAAGCCATGACAGCACCAATCCCTGCAGGACTTGCCATCGCAGGTGTTTTTTCTTGTGGGATCTTTGCTGCTATTTCTGGATCTTCTCCTGTAACACTCATTGCGATCGGTGGACTCATGTATCCTTCTCTTACTAAAGCAGGATACCCTACACAATTCTCAATGGGTCTACTCGCTTCAGGGGGAACTCTTGGGATCATCATTCCTCCAAGTATTCCAATGATTGTGTATGCAATTATGGTGGGAGTTTCTGTTACTGATCTTTTCATTGCAGGGATTGGTCCTGGAATTTTACTCATGTCGCTTCTTATGATCTACTCCGTGTTTCGTGCCGGAAACGTAGGTCGTGGAAAATGGGACTGGCCAGAAATTCGCACTGCATGGAAAGAAGGAGTTCTTGCCCTTCTTATGCCAGTGGTCATTCTTGGGGGAATTTACTCAGGATTCTTCACTGCTACAGAATCAGCAGCCATTGCTGTATTTTATGCCATCCTTGTAGAAGTGTTTATCCACAAAGAACTTAGTTTTCCTAAGATTCCCAAAATCATGGCCGAAAGTGCTGAGATGTTAGGGATTCTTTTCCTCATCCTAATCCTTGCTGTGAGTTTAAACAAGTTCATGATCGAAAACGAAATTCCGCAAAATCTCGTTGCGACCATGTCAGAACTCATTTCAAGTCCTGTAACCTTCCTGATTGGTGTGAACATTTTGTTACTCATCGTGGGAATGTTTATGGATATTATGAGTGCGATTCTTGTATTAGCACCACTTCTTGCTCCAATGGCTGTCAATTATGGAATCAATCCAGTACACTTTGGAATCATTATGATTGTGAACTTGGAGATTGGTTACTTAACACCACCTGTGGGAGTGAATCTATTTGTGGCATCAGGAATCTTCAAACAACCGTTAGGTAAAGTGATCCAATCGGTAGCTCCTATTGTGGGACTATTTCTCATTGGACTTATGCTTATCAGTTGGATTCCAGAAATTTCTTTAGGTCTCCTCGGTGGAGAAGCAGCAGCACCTACACCGTAAGATTAAAAAAAAGATACAAAGGTAATTTGATTTTGTGAAGAAATAAACGATTCGCAAACAAAGAGTCCTTAATTCGAAAACGCCGGAGAGTTTTTCTCTGGCGTTTTTTTTTAACTCCACCAAACACGAAGTCGTTCCAAGGAATCTTTGGCATCACTGGCCCAAAGGCTTGTGGGATGTTTTTTTAAAATCTCTGCGTATACTGATAAAACAGGTTCTAAGTCTTTTCGTAACTGTACAAGTTCTTTGTTTGCGATTTCTGAAAGTTCAATGGGATGCAGGTTTCGTTTTTCATAATAACTTAAAATCGCTTCCGTTTCTTTTTCCTTAGCTAATTTGTATTCATGAAATACTGGATCTTTGGACGGTTTGATATGTGGATTTTTTTTATCCCGAAAGTCAGTATCCTCTCGACCGCTAGGTGTAAAAGACTCCTCTTCTGGGTGGATTAAAAGGAAATCCTTTAAGGATTCATAATGTTTATTCAACTCCAAAAACATTATATCACTTGTAAATTCTCCTGAATCAGGGTGGTATTTTTTGGCGAGTTTATGGTAGGATTCTTTGAGTTCCGATTCTGTGAACCCAGGGCCAAGTCCTAAAAAATGAAGAGAATCATTTAACAGTAATTTTTTGTCCATGAGAGGCCGGAAGACTGAATCAAATGTGATTTTAATCTACGTTTGATACTGAATTCCCAATACTCTTTTTTACTCTCATTCATTTCAAAAACAAGTAATTCTTGAACCTTTTGTTGTAAGTTTCTGGCTTCATCCAATCTTTCAAATACAGTTTCAGAAATCGCAATTTCCTCTTCTGTGTAAACTTCCATTTCCTGCCTTTCCCAAAGTTTACGATCAACTTCTTCTAGATTTTTCACTAGAGTTTCGTTTTTAAACTCCAACTTCACAGCAGAATCAGCATCTCGATAAGAAAGTAATTCCTCTTCCCGTTTGAGATTGGTTATGAGTGATTCCAAAAATTGAATCTTCTTTTGTAAAAGTTGTTTGGTACTTTGTTTCGATGAAATCATAAATTTCTCTAGTCGATTAACCAGTAATGGAAATTCCAGTGGGACGTGCGCCAGAAGTTGTATTTGGATTGGGAGCGTCTTTTTTTTCTAACTCTTCCCAAGACATTTTTAACTCAATCAGGATTTTGATACATTCTTCAATGATCTCTTTATCCTTACGCATATTGGCTTCGAGCAATCTTTTCTTTAAATAAACATATAAGGACAAGAGGTTGTTTGCCACTTCTTTTCCCTCTTCCATATTGAGAGAGAGTAGAAGTTCTGTAATGATATCTTGGGTTTTGATGATATTGTTGTTCACCACATCATATTTTCGGGGAGTCATATTGTCCTTGGCTACACCGAGGAATCGGATGGCACCGTCAAAGAGCATCACAATCAGTTTGATCTGGCTAACGGTAGATATCTCATTGGCTTTGTATTCATTGTAAGCAGAGGCACCGGTTTTTCTCGCAAGCGACATTTTTTTCTCCTGAGTATTCCCATCGACCAAAAAGGATACTTGCTTAATGACCCAAGTGAATATTCTTAGAATATCACATGGGAAAAATAAAACGTGTAGTTTTTTTGGCCTCGGGCAGAGGGTCCAATTTTACAGCTTCCGTCGAGTACATACGAAAAAAAAAGCTAAAGATCGAGCTTATGGCCCTTGTGTCAGACAATCCTGAGGCCAAAGCACTCGGGATCGCTAAATCCTTGGGAATCCCGACAAAGGTCATCCCGTACGCCAACTATTCGGAGAAAGCTAAATACCATAGGGACTTACTATTAGAAGTGGAAAGTTTTTCCCCAGATCTGGTTGTGGCTTGTGGCTACATGAGGATCTTAAAACCTGAATTTGTTAGGATGTTTAAAAACAAAATCATCAATGTACACCCAAGCCTTCTTCCCGCCTTCCCCGGACTCGATTCCCAAAAACAAGCCCTCGATTATGGGGTCAAAGTAGCAGGATGTACGGTTCACTTTGTGGAGGAAGGTGTGGACACAGGTCCCATCATTTTACAAAAAGCGATTGCCATTGCCCCCGAATGGAATGAAAAAGAACTATCCCTTGCAATCCTCGCGGAAGAACATAAAATCCTTCCACTCGCTATACAACTGTTTTGTGAAGATAAACTAAAAATCAAAGAACGAAAGGTAGAAATCCTAAAATGATCGAAATCAAAAGAGCACTCGTATCCGTATCCGATAAAGCCGGAATTACCGAGATCTGTTCCTTCCTCGCCAAAAATGGAGTAGAAATTCTTTCCACTGGCGGAACCTATGATGCCCTTTCCAAAGCAGGAATTCCTGTGAAAAAGGTAGATGAGTTCACAGGTTTTCCAGAAATCCTACATGGACGTGTCAAAACCCTCCACCCAAAAATTCATGGAGGACTCCTTGGTGATACAACGAACCCTGACCATGTGAAACAAATGGACGCTAATGGAATTGTCCCTATCACTCTTGTGATTGTGAATCTTTATCCATTTGTCAAAACGGTGATGAAACCAGATGTAACCCTCGAAGATGCGATCGAAAACATTGATATCGGTGGGCCGTCTATGCTCCGTTCGGCGGCAAAAAATCATAAAAACGTAGTGGTTCTTACTGACCCAAAAGATTACGAGTCTTTCCAATCTGAATTTACGACAAACAAAGGAAAGATATCACGTGAAACTGCTTTTAAATATGCGGCAAAAGTATTTTCTGAAACTGCTTCTTACGACTCAGCCATCTCCACTTTCTTTAATAAAAAGTTAGATATCAAATACCCTGATAAAATCACATTTGCCTTTAATAAAAAACAAAAACTTAGGTATGGCGAAAACCCGCACCAAGATGCGGCTTTTTATGAACCGCTTTTTATCAAATCACAGTTTGAAGCCTTACAAGGAAAAGAACTCTCATTCAATAATATGTTGGATTTTGATGCGGCCTTTCATGTGGCGAGTTTACTTCCTAAAAATGCTGTTTCCATTGTAAAACACTTAAACCCTTGTGGAATTGCATTCGGAGAAAATGTCCTCGAGTCCTTTGAACTTGCTAGAAAAACAGATCCTATTTCTGCTTTTGGTGGGATCATTGGAATTCACGGTCGTGTGGAAAAAGAGGCAGCAGAAGAAATCACAAAAAACTTTGTAGAAGGTGTAATTGCTGAAAGTTTTTCAGAGGAAGCTTTGGAAATTTTCGGAAAAAAACCTAACATTCGTTTAATCCCTATTGCCAAATTTAATGAAGCTTTGGATGAACTTGATTTACGTTCTCTTCACCACGGACTACTCATCCAAAATCGTGACTATGATTTGATTACTAAAGACAAACTTAAAATTGTATCGAAAAAACAACCAACTGCAGATGACTTAGAAGGATTAATGTTTGCTTGGAACTGTGTGAAGTTTATCAAATCTAATGCGATTGTTTATACAGACCAAAATTCAACTCTAGGTATTGGAGCTGGACAAATGTCTCGCGTGGATTCAGTCGAACTTGGAGCCATTAAGGCCCAAAAAGTGGGACTTTCTGTTGTAGGATCTTACGTGGGTAGTGATGCGTTTTTCCCTTTCCGAGATGGAATTGATGCCATTGCCAAAGTGGGTGCTAAAGCCATCATCCAACCAGGCGGATCTATCCGTGATGAAGAAGTCATCCAAGCCGCAGATGAACATGGTCTGATTATGGTGTTCACTGGAATGAGGCATTTCCGTCACTAATGGAATTTTTTCTTTTCCTCCTATTTCTCACCTTCTTTTGTTTGGTGACAGCGGTAATCGTTTATTACGTAAAGATTTTATTCTTTTCTAAAAAAACAAATTACCGCAGAGAAGAACTAACAGAGATTCGTGGGGATGTATTCCGCATTTGTTTGGATGTTTTGGAATCAGGGGGAAATTTAGTCTACGGAAGCGGGGCATTTTTAGGTGGTGCCCTTTTTGTTTGGCTTTGGTCTCTACTTGGATCCGTGCTCGGTGAAAAAGGACCTGGGCCTTTCGAACATATCTTCCATATGCCGATTTTCTTTTTAGCTCTTTTCTTTTCCTTTCCCTTCTTAAAAGATGCTTACCGTGGGGAAAAATACCTAATACTCGCCAAACCTACACTTTCTGGTCTTGCCTTAGGAAATTTGGCTGCTGGGGCTGTCCACTACGGTCTCGACCGTGACCTTTTCTTTTTGTTTTACTTACTCCTTGTTTTAATACAAATCCCAGTGCTTGTTTTCCTTTGGAACAAGGAACCCATCTTAGGAATGAGTTTTGAGGAAGGTAATTCTATTTATACTTTTGAAGAAGAGGAAGATTGGGGGGCACCATCCTCAACAGATCCCACCTCCAATAGTGGCTGGAACGAAGAAGAGGATGGACCCTTTTCCAATGAAGAAGATGATTTTGGTTTGGGGGACGACCCTTTCCGAGACGATTTTAAGTAAGAAACAGGTTCTCTTTTTTCTCACTTTGACCGATAGAAATCATATGAAGAAATATCTGGTTTTCCTTCTTTTCCTAATCCCTGGACTTCTTAGCGCCCAAACAGAAATGCCCAATAGTTTGGATGGATTTGCAGAAGCCTCTTGGGGAATGACCTTTGAATCCATTCGTGAAAAATTTTTGTCAATGGCTACCAATCCAGATTCCAAGGAAAAAATCGAACTCTTAAATGAAAAAAAAGAAGAAAGCCTTCTGATCAAACGAAACGGAATTTTCTATCTTTACCGCTTTTATAAAACACCAGAATTACTTAAAGAAGTTCGCCCGAAAAGAGAAGGTGCGCCTGAATCAGATCCTTCCATCGATGGACAAACTGAATTTCGAGAAAACGGAATCCTCTTTTCCGTTGGAGTAACTTTCAATTTAGTTCCAACAGATAAAATCAAAGAGAAGATGGAAAAGAAATACGGGAAACCCAGAAAAGAATCCATTGGCGATGACAAGGTTTCCGGAGCCGCGATTTGGGAACTTGTAGAAAGACGTGAGAACCCGCCTCGAGGAGGATTTGCCGTGGTATGGAGAGAAGGATATAAAAAAGCTCCTTACACGCGCCGGATTGATTATTTTTCTGCGAACTTAAAAGAGGTAATCGCCAAGGATTATGTCGATTTCTTCAGCGTTCAAGAAACAAAAACCTTGCGGGATTTAATCCCGTAGTTACCTTGTCTCGTGAGGCTTGGTTCGTCCAAGCCATCCATACGAGGCAAAATGAATTTATTTTTAGACACAGCCAACATAGACGAAATCAAAAAAGTCCATGAACTTGGTCTCCTAGACGGAATTACCACAAACCCATCCATCATTGCAAAATCCGGTCGTAAGTTCACGGAAGTCATCAAAGAAATTTGTAGTTTTGTCAAAGGGCCTGTGAGCGCCGAAGTTCTTGCAACCGATGCTCCGACCATGATCAAAGAAGGTTTAGAACTTTCTAAAATTGCAGAAAACGTAGTGGTAAAAGTTCCTCTGATTCCTGAAGGAATCAAAGCGGTGAAGGCGTTCTCAGACCAAGGAATTCGAACTAACGTAACTCTTTGTTTCACAGCCAACCAAGCTCTACTTGCTGCCAAAGCGGGTGCGAGTTTCATCTCTCCATTTGTGGGACGTTTGGATGATATTGGATATGATGGATTAGAACTGATCTCCGAAATCCGAGACATTTATGACAACTACGGAATTGAAACACAAATCCTTGCGGCATCCGTGCGCCACCCCATTCACTTCAAAGAAGTAGCACTTCGTGGGGCAGATTGTGTTACCTTACCTTATTCTGTATTTGAAATGCTTTTCAAACACCCACTCACTGACAGTGGACTTGCAAAGTTTGTTGAAGATTCCAAAAAACTAAACTGGTAAAATTCTAAAACCACACCACCGGATACTTTCGGTGGTGGACAAAATTATTCACTAAGAGTGCATTCACTAGTAAAATCATTACCCCAATAAAAACGGGGAACAAAATAAAATCAACCCCCACTCCCCCCAAAACTCCAATGAGTGCCGTAGCCCCACCTGGCGGGTGTAAGGTGTGAGTTAAATACATAACAAAAATAGATAGTCCTACCGAAAATCCAATGGTGAAAAAATTGGTTCCGAGTGTAGCCACAAGAATCACTGCAATGGTTGCAGAAATCATATGCCCACCAATTAAATTTCTGGGTTGAGAAAGTGGTGCTTCTGGAACAGCAAAGAGAAGTACAGCCGTTGCACCAAAAGAACCAATGAGTAAAGAATGACCGAACCAATTTGTGACGGCTAGTATTGACCAAATGGATACGGTACTACTAATCAAACTCCAAATCGCAAACCGAAAGGAGCGTTTCGGGCGGACTGTCCGCAGTGGTGCTTTAATTTTATAAGGAATTTTCTTTAGTCTATCTTTCAGCGTAATTTACCCAAATTTCTTTCATTTGGTCAATAAAACAAAAAGCAGATTGGTGGGAAGCATCATTAAATAAATCGCAGGTTCCTTCCTTGTTCCAATTTAAAGTATAAGCTCCATAGGATTTTGCCATAATTTCCGTTGGCTCCCACCAAACTTCCTTTATATGAAATTTTTCATAATACTTGTAATAATCACCATAAACCTTTGGCCAAAGTACTAAAGTTTTAATTTGGTTTTTTCGTGTTAGGTCTAAAAAAGCTTCCACATAAGGTCTTTGCGACGAACCCAGTGTATATGAACCCATATACAAACTTCCAATCCGAAGTGTATCTTTTTTGATTTTTTCAATCGGATTGGACTGAACCCCATACATCAAATACTCACCTTTCGTATAATTGATCAGTTGGAACTCTTCATTGTATTTAGATTTGTATTCCTTTAGTTTTCCACGTTTGAGACGAGAACTCAAGAGGGAAAGGTTTAGTTCGACACTCCGAATAGAAAAAACCTTATCTAATAAATAAGCCCACTTCTCTTTCAAGGGAATGTCTTTCCATACAATGTCTAAACATTCATTATCACATCCCATTCGTAAAAATGGGGAAAGAATAAATCCTTTATTATCATCAAAGGCTTCTGGACTGAGTGAAAGAATGACAAACTCTGGTTTGATCCCCATAGCCAAAAGTTTTTTCAATTGAATATAGGAATTCATTGGAATGCCTTGCGGACTACTAAAATTGTAGAGTGTCCAGTTTTTACGGTAAGGTTCAGGAATCCCTAGTTCCGAAAAAGGGTAAGAACGTGAGTCTCCAAAAACAAGTGTTAAGTTTTTTTCACTCGCTTCCTTGTCAGCTAACAGACGCTTGGCAAGTTCCTTTCTTTGGAAATAAAAAACAGAGTTCCCTGCCTGGAGAAATTCATCATGGAAGATGGGCAAAAGGAAAATTTTATCTACAAAAAAGATAAATAAAAAAAGAACGACTGGATATAATAAAAACGGTTTTGATTTCAAAAACACAAATCCCCTAACCTCACCATTTTAAGACTGGATTGGATTCTTCAACCAAATTAAGAAATTGGTTTTCCAAGAACTTGTTCTTCGGTCACAACCTTGTATTTGCCTTCGTCTAGAACAAAGTCTCGTAAATCCAATTTTCCAATCCGAATTCGATAGAGATCAAGCACTACTAAATCCTTTGCCTTACACATTCTACGGATTTGGCGTTTTTTCCCTTCTTTTAAAATAATACTGAGGTAACTCGTGAAACCGGGGTTCGTTTTTTCTGGCATTACATTGGCTGGTTTTACTGCAAGGGCACGGAGAGTATCTCCACCTTCTCTAACACCTAACATAAATTCATCGGCAATGGCTTTCCATGCAACAGGTTGTTTCAAACTGATGATATATTCTTTATCAATTTTATTCCTTGGATGTGTTACTTTTTGGATAAAATCTCCATCGATCGATAAAAGTAAAAGTCCACGAGAATCCAAATCCAAACGACCTGCATAATTGTATTTTTGAAAACCTTCCGGCAGCAGGGAAAAAATGGTGTTCTCATGGAACTTGTCTTCGTGCGAAGTTAGGTAACCTGCTGGTTTATTGAAGGCAATGATTTTGGGTCGTTTCAATGACTCCTCTTCCATTTGAACGGGATTTCCGTCGAAACTCACGGAATCGGTTTCTGATACTTGAAAAGAAAGATCAGTAATGGTGCTTCCGTTAATTTTGATTCTTCCGGAGAGAACCAAATCTTCTACTTTTCTACGGGAACCGAG
Source organism: Leptospira montravelensis (assembly GCF_004770045.1). Classification (NCBI taxonomy): domain Bacteria; kingdom Pseudomonadati; phylum Spirochaetota; class Leptospiria; order Leptospirales; family Leptospiraceae; genus Leptospira; species Leptospira montravelensis. Next base: position 776,928 of record NZ_RQFO01000004.1, read on the forward strand.
ACCTAATTTAGCTAGAAATGCGTTGATCCTCATGATTTTCCATTTTACAAAGTGGCCTCATTTCAAAAAGTCTAAAGAAGGTATGAATCCGTTAAAAAAGAAACCTCGCTCTAAAAATATCAGTCCCCGGGTGGACCTTCCCGAGTGGATGAAGGTGCGAGTGAGTTTTCCTACGGAAGGAGATGCCCTATCCAAAGTGCGGGAAGAGGTAGAATCCAAAAAACTCCATACCGTTTGTGAATCAGCCAGTTGTCCCAACCTCAACCATTGTTGGAACCGCAAGACCGCCACCTATATGTTGTCTGGAGATATCTGCACAAGAAGATGCCAATACTGCGATGTGGCATTTGGAAAACCAAACGCGCTTGATTCGGAAGAACCCGAAAGAGTCGCAAGGTCTGTGGCAGAACTCGAACTTCGCCATGTGGTTTTAACTGCGGTAAACCGTGACGACCTAAAAGATGGGGGAGCTGGACATTTTGCCGAAACCATTACGAAAATCAAATCGTATCGTCCTACATGTTCCATAGAAGTTCTTATCCCTGATTTTAAGGCCAAAGAAGATTCCTTACAAATTCTTTATGCCGCAAAACCCAATATCATCAATCATAACATCGAAACTGTGGAGAGACTTTTTCCCACGATCACACCCCAGAAGAACTACAAACGATCACTTGAGGTACTTTCCCATATTGCAAAACATGGTTTCCTTACCAAAAGTGGCCTCATTTTAGGTCTTGGGGAAAAAGAAGAGGATGTCAAACAGTGTTTGGTAGAACTGTATCAACACGGGGTTCGGATGTTAACCATTGGCCAATACCTCCAACCAGGCCCCACTCACTACCCAGTCCAAGAATTTGTGAAGCCAGAAACGTTTGAATTTTGGAAGGAATTTGCCTATCGAACTGGATTCAAAACAGTCGCCTCAGGCCCACTCGTTCGTTCTTCCTATCATGCAGAGGAATATTTTTCAGACGAAGCAAACTGATTGGTCCGAAAGATAAACTATGGACCAGGAACAATTGGAGGCATTTAAAGAGGAACTAGCAAAAACCTTCTTTTTTTCTATCCTTTCAGATTTAAGTGAAATCGGAGAAACCCTCTCTGATTTTGAAGTGAAACTACTCATTAAAAAGGCCCTCTCTCACTCTCCTCATTTACAAGTGGAATGGGGTGAAATGGACCGATTTGGAAACAATACCCTACTTGTTAAATATGAATCCAATTTACTCGTGATTGAAGTGAGTCCTCTGATAAGTACCATCCGAATCCTTTGGAACGAATACAAAGCTCGTGAAAAATAAAAAATTCCAGTACATAAAAAAAGCCCGAAGGATACTTCCTCCAGGCTTCTTTTCTACGTAAGGGTTGGTTTATTTAGAATTTGGATTTTTGTTGAAGGTCATAGATGACTTCTTCTACATTATCCATATCAATTCTCTTAACACCATTTTCAGTGTGAACAATCAACTGTCCGTTTTCTTGGTTGATGATCGCTCCAATCACTGTTTTACCGTCTACTAAAACGATTTTTTCAATTCTTTCGTAGTAGTTTACAATGTCTTTTTTAGACTTAAATTCTTTAGGTTGGTTAGCCAAAGACTCTTCGAATTTTTTCTTCTCATCTTCTTGGCGTTTTGCAACTTCAGTTTCAATTGCTTGTCTCTTAGCATCAATTTCTTGTTTTTTCAACTCATCTAACTTTTCAGTTTGAGCAGATTCGCTAAGTTTTGCAATTTCCTCTGCAGTCTTTTTGTCCACTGTAACGATCGTTTTGATTTCTTGTTCTTCGTTTTTAGTCAGTTTTGCAGTTTCAACAACGAGTTTTTCTTTCTCAGCAGTTTTGAATGCTTTGTTCAAATCCAAAGTTTGGATGTCAGCAGACTTTGCAAGGTCAGCAGATTTTGCTGATTGTGTGGATGCTTGGTCTTTCTCTAAGATTACTTCTGCTTTCGCTAAAGACTCTTGGAGTTTTTTCAAATCTGCATTTCCAGAAATTTCTTCTGAAGAAAGTTTTTCTAAAGCAGGAACACGTGGAGCAAATGCAACCGCACCTTCTACTACTTTTACTTTCGCAGGTTTTCCCTCAGCAGCTTCTACGATAAAAGACGTTCCTCGCACACCCGCAATCGCAGTTGGTGTTACGACAGTAAAGTTGTCTTCTTTCTTAGCTTTGTTGACTTTCGCAAATACCTTTCCTGAAACTAGAGCAATTTGAGTGTCTGTAGTTCCTGAACTGTCTTGGGAAAGTTTCGCAAAGTCAATCGCGGACTTAGGAGAGATACGAATGCTCGATCCATCCGCAAATTGGATGTCTACTTTTCCATTGTCGCCTGTGACTACGTTATCCCCGGATTTCAGAAGGGCACCAAGCTGTGCTTTTTCTTCTGTTTGGTCTGCGTGTTGGATTTTAGAATCTCCCACCGCAAATACGACTACCGCAGATAAATCTGCTGGTTTTTTTGGTGCTTCAGACACTTCTGCGTCTGGTTTCTTACAAACTGTAAGACCAGTAAAAAGAAGTACTAGGCCCATTATGGTTAGTTTCGATGCTTTCATATCGTCCTGTCCCTTAGTGAAATTCAACTTTCGTTACTCTAATCAACAAACTGAGGGTTAAGAAATTCCCAGCTTTTTGGTATTTTTTTCTAGAATGAAAAAAAATTCATTAGTTCGGAAAAAAAATAATTTAGTGACTGGATTTGTAAACGAATATTCAGTATTTTTCCCCGAAACTAGGGAATTTGAAGGGAAAAGAAAGGTTTTCCTTTGGAAAATCGCTTTGTCTAAGAGGAAGGAAGAAAAAAACTCCCATTATGGCTGAAACCTCTACACTAAACCAAAGACCCGCCTCCTCCATCAAACTCCTGGAAGAAATGGAAAGGTTGTACAAAGACCTACCGATGGAAGCCATTGTCAAACAAGACATCCTAAGGCAGGGCATTCACTTTTTACCGGAATCATTTTTAGTCAAAGACCCTTATAAATCCAAAGATTATTTTATCTTTTCCTTCGATCATATCCCGCTTGCCGACCTGAAAGACGGGGCAGACACCAAAGCTCCCGAAGAGATTAAAATTTCTGGAGGTCACTTTGGCCTTTTAAAAACAGTGATCTCCACAAGAAACAACCCGAACTCACCTTACAAAATGAAATCGAAAGAAGGAATTCCTACTTTGTTTTTAGAAGAAACAGAGATTGGGAGTGCTGAGTATCCTCCGATCCCATCTTGGTACAAACACAAAACCAAATCGGGAAAGTTACCCGGTGAAGTGGCACCTGTCATTGAATGGGGTTACCTTTTGTACCTCACAGTATTTCGAAACTGCCAATACTTTGGAAAAGACGAAGAATGTGCCTATTGTGATATCAACCACAACTACCGCCAACAAAAAGGAGCAGGTCGACCTTATACAGGTGTGAAAGACGTAGAAGATATTTTAGAAGTTTTATCTTGGGTGGATGCCGAAGACCAAATTGCCAAAGTGTATACCATTACCGGCGGATCAGTCCTTACCAACTTAAAGAAAAAATCCGAGGTAGATTTTTATCTCCAATATCCGGAAGCCATTGAAGCAAGATTTCCCAAACGTTGGATGGGAAAACTGGTAGCCCAAGCCTTTGAAAAGGAAGACTGTCAGAAGTTTAAAGATGCGGGGATCCAAATTTACCACCCCAATTATGAAGTTTGGGACAAGGCGCTTTTTGAAAAGATCTGTCCTGGAAAATCTAGTTGGATTGGTTATGAAAATTGGATCCGTCGAGTAGTGGATTCGGCAGAAGTCTTTGGTCCCGAGAATGTAATTCCTAACTTTGTAGGTGGGGTAGAACTTTCCGAACCTTGGGGATTTAAAACAGTCGCAGAAGCCATCACTTCCACAAAACAAGGTTTAGATTTTTTTATGTCCAAAGGAATTGTTCCAAGATTCACCGCTTGGTGTCCCGAACCATATACCACTCTTGGCCAACAAGCAGGCCCACCACTGGTTTACTTTTGTGAATTGTTACGAGCATGGAAAGAAACCTTTGAACACTATGGTCTCCCTACTCCTCCCGGATACGGGGAACCTGGTCCCGGAAAAGCAGTATTTTCTGTTTCTGCTTTTATGGATGTGATAGGATATTCTGGACGAAATTAGTTCTATCCTGTACAAAGAAAAAACTAAAATCCGTTTATGCGAAAACTAATTCTACTAACGGGAGTTTTTTCTCTCCTGATTTTCCAACTTGCCTGTCAGAACCCTGAACAGGAAGAACCACACAGGTTCCGCCAAGGGGTTCTAGACTTAAAGGAAATTACCTTCAAAGAAGATACCATTGTAGACTTACAAGGGGAATGGGAATTGTATTATGGCGAGTTCCATTACCCACCGTTTCACGGAGAAAAACCGCTGACTGGGTATTTGGCAATTCCCAATTCTTGGCAAGATGAGGAATTTGGTGGGGAAGAACTTCCAAGAACAGGCCACGTCACCTTACGCGCGTTCATCCATATTAGCAAACAAACCGTAGGACAAGAATTAAGAATTTATATCCCTGATGTTGCCACTTCCTATCGATTTTTTGCCAACGGGATTTTGATTGGTGGCCAAGGGAAACCAGGAATCAACCAATTTGACGATACCCCAAGGATTAAATCCAAATACTATACGCTCATTCCTGACAAAGAAGTCATAGAACTTGTGTTTCATATCGCAAACTATGATAACAACTTCGGAGGATTTTGGGCCATTCCAAGCCTTGGAAATAAAAATGCTTTGGACCGGGAGAAGATGCTCGCCAATGCACGGGAACTTTTTTTACTAGGTGCACTTGTTCTTATAGGTCTTTATCATTTTGGATTGTATTTTTACAAAAGAAAAGAATCTTCCATTTTTTATTTTGCCGTCTTTTGTTTTTTACTAGGGATCCGGCTTGCCTTTACTGGCGAAAGGTATGTATTAGAACTCTTTCCTAATTTTCATTGGCCTACTGCGTTTCGGATCGAGTTTGCTTCTTTTTATTTTGCCGTACCAACCTTTTTACTGTTTATCTATTCCCTATTTCCGAAAGAATCCAATCCCAAATATGTACGTTTTGTACTTATCGCAAGCATTGTATTTGCGTTAACATTGTTTTTACCAATATCCATATTTACGATTTTGTTGTATGGATTCCAAGTTTTGGCATTTTTCACTATTGGTTATGTCATTCATATCAACCTAAAAGCAGTATTTAACAAAAGGCCTAATTCCAAATTATTTTTTTTGGGACTTCTTATTTTAGCATTTTCCGTTACCTTTGATATTTTGCGTCACAGTGTGAATAACCGAGGGATCGGACTGACTCCTTATGCCTTACTTTGTTTTATTTTTATCCAATCTCTGATTCTTTCGAGTCGAATTGCCAATGCTTTTATTCGGGCCGAAGAACTAGCGGAAAGTTTAAAAATAAGTAACGAATCTTTACTGGCTGTCACAGAAAATTTGGAACAAATTGTTTCGGAGAGAACTTCACAATTAAACTCTTCCTTAAATCGAATCAAAAAAGACCTCTTACTCGCTAAAAAAATCCAACAAAAGATCCTACCGGAGGATGGAATCAAATTTGAACATTTGAAGATCCATCTTTATTTCCAACCGCAAGGGGAAGTGGGTGGAGATTTTTATGATATCTTTGAATTGGATAATGGTACGGTTCGTTTTTTTGTCGCTGATGCTACTGGGCACGGAATCCAAGCGGCTTTGTACACAATGGCCATCAAATCTGAATACGAAGCCATCAAACGTTTTATCACCAAAACAGATGATTTGATGAACCATCTCAACCAAAAGATTCAAAATAAATTCTCTGGTCTCAAAATTGTATTTTCTGGATTTTTATTAGATATCGATACCAAAACAAAGACCATCTACTATTCGTCAGCGGGTCACCCTAACCAGATTTTTCAATCCACAGGCGAACAAATCATTTTGAATCGAACCGGAAATATCATTGGTCTAAAAAAAGACCAACCTTATACGCAAAAACAATTCCAAATGGCAAAGGGAGATCGAATTTTACTTTTTACCGACGGGATGTTGGAACAAAAAAATGAATCAAGAGAAGAGTTTGGAATGGAACGAATCCAAAAGATTCTTGTGGATTATGCAGAGAAAGAATCGGAACGAGTGCTTGCGGAACTTGTCATCCAACTTTTCCTCTTCCAAGGGAAAGAAGAACAAGAGGATGACCAAACGATGGTTCTTATCGAATGGGAAAAAACTCCGTAGAATTTTCCCCCAAACTTTCTTTATTTTTTTAAGAATAGATTGTCTACGCCGTTTTTTTCAAATTCCGTATCGTATTTTTCTGCTTCTTTGGCGACCTTGTTTTCATAATCTTCCGGGCTCAGCGCTTCCAAATCTTTTGCGGATACTTTTTGTTCCAAATCTCTTTGGGCAAGTTCAGTCGAAAGATCTGTCCAGAATATATCGTCGTTATAAGGTTCAATATAAGACTCAAATACTTCTTGGAAGTATTCTTCTGAAATGGTATAAAGTCCGTTTTCTGAAACGATGGGACTTTCCTTTTCAGCAGAAAGTTTTTTTAATAAGGATTGGATGAACTCGTCCACAGAAGGATCAGTTTCTTCGTGAGGAGAATTACTCACCCATTCGAATACTGCAAGTGCATTCAAAAGGTGTTTTGTTTCTTGGGGATTTAGATCTAAATTCATGATTACCTACTTTGTTTCCATAGAAGCGCGAATCCTTCGTCTAGGCAAATCAAAGAATGACAGTGGACCGGTTTTCCTTATAGTTTTGATAGATCTGGTCAACAAGAAGACGAAAGCTAGGATCCTCTTTCAGGACCTCTAGTTTTTCTTCTAAACTCAAAATGGAAAATTTTGGATACAAAGCTTTTGTGACAGCAGGCTTCATATCTAATAAGTAAACAAACGAATAGTAGTGTCAAGAAAAAATTACTAAACGTATGTCATGTATTTATGTCTCGATAGGCTTTTGTAATTCGTTTCACACCGAGTTCCAATTTTTCATTTTCTAAAAAACTAAAGTTCATTCGAAAAAAAGAAGAAGATCGGCATGTGGGTGAAAATTCGGTTCCAGGAACCATAGCCACTCCACTGGCAAGACAACGTTCCATAAGTTCTTTGGAAGATACTTTGGGATATTCTACCCAAAGAAACATCCCACCTTCTGGAATCGAAAACCGAGCCTCTGGTAAATATTCTTTTAACAAAGAAACCAAGGTTTCCTTTTTTTCTGAATAAAAGTTTTGAATGGAATGAAGGTGACTCTTCCAATCCAGACTATTTAAAAGTTTGGAAACAACCACTTGTGAAAATTGATTGGAATTCAAATCGTTTCCTTGTTTGATTGCGGTAAAAAGAGAACGATAAACCTCTGGCACCACCGTCCAACCCAAACGAAATCCGGGAGATAATATTTTTGAAAAACTTCCAAGAACAAATGTTAGGTCAGTACGTTTTCGAAAAGAACTGACAGAAGGATAAACCATTCCACTAAAATCCAAATACCGATAAGCTTCGTCTTCAAGGAGAATGATTTCATTATCATCTAGAATTTTTGCGATTTGTTTTCTTTTTTCCAATGACCAAGTATAGGTAGAAGGATTCTGGTAGGATGGGTTAATATAAAAAACATGGATTTTGTTTTGAGATATAATTTCTTCCAACAAATACAAATTGGGTCCATCGGGTTCGATGGGAACACTAAAAAAATTAGGATTGTATGGAGAAAATGCCTGCAATGCACCCAAATACACAGGGTCTTCCAACAATACATTGGTATCGGAATCCATAAACATTTTTCCTAAAATATCAAGCCCTTGTTGGGAACCGTGGGTGATGGTAATGGATTCGGGCGATGACCAAGAAACATCAGTTAACCTATCTGAAATTTCTGTTCGTAGTGGGAGGTATCCTGAAGAATCACCATACTGAAAAGCAGTGGCAATATTTTCGTTAACCACAGACTCCATCACTGTATTTAAAACCTCTTTCGGAAGTAAGTTGGGGTTAGGGAGTCCTCCCGCAAAAGATAGAATATCCGAATTTTCAACAGTCAGTTTTAAAATTTCCCGGATGACCGAAGTGCGAACAAAAGAAGTTCGTTTTGCTGAAAAAATACTTGGTTTTTCCGTTTTCATAGTGTTAGAATAGCAAAATCAGAGACAACTGTCCATATACAGTTATCTCAATCTATTCGTATACAGTTTACCCTATGACAAAATACAAACAATTAGCGATAGACCTAAAAACCGAAATTAAGTCTGGATATTATTCTGAAGGTGAAAGAATTCCATCCCTTCGTGAAATCCAAAGTTTAAAATCATGTAGCCTGACTACTGCTAAAGAGGCTTACCGTATTTTGGAAGAAGAAGGTTATATCTTTGTTGTCCCTCAGTCGGGATACTTCGTACATCCCAATATCCGCACAGTCATCTCTGGACCACAGAATGAATTTTATCCAGCTGTGGAAGCGGATGATCGGATCCAACAAATTATGAGTATGGTTATGGACCCAAAACTCATCTCTTTTGGTGCAGCGATTCCTTCTGATATTTATTTGCCACTCGGAGCCCTAACCTCTTCTTTTAAAAAAGCCCTCAGGTATAAAGAAATTTTTTCTTATGGCGACTTACAAGGAAACCTGGGATTACGAGAATGGATTAGCAAACGCACTTCCATCCAAGGATATAGAATAAACAACAACCAAATCCAAATCACAAGTGGATGTACAGAAGCCATTACCTTTTCTTTACTGTGCACAACAGAACCAGGAGATACAGTGATTGTCCCTTCTCCTATTTATGTTGGATTATTTCAAATTTTTGAAACACTGAGGTTAAAAGTGGTAGAAATTCCTTACCGAAAAGAGGAAGGGATCAATAGTGATGAATATGAAAAACTAATCAAACGCCACAAACCAAAAGTATTTTTATTCTCAGCTAACTTTAATAATCCGAATGGAATTCTTTTGAGTGATTTGACCAAACAAAACCTGGCTAAAATTTCTTATCTATATGGAATACATTTGGTAGAGGATGATATTTATGGAGATTTATATTTTTCGGGCACTAGACCGAAGCCTCTAGTGAGTTATTTTCCTTCTGAACCCAAAGGTCCTAAGTCATTTCTTTGTTCTTCGTTTTCTAAAACGATTGCACCGGGACTTCGGATGGGTTGGGTAGCTTCCAAATCAGGAATTCGAGAATTGAGTAAACAAACAAGGGCTTATAAAATTTCAGAAAACAATCCCACCCAAATGGCAGTCCTTCAATTTCTAAAACTACAAACCTACGAAAGACATCTCAAATTTTTACGGGCTGAATACAAAAAATTGACGGACGAGTATACAAAAATTTTAACCTTCCATAGTGCCGAAACTTTAGAGATCCAAAAACCAGATGGAGGATTTGTGTTGTGGATCAAATCACCGTTAGATGGTGATAAACTATTAAACGAATCCAAAAAAATAGGAATGGCTATTGCTCCAGGATCTCTTTTTGGGCTTTCCAAACATTGGGATCATTATTTTCGCCTAAATGTCTCTGTTGGTGTTTCACCAAAAATTCGAGAAAAACTTATTTTATTTTCCAAGTTATTCTTAAAAAAACGAAAACCCTGATTTTAAAGTTTTTGGTTGCAAGAAGAAGAATCGAAAACAAGTTCTATTCTATGTCAGAAAACACACGCAAGTATTTGGAAACTTCTCAAATCATTCCTTCGAAAGGGATGTCTTACACGATGTATGAAATTGAAGGCCAAGATACCATTTTACGAATGCTCACCTTTATCCCGGACAATGACGAGATCCATATTTACCCCAAACCACCTGTAAAAAAACTCTATAAGCCAGAACTATGTAAAAAGGTAGAAGAGAATGAATTTTTGGGTCTTTGGACGATGGGAGAAGAAAGAAAGGTTGGAAATTAGGCAACCGTGGCCCCGGACAGAATCGAACTGCCGACACGAGGATTTTCAGTCCTCTGCTCTACCGACTGAGCTACAGGGCCTTCGGTTACGACCAAAGTATTTTTTCTGATCCCTCTGTCAACGAACCTTTATATTTTTTGTAAGGACACTATGAAAACCCATTGGAAACTATTTACCACCCTAATCCTTTTTTTATTCCTACAAATTCAATGTGCTGCAACCCTCCACAAAACAGGAATTAGTTTAGAGCGCTTCAGGTCCGACCTGGAAACCAAATCCATTTTGGTTGATGGATTAGAATGGAAATATACAGAAAAAAAGGGAAAAACGGAAACGATCCTCGCCATACATGGCTTTGGTGGAGATAAAGACCATTGGACCAGATTTTCTAGACACCTTTCAGAAGATTTCCATGTCATTGCCCCCGACCTTCCCGGTTTTGGAGAATCAGACAAACCAGAAGGACTCCACTACACCCAAGAAGCGCAAGCAGATAGACTTTCTCAATTCACAGAATCTTTAGGGTTAAAAGAATTTCATATCATAGGTAATTCAATGGGTGGAGGGATTGCAGGCATCTTTGCAGCCAAATACCCAAAGAAGGTAAAATCTCTGATCCTCTTTGACAATGCGGGCATCAAAAGTCCAACTCCAAGCGAAATGCAAACCATTGAATTGTCTGGGAAACCAAGCCCCCTTTTAGTCACAAGTCCCGAAGATTTTGATAGGCTTCTTAGTTTTACTTTTGTCAAACCACCTTATCTTCCTGGTTTTTTGAAAACTTACTTTGCAAACAAATCCTTTGCGAACAGAGAATGGAATGCCTCCATCTTAAAACAAATCAGAAAAGAAGGTTATGTTTTAGAGAAAAAATTAACCGAGATCCAAGCACCCACTCTTGCCATCTGGGGAAAAGAAGACAAAGTCATTCATTATACGGTAATGGATGTTTTAAAACAAAAATTAAAACCCCACTTAGAAACTGTTCTTTTAGAAAATATAGGACATGCTCCGATGATTGAAGACCCAAAATTGTCCGCCAAACTCGTACAAGACTGGATTCTGAACTTGGATCGATCTAAAAAATAACTTACCAAATACTTTAGTATTTTTTTTCCAAATTAGGATAAAAAAATACTTGTACTTTCACGGGTTTTTTATGTTATAAACCCGTGACTCCAAAACATAACAACAAAACTCTAATTGGAATTACCGGATCCATTGGTTCTGGAAAATCCACTGTACTTGCTATGTTTGGTGAATTAGGCGCAGAAACCATTAGCTCTGATGCCATCGCACGTACTTTCACAGAACCGAATAGCCCTGTCATTAAGGAACTCGTTCAAATTTTCGGTGACGTTATCTTAGATACAAACGGGGCACCCATTCGCACCAAAATTGCAGAACTTGCCTTCTCCGACAAAACAAAGTTAAATGCATTAAACGAACTCATTCATCCCTTGGTCCGCAAATCCTTTTCAGAATTCCTTAATTCCAGAAAGGATGGAAGTATCATTGCCTGGGAAGTTCCCCTCTTATTCGAAACGGATGCTCATTCCATTTGTGATTTCACGGTGACTGTGGCTGTGAGTCCGGAAGTGGCATGGGAAAGGGTAAAAAGCCGCGGGGGAATGGATTATGAAGATTTCCAAAAAAGAAATCTTTCTCAAATGGATTTAGAGAAAAAAAAGTCTCTCTCTGATTTTGTCGTAACTAACGATAATCAAAGGGAGAAACTAAAAGAACAAATTGTCATCATCGATTCAGAAATCAAAAAAAGGATTAAAAAATGAAAGAAAGAGTATTTTACGTAATTAACCTAGACAAACAAAGAATTGGAGTTTTATCCCTCTTTCTCTTTGCACTTTTCTTTTCTATTTTTTTCCTTGGGGTTTCTGTAGGACGCGGGAAACAAGAAGAGGCACAAACTTTTCAGAAAAAAAGTGAACTGACTCAAACGAACCCAGAGACAACGGAAACCACAATCCCAGCACCAGTAGCAACTAACGGAACAGAGGCAACTGTTGGAACCAATGCGGCCTCTTCTCTTGTCCAAGGAACCAAATCCAAAGAACAGACAATCGCTTCCCAAGAGATTCCAATGGCGGATGTCGGAAACCATCCTTACTTTGTAGAAACTTCTACTGCAAAAGATGAGGAAGAAGAGAAAAAACAACAAATTGTTGATTTGACAAAACGAAAAGAAAAACAAGCGGTTAGTGCAAAACAAGAAGAACGATTTAAAAACTTGGCTCCCACTGCAAAGTCTTCCAAATCACAAAAACTTCCTTCGCAAGTATCCAAGGTTGATAAAACAGATGGAAAACAATTTACCATCCAACTTGCTGCTTTTGCCAGCAGACAATCTGCAGAAACTTTTTTATCACAACTAAAAGCAGATAACAATGGTAAGCTGCCAGCTAAATCTTTTATCGTTGTAAAAAATGGATTCTTTGTGGTGCAAATGGGAAAATCCAAAGACAAAGGATCTCTTTCCAAAGTTCTCTCAAAAACTTCTATGCCAAAAGAAATTAAATCTAAGGCAATGGTTGTCAGTTACCAACCGTTATCATAAAAAGAAAGATCGTCAAAAACCTTGGCCTTCGGCTTTCCTAAAGAACTTAGGAGAGCCTTTTTCTACCCTACCCCAAACTCCAAATGAGAAATGAATTGCAAATTTGTAAGTTTTAGATTGTCTAATCCTTAGAATGGAAACAGAGGAAACTCCCCATCATAGCCTTACCTATGGAACCAGTAGGCTTGCACCAAGTATCAGTCTTGTGGACAGGGCCAAAGAAATTGAATTGGCAGAAGAATCTGTCCAACTTCATTTACATGGAAAACTGGAAGTCATTGCAGGACAAATCCGTCGCCTGAAAGAAGAAGCAGAACTCATTTTAAAACGTGCGGAAAAAGACATTGAACTTCATAAAGCCCGTTGCCAGTTTGAAAAAAAACCAGGCCAAACCATTCATTTATATGAAAAGGAAAATGGTTCTTATTTTTCTCTCCTTTCTCCTAAAGATTGGGGAAACCATCCTCCACATTCCTACAAAGGTTCTTATATCATGAATCCAGATAGAAGTTTCACAGAAGTATTTTTAGATTCCAAAGAATAACACCTAACTTTGATTCCATTTATAAAATTGAAAATCAAAGTGATCCTCAGATGGTTTGGAATTTTTTTACAGGGAGGGCCAATTAATTTTGGATTAAAACCTTACCCCGATGATCATACAACCTGGTCGGAAGAATTAAAACTCACTCTCCCTATACTTTCTTCTCCTTTCAAAGAAGGAAAACTCCATAACCTTCAAGTTGCTATCGATAAGATAAACAACATGGTTTTGTATCCAGGAAAAATCTTTTCTTTTTGGTATGAAATCGGGGAACCCACAATCAAAAAAGGATTCAAAGAAGGGCGTGTGATCCGAAAAGGTCAAGTCAGTTCTGAAATTGCAGGTGGACTTTGCCAATTGTCCGGAATCATTTATTATTTATCCTTAGAGTTAGGATTAGAAATCTTAGAACGATTCCCCCACTCCCGGGATTTATACAATGAAGACACAAGGTTTACTCCACTGGGAACAGATGCATCCATTGTCTTTCCAACAAAAGATTTACGTATCAAAAACACTTTGTCTTTTCCGCTGCATTTTTCTTGGGTCCTTTTGGAATCCGAACTTACATTTCTCATCCAATCGCAATCACCACTCAAACGTAAAAACTTATATTTTAAACAAACAGAAAAAAATGGATATTCGCATGTCCAAGTTTTTGTAGATTCAGAAACTGATGGCAAACCGAAACTTTGTTCTACCGATGCCTATAAATTATAAAAAACTTGGTTTTGTTTTATTTATTTTTCTTTTGATTGTATCTTTACAACTTGCAGTGCAGTTGAGTTCTCCTTTTGCTTACGGGGCCGATGGATATTATTATGCAGCACAAGTCAATTCCTACATAACTAAAGGTAGGTTCTTTAGCCCCGATTCCTCTCCCATTTTGTATGGACTGGTTTTATTTTCCAAACTGGGAACAAACATCGTCATCACAAATAAAGTATTTGTTTCTTTACTGGTAGGATTTTTGTTTTTAGCAGGATACAGATTAGCATTCGCACTCATCCAGAATTTTTTCCAATCAATCCTTTTTGGACTCCTCCTTATTTCCTCTTCCTTTATCCCTCATTTCAGTTTTAATTTTATTAAAAATCTAGGTGGGATTGTTTTTTTTATCTTATTTTTAACTGAACTCTGGATTTTAGAAAACCTAGAAAACAAGAAAAAGCGAATCCATTATTTACGATTGGCACTCTGTTTTGTTTTGGTGTTTCTTAGCCATAAAATCACAGCGGGGCTTTCTTTACTTCTTTTATTGCCTTGGATTTGGAAACAAGTTCCCCTTTCCAAACAATTTCGTATCCTCATCCTTTTCGGATTCCCTCTCAGTTTGGTTGGCCTTAGTCTTTTATTTCCCAATGTTTTACACTGGAAGGATTTAAAAACTGTTTTATGGGAAGATTTAGAATTTCAATTTCTTTCTCCTTTTTATAAGTATTCACAGATTTTTCCCGAATTTCTATGGGAACAAATTCTTTTCTTTTTCTCTCCATTGTTTTATTGGAGCACAAGAGCAAATCTAGATAAAAAATCAAAAACATTCTACGACAAACTTGTTATCTTATTTTTTCTACTTTCACTACCTATCTTCAGTTATAGGGCTTTTAGTTTTCCATTTCGATTGTTTTTATTAATTTTTATTCCAGCAAACCTTCTACTACTCCCTAGTCTTTCAAAAATCAAATCGAAATTAGCAATTGGAACCTTATGTTTGTTTTTGTTTTTCTATCAATGGTTTTCGATGAACCGAGAAAAAGATTTTAACAACCAAGATTATAAATTATATTCGATTTTACTTCCTTTGTTCCAATTTCCTAAAGAATCTCTTATCATCGTTCACCAAGGTTTTGATTATTTTATTTGTTACAATAAGGCGGGCGATGCGTTTCATTTTCTGCCGGAAGAGAAACACAAAGGAAGACCAATTTATAGAATTGTATATGGAGTATCGGCCACTGAGTATAAAAAATACCTTCCCCTCGAAACCAAAATTCAATATTTACCTGGATTTTATTCTGTTCTGGAAGAAACAAATTGGCAGGAGTTTTTAAAACAACTTCCTGCCGAATCTAAAAAAAGAATTTTAAATTGGAAAAACCCACACACACATCGAACGAGTATGATGTTACGGAATGAATCCTTTAAGGAGAAGAATAAGAAGATTTAGTAAATGCATATTCGCTTTTACAAATTTCCTCTTTTTCCTTTTTTTCATGCAGTAACAAAAGATTGTCACCACAAACTGCAAAGTAAATGTCCTCTTTTCCAGCTACTGGATAGGTACTTAACGAAACCAGATATTCGTCAGAATCGGTATATTCAAAATAAGCATTATTGTAGGCAGTTCTTTCTTCTTCCGTTTGCGGAAATTGAATAAATACCGATGGACGAATCAACCTAGATTTTGTATCAAAAACTAAATGGTCAGAATATACATCAAACACACCTTCTAACTTTTCGTTAATACCTGAATACTGATTGAACTTTCGATATATAAAATTTTCCCCATAAAACTCAATGGTATCCGTACATTCCAATCTATCTGGCATTTTACAAAAAACAAAATTTCCCTGAACCGCTGCCATCATAGCATCTCGTGATTCTACTTTAGTATTGGAAAGATATCCACCAAACACCCAACCAGTGATTTCCTTGGATTGAACCTTATACCAGTAAGCAGTCAGTCCATCAATGTCCATATCATTTTCTGATTTTTCTAAAACCTTAACTTCATCACCTAGTTTTAGTTTTCCCACTTTTTCTCCATCGAGCGTCGGAGTTTTTCTGGCATTAAGAACTGTAGCTGATATAAAGGCATTTTTACCCACTTCAATGGTTGGAGACTTTTTACACTGGAATATAAAAAGGAGGGTAATTAAAATTAGAAACAGATTCTTCATGAAAGAAAGATTGGTTTAAGGGAGAAAATTTGGCAAGAAAAAATGTTATCAACTTAAAGAAAGAATTTCACCTAACAAAATTTAGATGAAACTCAGTAAACTTAAATTTTATTTTGTAAACAAAGAAGCCAATGAAGAAAGTTGAGAAGTAATATCGCCACCCGGCTCTTTTCCATCAGGAGAAAGTTTATCAATCACCATTGGCAATAAATTCCCAATGAGACCTGCTGTAGCTTCTGAATCTAAACCTACTTTTTTTGCAAGTTCCTGAACAGAATCGCTCCCTAAAACCTTCAAAACCTCGGCCGCACTTATATTTACATTTTCTCCAGTTCCAACCCAAGAGGAAGCAGCTTCTGCAAATCCTTTGTCTTTGAACTTTTGGACAATTCCTGAAACTCCCCCGTTCTCTTCTATAATCTTCTGGATACCTGATACAACTTGGGGATTGTTTTGCACTAGCTCCACTGCCTGAGCTGCGACGGCTTTCAAACTTTCAAAAAAACTCATTGGCAAACAATGACTTAGAGAATTCCAAAAGAAAAGATATTTTTTAAAAAAAGGCCAATCCTAGGTTTTGACACCTTCTCTCATTTTCTTTTTTTAGAAGACAATAAATTATTGCAATCACATCCGCTACTTACAAACATCAATCCAATGTTAGTTGTATTATACCATGAAATTTAGACCATCCAACCAATTTCTGACCTTACGACTAATGACAATTGGAATTGCTTTATTTTTAAGCAATTGTTGGGCAAATCCCTTCACTCATCCGCCAATTGAATGTTTGATGAAACTTTCTAACTCTCTCTGTCCTGATAAAAATCTTTTAGAAAAATGGTCTCCTTTCCTTTTTTTATCACTACTCCCAGAATCCAGTGTAACGATCTCTAACCTTACAGACCACTCCCTTGTAGAAACAGGTTTTGTTGTGGGAACGGCTCCTACCGGCCATCCCTTCGTCAATGTTTGGACCGATGATATCCTACATACGCAAGTTCCCATCATCGATGGAACCTGGCGTTATCCCTTGCCAGCAAAAGCAGTTACAAACACCTTTTGGACCTATGGAAGTCTCCATACGATCTCGGTACATTTACCATTCGAAAAACCAAAAACCATCCAAGTGCGAATGGGAACTAACCATGATACTAATGGAGATGGGTATCCCGATTTGATTGTGTCGGCAAGTCCGAATTCAACCTCACAAGGGTATGCTTATATTTATAAAACAGATCTATCAACTAAACAATTAGAAACGATTCCAAATACGACACTGACAGATGGAGCGCTGAGTAATACATACTTCGGCTCCAAAATTAGTTCTGGCGACTACAATGGCGATGGATATGCTGATGCAATCATTGGTGCACAAGCGTACGGATTATATCCAGGAAGAGCTTACCTTTTTTTAAGTCGAGGCGAATCAGGAATCTCTTCTCAAAATTTGAATTCTGGAGGGGTGGCCGATACTATTTTCTCTGGAGTAGCAGGTTCAGGAAGACTTGGTAGTTTTATCGTTAGTGGTGATGCTAATCACGATGGGTACGACGATGCCATTTTTACATCACCTTGGAATCTGAGTGCTTATATATTCCATAGCCAAGGTTCAAGTGGGTTTACTTCACAAAATACAACCACTGCGAATTTCTCTTTTATTTCGACTGCAGGAGATAATTTTGGAAGCCATTCGGTTGCAGGAGATGTTAATGGAGATGGTTACCAAGATTTAATTGTTGGGGCACCACTCTATTCCTCTAAAATAGGTCGGATCTACGTATTTGTTTCCAATTTAGGAACCTTGCCAACAAATCCCCAGCAGTATTTAAATCCTCCACTTGGTCCATCCGATTGCCCAGGAGCAAACGGTTGTCAGTTTGGATCTAATTTTGTATTAGATTATTTCAATTCCGACAAATGTATTGATTTAGCTGTTGGGGCCTATGCTTTCAATACCAACCAAGGAATCGTATTTGTATACCATTCCACTTGTGATGCAACAAATCCCTATTCAAATCCACCGGTGGCAACATTCGTAGGCCCTCTCACAACAAGTTGCAATGCCACTAATTGTTCTTTTGGAGGAACTATAGCATCCGGTGACACAAATGGTGATGGATTCCCCGATTTACTGATTGGAGCCACGGGCGCTAGTTCGGGAATCGGTGACGTTTATCTAGTGTTAAATGATCCTATTACTGGATTTCGCAATATGAACCTAAGTGCTGGGGGAGCAGCGGATAGTTTATTTTCAGGTTCGATTGCGAATCGTAACTTTTCTCAGGGACTTCAGTTTCAAGACACCAATGCGGATGGCCTCCAAGATATCGTCATCTCGGAACCACTTACCACCAATCGAGTGTATACTTTTCATAGCATTCGAGGTCGTGTGCCCGCAAGCCAAAACTTAAATGGAACGGGGGTAACAAACCAAACACTTTCCCCACCAGCAGGAACTTCCTTGGGAAATGCGATTGCCGAGTGGAGAAAGAAGGCAGAAGATTATCTTTGGGCATTCGTTGCAAAAACTAAAAAGTATTTTGTATGGATCTAGTTAAAAGTAGATGGAATCGTGTCCACTGGCCGCCTCGCGATCGTTTGGTGGTTTAAAAATCAAACGGTTTATGCGACCGCGCTTTACGCTCCAATCTTTTGCGAGTGCAAAAGGATTTCCGCACGTAGTCATTGTTACTTTCAAATTTATCTCAGAGATTGATCTCTGCATCAAATAACGTTTTGCTCACGTTGGATTCGTAACACTCATCCACCAAGTCAAACCTTCGGTTTGCTTGTATCCTAGCTCCTATGGTCGCTGCGGATTAATCGCTGGCGGGGGCCTCAAACCAAACCATACTTAATTTTTGGAATGGAACCCCATCCGGTTTCCTTCAGAATCAATGATTAAAGCATAGTATCCCATCTCTGGATCAATTAAGGTTTTTGGTAAAAGTATTTTCCCACCATTTTTCTCTACTTGGTCCAAAGCCGGTTGTAAGTCCATACCAAGATTCAAATAAACTAATACACCATTTTTTGCAGGAGTATAATCTTTTCCTTTGACAATTACAACATTGACCGATCCATTTTCTGCTGGTAATACACCCATTTCCGTATCACCCATAGTCATTCTTTCTATAGCAACACTGAGGATAGCTTGATAAAAGGTTATAGCTCTGGATAAATCAGAGGCGGGAATTTCCACAATTGATATTGTATTTTTCATTCTGTTTTCACCAACTTTCTCTGTAACTGCACCAAATTGACTTTCTTCTTTACAAGATGTCAATCCCAATCCCCACAATAAGATTAACGTTGTTATGATGTACTGTTTCATTTACTATTTTTCCTTTTGATGGCATTACGATACAATAGAAAGTAATCTACAAATTGTAAAAAAACGACATTTCAATCGTTTTTGTAAAATAATGAAGAAAGCAACATTCCATCATCGCCAATAAACTGTTTTGGACTTAAACCTGTAAATTCCTTAAAATCTTTAATAAAATGAGCCTGATCAAAATAATTACTTTCATAGGCAATATCAGTTAATTTTCCTGATTGCCTGTGCATCAGAATTTTTAAAGCCGCTTGTATCCGAATAATTTTTGCTAACTTCTTGGGACTGAGTCCAATTTGTTTTTTAAATTTTCTTTCTAGTTGCCTTCTGCTTAAATTTCCTTCACCCAAAATTGTATCTATGGAATCATAACCCTTAGATTCCAAGATAGTATCGATGGTATTTTTTAGGATTCGATCGGAAGTAATTTTCTCTTGGAGTTTTGTTGTAAAAAAATCTTCCATAACTCGAATGCGAGTGGGTGTATCGTAAGTCTTACGAATTTGATTCTCTAGTTCTTTCGCAGAATCGAATCCAAACAATTGATCAAGAGAAATTTCCCGGTTTGCATAATGATCCATAGGTTTATCAAAAAAATTAGCGATGCCATAAGGAAAAAATCTCACAGAAAAAGTGTTCACAGATCCCGTAGGTTTTATATAAAACGGTTCGGTGATTTGGCCTATAAAACAAGCCCACGGTTGAATCACAAATTCATTGTCATTCGAAAATCGCTTTATTGGATCTCCAAAATTAAATGCCAATTCCATACAACCGTCAGGGACAATTCGTTGTTTGGAATAAGGACTCGAATCCACTACAACTAATGTCCAAAAACATTTTATCAAAGAACTCAAATCAGGTGATGGAGAAAATGTTTCGTAAATCAAACAAGTCTCCCTTTGAGGAAAATTTTCATGTTTTAAATGTTACACTTTTCAGTTAAATATTTTTACATCATTTTGCAAGATAAAACGGCACCATCCCACTGAACTTTACAAACGGTCGAGTTATTATCATTCAGGATATTACACACAAAGTATAATTTCATTGCCTCAGCACAAGACCTGGAACCTACTCCTGAATTTTCTGGTGACTTACATCCAGAAAAAACGACAACAAATAGTAGTATCAATTTGAATGTTCGGATTGTTTTAAAGAAGAGTTGTTTTGCGGGCGGAGGGACTTGAACCCCCACGCCTCTCGGCGCCAGAACCTAAATCTGGTGCGTCTGCCAATTTCGCCACGCCCGCATTGTGGTTGTATAAGCAGGTTTTTGTACTAGGGAAATCTGTCTAGTGAGTTTTTATGATTCACTTGCCTTTGTTTTGAATTTTTATTCTCATGTCAGATACCAATAGGACAAATCCCATGAACATTCTGGAATTTATGCAAAATATCTCTACGCAAGTCTATTTGCGGGGCGATGTGATCTTTCGCGAAGGAGATCCTCATGATGGAAGTATGTATTGTGTGATGAGTGGAATGTTTGCTGTCACCAAACGACTGCCAGATGGAAGCCAAGAGATCATCAAAGGACTCGGCCCTGGAGAGTTTTTTGGAGAACTTTCGCTTCTGACAAGAAGGCCGAGGGCTATGACCATTAGTGTGGTATCCACCAATGCTAGGGTTGGAATTTTAAGAGAAGACCAATTCGAAAAACTGGCTCGCATCAACACACATTTTTTATTCCAACTCACAAAAAGTACCGTAGAAAAACTCCATAGGGCTGAAGCAAGGCTTACCGAACTGGACAAACTTTTAGAAGAAATCAAAAAGGAAGAAGAGAAATGAACGTCGAACATTTACGAAAGTACATCACCGAAGTAAGGATAAATCATTTCTCTGAAGGAACAAAAGTATTTTCAGAAGGCGAAGACTGTAACGGAAAAATGTTTTTTGTATTTGCAGGGGAACTTAAAGTTTTCAAACGAAAAGCAAACGGTGAAGACCATTTTGTAAGAAATATCAAACCAGGAGAATTTTTTGGGGAGATGGCGCTGGTTTTTCCTTCTCCAAGAGCCGCCACCGTTGTTGCAACTGCCGAAGACACAAAAGTAGGTATCATTACCAAGGATATTTTTTTTGCAATGGGAAAAGAAAGTCCTGGATTTTTATCTGTCATTTTGCATAGCATCATTGGTCGCCTAACTTCTGTCGAAGATATGATCTCGGAAAGACAACAAGAATTACATACCATCATCAATGGGATGACCGCTCTCCAAGCAGAACCCACTACCACAGAATCTGTCATAACCAATGAGGAGAAAACACAGGATTCGGAGTAAGTAAAAGTCAATGTCTAGGAGGAATCCCCATTCCTTCTTACGTTTCCTTTTAAAAATAAGTTGACTAAATCCCTAAAGTCGAGTTCCATTTGCGGGTGACTTTGCGGTTCTTCAATTATCCCATTCCAGTTCTCCTCGTAACCCTCGGTTTTCTTGCGGTTCCTATTCTGAATGTCTATATTACGGCATCCTTATATGATTTGGATTTAGACCATTTTACAATGATTCTTTCTAGAATCCAACCGTTACAATATGTACTCTCGGGTCTCAGTGCCATCATCGCCTATGGGCTTTTTGCCAAAAGAAAGTTTGGTTATTATCTTTTCCTATGTTTTGCCTTACTCATCCTTACTTACAATGTTTGGATGGTTCTTTCTGTAACACTTGGTAAAAAAATCTTTCTTGCAGGGATTCGCATCCATACTGCCGACATCATCTGGAATATGGTTACCACTACCATTTTGTTAGGGACTGTCTTTTATTTTTTACGTCGAGAAATCGCAGCACCTTATTTAAGTGGAATGCGACGCGGATGGAGAAGCAAATATAGAGAAACACATCCCGTTCCCTTCCATTGGACTAATTCTGACGGGGAACGCGAAGGTGATGGACAAACCATCAATATCTCTCGCAACGGAATCCTAATCCCCATTCCTCCACACCACTTTCTAAATGTAGGAGACCCAATCAATCTCCTCTTAAAGTTAGAAAAAGAAAATAGAGAACCTGTCTCCATCTCCGTACAAGCAAAGATCGTACGCATTGATAAAGAAAGTGACGGATCTGAAATTGCGGGAGTCCAACTTTCCTTTTTAATCAATCAAAAAGAAGAAAAACAAATTTATGAAGCTTTTTTAGTTAGAGTGTTTGCTCCGAGATATCCTGTTTCTAATCCAGTAAACTTCACTGGAAACGATAACAAAGTAAACCAAGGCACTTTACTCAATGTTTCGATGGAAGGATTGTATATTGAAACCAGTTCCGTTTTAGAACAAAATCAAAATTGTAATGTAAAAATCCAAACTAGATCGGGAGAGATTTCTGTATCAGGTGTGGTTCGTTGGTCAAACCCACAAGGGAAATATGGAAAACCCAGTGGATTTGGAATTCAAATTGATACAATCGAAAACAAAAACCTTTTCCGTATTTGGATATGGAAACAACGATTTAAATTATTCCACGGAAGGTAAATCTTCCCAAAACAAAGATTCAGCAAGTTCTGCATCTCCAGGACTTGTGACTTTGATATTATGATAGTCGGTTTCGACTATCCCTACCCTTCGGTTTCCCATCCAAGTGCAAAGGTCAGTAGGATGTTTTTTGAGATCAGAATCCAATCCTTCCGCTAATAATTCCTGGATCATAAAGCCCGCAATGGACTGCGGTGTTTTTACCGAATACACTTCGTCTCTTTTTAATGGTTCTTCTGTGTAGTTTGTATGAATGCGAACACGAACCAAACTCTCTGTTGATTTTGCTACAATACTAGCTCCACCAAAAATTTTTGTTTGTTCCACTAACTGGTAAAGTTCGTTTTGTTTGAAGTTTGGTCTTGCCACGTCATGGATAAAAATAAT
The DNA here is from genome assembly GCF_004770045.1 of Leptospira montravelensis. Lineage (NCBI taxonomy): Bacteria > Pseudomonadati > Spirochaetota > Leptospiria > Leptospirales > Leptospiraceae > Leptospira > Leptospira montravelensis. Next base: position 800,095 of record NZ_RQFO01000004.1, read on the forward strand.
ATCCTTAGTGTCATAAGAAATGGACTGAAGTCCACATAACGTAGACAGATGGCGGCTTTCCCCACCAGGAACAATCCTATCGTTCCCTTCCAGTAGATCATCCAACTCTTTTTCCGTTTCTAAAATCCAATCGGGATGAGAAACTACGGTTATGGATTTGATCAGTCCAAATTTTCGAAACCGTTTGACCGAATGCCTAAGAAGTGACTCACCTTTTACTTTTAAAAACTGTTTGGGAACTTCCGTTCCCATCCGCGTGCCTGTCCCACCTGCCAGTAGGACACCGTACAAATTGTTCATTCGATCATTCTACAACGAGGATTTCATTGCGAAAGATTTCAAGAACTGGTTCTTTTTTTCGAATCAGTTTTGCTTCTCCATTTGTGCGAAGTAAAACCTCTGCCGTTTCTGGAAAACTATTGTAGTTCTTTGTAGACATTCCTGCACAATACGCACCCACAGCTTCCATCACAACGTAGTCACCCACTTCGGCTTCACCCATAAGTCTAGTGATAGGTTCTCCCCCTTCTTTTTGGGTGAACACGTCTCCAGACTCACAACAGTGACCCACTACCACATATTCTTCGTTAGATTTTGGAATGCCACCATCATTTTTTACTGTGACTAGGGGATGTCTTGCACCGTATAACGAAGGTCTGGTGTTGGAATCCATTCCTGCATCGAGTTTCATAAATCGGAACCCTTTAGGGCCGGTATCCACCAAATCGTCGACAGTTGTGAGAAGTGCCCCACATAAAGCGACAAGGTATGTTCCCGGTTCAATTTCTAAAATGAGTTTTCTTCCATGTTTTGTTGCAAATTCTTCAAACTGAGGTTTTACAGGTGCACCAATCTTTTGTAAGTCGGTAGATTTTTCATCTTCCATCCTTCCCACTTTGTATCCACCACCAAGACTCACCACAGTGACACTTGGAAAGGCTTCCGCATATTCTAATGTGTATTTGGCTACGGCCTTCCAAACTTCTGGGTCACTTCCCGAACCAATATGAGTATGAACTTTTTCCACAACGATTTTGTATTTTTCTACGATGGCTTTGACTTCAGGCAGTTTTTCATGCCAAATTCCAAAGGAAGATGTGACTCCCCCTACATCGGTTTTTTTGGTATGTCCCGAACCAAGTCCCGGATTAAAACGAATGGAAACCGATTTTCCAGGAAATGCCTTTCCAAAGGCTTCGAGTTGGCGAAGGGAACAAGCATTGAACTTAACCCCTTTTCCTATCAATTCTTCAAAGGCTTTGGGAAACTCTTGGGAAGTGAGCATGATGGACTCCGGTTTGAATCCAAAGTGGAGGGCACGCACCACTTCATGTTCCGAAGAGGCATCAATGAGGATGCCTTTCTTTTTCATAATCTCAAGGATATTGGAATTGGGATTTGCCTTCATGGCGTAACGGACTTGTAAGCCAAAAGCATTGGGAAATGCCAAAGCCTCGTCACATTTTTGTTCAATTTCTTTCTCGGAATAGACAAAGAGTGGCGTGCCGAATTCTTTTGCTAAAGACCTTACTTGGTCTTCTTTCAAAAACTTTAGTTTTTCGATTGATGTCATAGGATTTAAGATAAACCTTTCAATAGGTTCCATTCCATAAAGTCAAAAAAGTAGAAAATGGCAGGAAAGATTACACATATTGAAGCTCTCTCCCAAGTGAAAAAACATTTGGAACATGGAAACGCGACCCAACGCAAGATGGCCGCTTTACTTTCTCGTCCCGATGTTGCCTCCTATGCCAACCTTGGTGCCGTGGCTCCCGATATTTTTTACTTCTATCATGTATTACAACCCAAACGTACAAAAAAAGCTGCTTACTTTGGTGATCTTGCCCACCACCATAGAGTTGCCGAACTTGTACTTAGTTTTCTTGACCAAGTGTATGATACGGAGATGGGTCTTTATCGTGACCGGTTTCTTGCTTTCACTTTAGGATATATCTGCCACTGCGTTGTGGACATCCAAACCCATCCTTATATCTTTTATATCTCCGGAGATTACTATAACAACGATAAGAAGATTTCTTACCAAGCACAAGTAAACCACATGAAAGTTGAATTTGGACTCGATACTCTTCTTATCAACCATCGTTGGGGAATGAGTGCCAGAGAATACGACTTCCCACAATACATTGATATCCGCCACAGAACTGTAGGAATTAAAAACAAAATGGATCCAGTACTTTGGAATTTTTGGTTACAATCCATCAAAGATACCTTTCCAACAGAGTTTGCGACTTCCTATTTGGGTTCCGAAAAAAAAATCATCCCCGGTGATATCTTAAACGAATCATATTTAGGTTTTTACAGGTTCACCTCCACTTTGGATTCACGGAGTGCCTTGATGCGGGGCCTTGTGAGTGTAGTGGATACACTTACTTTTCATAAATACAATGCCAGTGTGCTGATGCTTCCTGCCATTGAAGCCATCAACCCCAAGATCATGAATGATGAAAAAAGGGAATGGTTTTATCCGGCAGATCCAAAACGTAAGTTCAATGACTCCTTTATCGAACTTTTGAACCAAGCAAGCCAGGCTTGCAAAGAAATTTTAACGAGAGCCTATGAATATAGTTTTTCTCCGGAAAGCAGATCGAAAATTCTGGAATCTCTCGGTGGTTATAATTTGGATACTGGTCTCCGTTACCACGGAATTGACCATATGAAGGAATTTTCTCCACTCGTTTGATGTGGATTTAAAAGTTAAGGGAAATGTATGAAACAAGAACCCGTAGGGCTCTTTGAAAAGTATTTTATCATTTGGTTTCGAACTGTTACAGAAAAGATTTGGACCGGAGACAAAAAATTAAGAAACACGAGCATTGCTATACTTACCTTTGGAGCTTTGAACGTATTTTTACTCACAGGTTCCGTTAAAGATTTTTTTAAATTAAAAGAAGCTTCCGTTTATGACATCCCCTCTACTTTGTATGGAATGAATGACAAAGGGGAATACGAACCCATTGCCGAATTTTATAAATTTTCACGAATTCCTGTTCGCTTAGAACAATTAAAAACAGAAGAAAATCCGCTTTCTCCAGATAACAGGCACAAGGTGATTCAGTGTTTTTTATCCACAGAAGATAACTCGTTTTACTCACACAATGGAATTGATTTAAAAGGAATCGCACGAGCTTTTGTTGTGAACATTATGGCAGGCCGTGTCAAAGAAGGTGCCTCCACCATCACCCAACAAGTAGCACGTCTCAAATTTTTATCCATTGAAAGATCAATCGCAAGAAAAGCTCGCGAGGCTTGGCTTGCGATTTTACTGGAACTTGTATATCCCAAAGATAAAATTTTAGAAGTATATTTAAACGAAATTCCATTGGGGCACGGAACCATTGGAGTTGGGGCAGCTTCGCGGTTCTATTTTCGTAAGGAAGTACAAGATATAACTTGGGGAGAAGCTGCCATTCTTGCCAGCCTTACGACGAGGCCCACTCAATTTAGTCCTATTGTGAATCCTGTTTCCAGTATGAACAAAGTGCGTGTCGTATTTCGTAAGTTAGTTGAAAATGGAAGGATGTCCGTTGCTGATGCGGAAAAAGAATACGCAAATCTACAAGAATATTATACCAATCTAAACCGTTCTCCTAACGATTCCGCTTTTTCTGATAGATTAAACCGTTTCCCTTATGTAACAGAATACATTCGAAAAAACTTAATCCGTTCGATTGGTTCTGGAAGACTTTATAATGGTGGGCTCAAAATTTATTCCACGATTAATATTCGCCACCAAGAGGAAGCAGAAAAAGCCCTCCTTCCAGCCCTGCAAAGACAAACCATAGAATCCAACCAAAGAGCTTTTCGAAACATTGATGCCTTTGACGATTTGTATGGAAGTGGTTATTCTCTCATTGCCGATTTATATGACCTTCCCGATTTTAAATTCCGCATTTCTCGGACAGAACGTACGTTTTCATCAGCCTACCAAGAAGACCTCCGAGATGAATTTTTTGCATTAAACTTGTTAACTGGTGATGATTTTCTAGGAGATTTGATCGACAAAAACTACACTTCTCAAACCACAAAAGACCATCTTCTTCCTGTGGAAGGATCTCTCATTGCCATTCGACCAGATACAGGTTATATAACTGCGTTAGTTGGAGGATCAGGATTTCGTTCGGACAACCAACAAATTCGTCCCTTCCAAGCCTTTCGCCAACCCGGTTCCGCTTTTAAACCAATTCTTTACGCAGCGGCAATGGATTACTCAGGAAAAAACCCGGATCCAGAAAAAAACGTAACCCCTGCGACTCTCTTTGCAGATTCCCCACTTCAATATCTAATGGAAGACGGTGATGAATGGGCTCCCGAAAACTATAGTAGCGAATATTCAGGTTTTATTTTACTAAGAAAAGCATTAGAACAATCCAAAAACTCTGTAGCGGTGCGGGTCTTAGAACAAGTGGGTCTATCTCACCTAATGGAAAGTCTACGAGGTTTATTACAACTAAACGGGAGAGACATTCCTTATAACTTCAGTGTTTCCCTTGGTTCCTTTGAACTTACACCTTATGAACTCACAAGAGCTTATGCAGCCCTTGCTTCCGGTGGCAAAACAGTGAACCCTATTTCTGTTTTATATGTAGAAGATAATGCTGGAAAAGTGATCAAAGACTTTCGTAAAGATTTTGATGACGAGGATCGAAAACAAATCATCTCAAAAGAAGCAGCTTTTCTCATCACTTCTATGATGCGTGACGTTGTCGAAGAAGGAACGGGTCGCGGAGTTTTGTCTTATGGCCTAAATCGAAAGGCTTACGGAAAAACGGGAACTACCAATAACTTTCGTGATGCTTGGTTTGTGGGTTATACCCCAGAACTTGTGACCTCCGTATGGTTTGGCTACGACGGGGGGACTATTTCTCTTGGCCGAGGGATGACCGGGGGTAAACTAGCAGCACCTGTTTGGGGAAGATTTATGGCAAGGGCCCTAGACCGGGAACCTGTGATTGATTTTCCTTGGCTTGCTGATGTCAAAGTCACCAAAAAGACAGTTTGCCGTATGTCAGGAAAACTCCCCGGAAGCCATTGCCACGACCTCTTCGAAGAGTATTTTATCCCGCAAACTGTTCCGAAAGAGGTTTGTAACGATCATGGTTCCTCTTGGAACGTAGTGGAGACCAAACCTTCAGCGTATTCCGCACAATCGGTGCGCACAGAGAAGAAAAAACCCGAAAAAATAGAAAAACAGAGCCCTTCCTCGAAACCGCCAAAACGAAAAAAGTCAGTCTTTAGCGGAGATGAGGAAATCGATTACTAAAAAGGCTTGTCAAGAAGACCGAAAATTTTGATTCTCACAGAAGGGGAAAAGGAGCAGGAATGGCAATAGGTAAGGATTCCATCAATAGCGTTATCGGACCAGGGTCGATATTTGAAGGTAAGTTTTATATCGCAGGTTCACTCAGAATCGATGGAAAATTCGAAGGTGATATCAAAACTGAAGATGCACTTGTTATCGGAGAAACCGGTAAAGTAAAAACTAACATTAGCGCAAAAGAAGTCATTGTATCAGGTACCCTCATCGGAAATATCAAAGCCGAAAACGAAGTAAAACTAGAAGGTACTGGACGTATGTTAGGTGATATCACTGCTCCATACTTAGAACTTCAAAAAGGTGTAGTTGCAAAAGGAAATATCACAATCACAGGCGGTCAGAAAAAAGACGTGCGTAAGATTGTTGAAGAATCCTTCGGCGGTATTAAATCTTTAGATACCAAGGATTAACTAGTCTCCATTAACACATGCTACTTCGGTCTCCTGATAAGTCTACGATCGGCAAGCATGTGTTACGCTGGGGAAACGTAAATGTAATCCAAGTTTCTCCCGGTAAGTATTTTTATAACCTCCAATCACAATCCAGCGTCCTACATGGGACCATTGATCTCAATCGGAAAAGGTATAGAATTCTTCCACTCCTCGCCTCTTCTTTTATCTTAGCTTTCTTTTTATCAGTACTCGTAGACAAACAAACATACGAAGAAAGTTTAATGGAAAAAGAGTTCCTCAGTATGTCCACTGAAGTGGAAGAAAACGACATTAAAGACAAAGAAGCAAAACTTGCCGATGCTAAATACCTGCAAGAAACAGAAGATAAAAAAATGGCCATCCTTCGTTCTGCCGATTTGGATGCTTTAGCAGATAACAAAAATAAAAAACTTAAAGTGACTCAATATAAAGTCAAAAAAAATGAAACTCTTTCTGATATAGCACGACGTTTTAAAGTTTCTGCAGAATCAATCGCAGGCAGTTCTGGAATTAACCCAGAAGTCTCCATTCTTCCTGGACAAATTCTAAATATTCCCAACAAACAAGGTTTAGTTTATAAGTTAAAAAAAGGGGATACCCTTGCAAAAGTCGCTGACTACTATAAAGTAAAGATTGATGATATTTATTCAGAAAACCAACTTGAAGACTATGATTTATTTAAATCGGGACAAAAGGTATTCCTTCCAGGAGCTGTGATTCCAGAAACTGGACCGGTTTGGAGAATCCCTGTTTCTTCAAAGGTGATCACATCCGGTTGGGGAACACGTTCCTATCCACAATACAAATTCCATATGGCACTTGACTTACGAGCCAACTACGAATCTGTATATGCCGCACGAAAAGGAAAAGTCACTTATTCCGGTTGGATGGGCGGTTATGGAAACGCAATTATCCTAACACATGACGATAATTACCAAACTTTATATGCCCACAATTCTAAACTCTACGTGAAAGAAGGTGATTATGTAAGTGCAGGAAAAATCATTTCTCGTTCCGGTTGTACTGGTTATTGTTTTGGTCCCCACCTCCATTTTGAAGTCATCAAAGATGGAAAAAACGTAAATCCTACAAAAATAATGAAAGGTTTTTCTTATAAATGAAAATAACGAATCAGATGAAACTAATATCCCAAAACCAAAAACATTCAATTTTACTAATATTCCTAATCCCAATCTTAAATTTAATAGTATCTTGTACTCCCAAAATTGGAGAACAAATCAACAAACGAATTGTAGATCCCTTTGATGAAACAAAAATCCTTAATGTACATTTTGTAACTACGCGTCGGGAAATGACTGTTAAAGACAATTGTGACAGTGCGAGTTTTGGATTTATCACTGATATCAATCCACATTACGGAATCTGTTTGGTAAACATCCCTTCCAAACACATTATTGGTGATATCTCGTCGGACAATTCCCAAGACAAAAATCAATTTTTCCAATTTAAAGGCCGTATTAATACCGATGACAGAGAATTTTTAACTAAAATCAAATCTTCAGCTTCCGAGGAAGTTTTAGTTTTTGTACATGGCTTCAATGTCAACTTTGATGAAGCAGTACTTCGTGCTGGACAAATTAAATATGATCTCAAGTTTCCAGGAGAAGTGGTTGTTTATTCTTGGCCGGCTGGTGCAGATGCGGGAATCTTATCGCAGGTAATGGTAAAATCGACTTACGATTTAAATTATACAGAAGCAAAAATCAACAGGGAACCTTTTGCAAAGTTTTTAAATGATGTCACTGGACTTGGAAAAAAAATACATTTAGTAGTCCATAGTATGGGCCACCAAGTTGTTTTACCTTCTGTGGCAGCACTTGCCAAACAAGGAAAAAGTAAATTTCTATCGGAACTGATTCTCAATGCTCCTGACTTTGACAAAAATGAATTTGAACTAATATTAAGTGATTTATCAAAATCTTCAGATAGAATCACACTCTATTGTTCTCCTGGTGACAACGCTCTCATTGCTTCACAAAAAGTAAATGGGGCTGCGCGCGCAGGTATGTGTTTTAAATATTCCGGTGTGGATGTAATCAACGTGAACGAAGTGGATGATCCTGTTTTAGGTGTAGGTGGCCTTGGTCATGGATACTATTCTTCAAGACCTATCCTCACGGACATCTATCAAGTGTTACTTGGTGTATCTGTCGAAAGGAGACTTTTTATCCGAAAATCAGGTCCAAAAAATGGAGAGAATTTTGTTCTCAGGAAATAGATTCTTTCTCAGGGTATGAATTTAGAAAGAAAAGGAAGTCTTTTTTACTTTGGAGAACGAATCCTCATAGGAAGCACAGGACTCGTCACAGAGCCGCATTCCCATTATGCAGTTTCCATTTTAGTTTCCCTTGGTGCGCCCTTTCATCTACATACAAAATCTAATGCAGTGATAGAATCCCAAGGTATCATCATTCCACCCAATTATTATCACAAATTAGACGCATCCCAATCGGAAATGGTCATCATTCAATTAGATCCGAAATCGGAAGAATACAAACGAATTGAAATGGATGGTACACCAAAAACTATTGATTTAGAAGTTCGAAATAAAATACAAAAAATCGCCGATCCATTGTTTGGTGAAACTTTAGATTGTTTATCAGCAAGATCTCTTTATAACCAGATTCTCTCGCTACTTGGTTCGGGGAGCGTTTTAAGAAAGTTTGATGAACGTATAGAAATTGCCATTCAAAGAATCAAAGAAAAAATGCCAAACCCGGTTTCATTGGCCGAACTCTCAGAAATTTCAGGAATCTCGACAGACCGGTTTATGCACCTTTTTAAGGACAATATGGGGATCCCTCTCAGACAATATTTATTATGGCAAAGACTCCATATTGCCGCAAAACTATTGCAAGTGGGTGAAAACCTCACAACGGCCTCACATGCAGCCGGATTTAGTGACCAAGCCCATCTTTCTCGAACTTTTAAAAAAATGTTTGGAGTAAAACCTTCCCTTTTTTTAGGAAGCCAGACCTTGCATCAGGTTTGTTTTTGTGAAGATTAGAAATTAAATTGAATTGTTTCGGATTGAATTTTAATCCAAATGAATCTAAAATACTCAATCAAAACTATGAAAATCTAAATTGAGTATTTTAAAAAATTAAAGGATCACAAAAAGCCAAAACTAACTATATTGTAATCCCAATGATTTTTTTATTTAAGCGGGTTTATGTGAAAAATCTTTCCAAACACCACGTTGTTTCAATTCATTCTCCACTGCCGCTTTCAATTCTAATCGAAATCCGAGTTCGAAAAATACATCTGCGACAACAAACAAAGGTGCGGAAACTAAAGCTTGGAACAAATTATCAAATAAAGCTGGCCTACTTTTTTCAAAAATAAAATGTCCATAGAACTGAGCACCCCAACCGATCACTTGCCCTAAACCAAAAATAGTCCAAGCAGTGGATGCAGGTAATTGCATAGTAATCCACTCTGAGGTCAGATAAAGTCCGCCAAATACAAGAGTGGCTACAAATGCAAACAATACATCCAAAGTATAATAATAACCAAGCACAGCTAATGTAAATACGAGAGAGGCCGAAACGTTAAAGCCATTGTATTCAAAAAGGCTAAAACGGCTGAGGACAACAAATAAAGTGAAAGTGATTGTTGGAACCCCTAACACATGGATCAATACATTACGTTTTTCTTGATGGTAGGCGGAATAAAACGCCATTTCTTTTGCAAATCTCAAGGGAGACCTCCGGGTGTAGAGTCCATACTACCAGAGGTTGGGACATTCGACTTGAACGAATCTGTCATGATTCTAAAAAATTATGTATTTCTGTCAGATTCGAGAAGGAGTTTACGGATTGTGAAATTACGCTGAAAATCGGAGGCAAAGTCCTCAATGAGAACGGGAAACCGGTACGTCCAATTGGAATGGTCAGGAGTGCCAGGCACGTTGATGCGGTGATCTTCCGGGTGTTCTAAAACATCTGGTAAACCAAGTGCCAAATCCTGAAACAGTTGAATAGAGAACAAACTACTCGTTTGGAATACAAATTCGAGAAGTCCAAACAAGGTTTCCTCATCCGATTTTGGCCTAGGTTTTCCTAACCTATCAAAGAAAAATTGGAGTTTCGACTCGATATCTCCTTCTTTTTTCCACCATTCCATCGCCAAACATGTGTCATGTGTTGATAAAACGGAAATGGCATTTTCTCTATACAGTTCTTCTGGTATAAATTCTCCAGTGGTAAACGATCTTGTCCAACGAACGACATCAATTCCAATCAACTGACGTTCAAACAAAGAATCTCTGATAAAAGATGGAACAGAACCCAAATCTTCCGCACAAGGAATCATAGAAGAAAAGGAGTCAAAGATTTCTAAAATTTTTTCCCCTGATTCCTTCCAATGTTTTTCTTCTTCCTCAATATGAAGTTCAGATAAGGGAAAAAGTTTTGCTTTTATTTCTTCTTCTAAATTTTGGTAACCATCTTTTTTCCAGAAGTCCCAATAAAAAATATAATGATTTGGAATGAATTCATGAATTAATCCCAAATTTTCAAAATGTTTTGGATCTAAGCCTTCTTTCAGAAATTCTTCTTTTGCAATTCCAAATTGAGGATGAAACCATCCATGTAACGCAGTGGTGTCTTTACTTGGAATGGCCCAAATCCGATACATCCCAATTACATGGTCTATTCGATAAAGATGAAAAAAATGTTCCAAATAAGACAAACGATCCTTCCACCAACAATAGTTTGTTTTTTCCAGTGCCTCCCAATTGAGCACAGGAAAACCCCAAGTTTGTCCAGTATTGGAAAAATCATCAGGTGGGGCACCGGCTTGCAAATTCATAATAAAAAATTCTGGATGTTCCCAAACATCACAAGAATTTCGGGAAGTAAGGATTGGCATATCACCTTTTAGGTAAACACCAACATCTTCAAAATGAATTTTCACTTCGGATAACTGATCGTAGGCGATTTTTTGCAGATAGACCCAAAACAATGCGTCTTCCCTACGTTTGGTAAATATATGTTCTTTTGCATAGTTAGGATCTAAAAATTCTCTAGGCCATTCCCACCAATCCTTACCGTTGAATTCTTCATATAACAAACGAAATGCTGAATAAGAATAACACCAAGGATGTTTTTCTAAAAAGTATGTTGCTTCCAACATTGTTTCTTTTAAATGGCTGGTATAAATAGACCGAATGATTTCTAATTTTCGATTTCGAATACGTATGGGATGATTTTTTAAAAAACGTATCTCACGTTTGCGAGATTTTATATTTAAGCCAAGTTTGTATAAAGAAATATAAAGAGGATCAATGGCAAAAGCAGAAATAGCACTGTAAGGAGAAAAACCGAAACCTGTATCATTTAAAGGTAATAACTGGATGATACTAAAACCCACGTCCTTTGCCCAATCGCAAAGTGGGTATAAACTATAAATGTCTCCACATTCAAAAGAATGTTCAGAAACAATAGAGGGCAGAGATACAAGTACCCCCGCCCTTCTTTTTTTTACGTTTTCAAAAGATTCCAAGTCTTTAAGCGACTGTGATTTCTTTCGATAGATATACGTCTTGGATGGCGTTCAGTAATGCAACCCCTTCCTTCATTGGTTTTTGGAATGCTTTTCTTCCTGAGATCAGTCCCATTCCACCAGCACGTTTGTTGATCACAGCAGTTTTGATTGCATCTTGTAAATCGTTTTCACCAGATGCTCCACCTGAGTTGATGAGTCCCGCTCTTCCCATATAACAATTTGCTACTTGGTAACGAGTGAGGTCAATTGGGTGGTCAGAAGTAAGATCAGTGTAGATACGTTTGTCTGTTTTACCATAAGAAGATTCTTGGTTTAACACATTGTATCCACCATTGTTTTCAGGTAACTTTTGTTTGATGATGTCCGCTTGAATGGTCACACCCAAGTGGTTAGCTTGACCTGTTAAGTCTGCAGAAACATGGTAATCTTTGTCTTTTTTGAAAGCATTGTTTCTTACATAACACCAAAGGATGGTTGCCATTCCTAGTTCGTGAGCCATTTGAAAGATTTTTGAAATTTCAACGATTTCACGACCTGAATCAGCGGAACCAAAATAAATGGTAGCACCGATCGCAACACAACCTTGGTCATAAGCTTGTTTTACTGTTGCAAATAGGATTTGTTCACTTTTGTTCGGGTAAGTCAAAAGTTCATTGTGATTGATTTTCAAAATGAAAGGAATTTTGTGAGCATACTTTCTTGCAACCGATCCAAGAACACCAAGCGTTGTAGCCACACCATTACAACCACCTTCGATAGCCAATTTGATGATGTTTTCGCCATCAAAGTAAATCGGGTTTTTGGCAAAAGAGGCACCGGCAGAGTGTTCAATTCCTTGGTCCACTGGGAGAATGGAAACATAACCAGTTCCACCAAGACGACCACTTCCAAGAAGGGTTTGGATGCTACGAAGAACAGGTACAGACCTGTCTGTGGGAGCAAAAATTCTATCAACCCAGTCAGAGCCAGGTACGTGGATTAATTCTTTAGCGATTTTTGGCGATTTGAATCCAAGTAAGGATTCTGCATCGTTTCCAAGATGTTTCGAGATTTCGTCGAAGTTCAAAGTTGTTCTCCTAAAAAATAAATTCTCGGGTTCATCCAATGTGACAACATCTTTTTTTGCTCGTCGCCCTTCCCCCGGGTCCTAACTTGCATTGTGAGGCAAATTTGAGAGGATCAGCGCAATTTCGAATGTTTTTTTCACTAGCATGGCTTTCCCTCACATTCTCTCTGGGAGTGTGGTGGTGGATTTTGGGATTTCGCCAAGCAAAAACCATCGCTGAAATTTCTATCAGTGCCGCTCGACAGGTGGAACTGGATCGAGTGAATCGCATGTTACAATTGGAAGGATCGTTTTTTCTTTCCATGTTGACCTTGGGTGGAGTGACTCTTGCAGTTCTGTCTTATCGAGATCATAAACGTTCAAAACTTATCTCCGATTTTTTTTCTACAGTCACTCATGAGATGAAAACACCAATTTCCAGCTTACAGTTGCAAGTTGAAGTACTTTTAGAAAATACAAAAGAACCAGAACTCAAAAAAAAATTAGAGAAAATTTGGAAAGAAAATCAAAGAATTGAATCTCAGATGGGAAATGCTTTTTATTTAGCAAGTCTTATGCAAGGAGAATCCTTGTACATGGAGCCACTTACTATTTCCTCCTTATGTGAATCGTATTCCCATCATGAACCAGATCTATCTTGGAATATTTTAATCCCCAATGAAACAAAAGTTTATATAGATAAAAAAGCATTTTTTGCTATGCTAAAAAATCTAAGTGACAATGCCAAACGTCACGGCAAAGCAAAAACAATCAAACTCACGATCACAAAAGAAAAAAAGTATATTTCTTTTCTATTGGAGGATGATGGCAGCGGATTTAGCGGTAATAAAAACAATCTCACCTTACCTTTTTTACGTCATTCTAAAACCAGCGGAAGTGGTATTGGTTTGTATATCGTGAAAAAATTAATCGAAAAAATGAAAGGCTCCCTCGAATTTCCGAACACTTCGTCCGGTTTCCAAGTGAAACTTACTTTAAAAGAGGTAACATGAAACCAAGAATTTTACTTGTGGAAGATGATGAAGGACTCGGGGAAACTTTAAAGGAACGATTGGAACAAGACAGGTACCGAGTCAAGTGGGCAAAAACGGTTTCGGAAGCGGAAGGTTTATTTGCACCCAACCAATTTGATTTGGTGGTTCTTGATTTGCGACTCCCTGATGGAAATGGATTTCAACTGGCGGAAGATTTTTTATCCAAAGAAAAAGACTTACCCTTTCTATTTTTAACCGCACAGGCAGGTGCCCAGGAAAGGCTTCGTGGGTTCGAACTTGGAGCTGCCGAGTTTATCCCAAAACCCTTCCATTTAAAGGAATTCCTCATCCGATTGGAACGAGTGGTGGCCCAAACCCGCCCTCATTTTGGACAAAAATGGAAAATGAACCAAACGGAAATTCACTTGGATTCCTTCCTTGTGAAAAAAGAAGATGGATCATCATTTTTACTTTCAAAACGGGACTGTGCCCTACTTGCCCTCTTACTTTCTGATGTACAAAAGGTGTTTAGTCGTTCTGAAATATTGGATTATCTTGTCGGAGAAGAAAGTTTTCCCACAGAAAGGACCATCGACAATGCCATCGTCAGGCTTAGGGACGCATTGGGCGAAGAATCCATTCGCAATGTGCGAGGTGTAGGTTACCAATGGGTAGCGGAAGTCTTCCCTTTAAAATAAGAATCCCATTAGGGAATTTCTAAATTTTACCGATACTTTTAAAGTGAAACAAGGATTCCCAATTATAATTCTATTCCTTCTATCCTTGTTTTCCTATCCTCTCGGTGCCTGGGAAACCGATATCGATTATAACTACGAATACGAAAAAAATGGTCCTTATACCAAATTTTCCGATTGGGTGCCTTATAAACTCCACAAATGGGAACCCAAGTATTTGGAAGATTTTTATGAGTTGTATAACCTAAAACAACATTATAACGATAACGAAATTAGAAAAAACATCTATTGGTTAAAAATTGCACTTGGAAAACGATTCCGTCATCCTAAACATTCTTTGTGTGAAACTAAATCAGAAAAAGAATATTATAAATATCGAAATTTGATGTTTATGCATATCAATATTCAAATTATGCGGTCTTACATGAGACTTGCATCTAAATTTGACAAACGCCATGTATATTTTTACAATTTAGATTTTGCTCATGAATTGAAAGAAAGTTTTGGAGTGGCAGAAGCATTTTATAAAGAAGCCATTCCTTACTGGGAAAAAGCCAAAGAATATGCAGACAAAGCCAATGAAGTTCCCGTTGATTTAGATTTAGGAACCATTGAAACAGAAAGGTATGAGATTGTAACGGGCAAATTGGATTTTGGACATATCATTGAAAACCATTTGGATCGTCTGGATGGAAAAAAGAAAATTGTATCTGAATATTTGGCTAAGTATCCAGAAGCAGATGCCAAAGCTCTTGATCTCGCTGATAGAGAGAACTAAAACTCGATAAACAACACAGCAATATCGTCATGGATGATTCGGTCCTTTTCAACAAGGCAATTGGCGATCATTTTTTGTATTAAACTGTCTGTGTTTTCCGAAACAGAAATCATTTCTGATAGTTCTTGTAAAAAAACGTCGAGCCCAATGTATCCACCGTCCTCTTCTTCTAATTCGTAAATTCCATCCGAATATAAAAGTAATCGATCCCCAGGTTCAAAGGTTTTGGAAATCGTTTTTCCTTCCCAGAAATCAAGGAGTAAAATAGGATACATTTCATCCTTCACAAGTTTCATCACTCGTTCCTTTTCTTTCCAAAATACAACAGGAGGATGGCCGGCAAAACTAAATTCCACCCTTCTTTCCGCTGGAAACAACCTAAGCACACAGGCCGAAATATGATGTTTAAAAATGATAGTTTTTAAATCCAAATGCATCGCTGAAAGAATCGCGGAAGGTGTTGATTCTAACTTAGAATGTTTTTTAAATGAAACTGCAGCAATTCCGGATACAAGTGCGGAAGAAATTCCATGACCAGAAATATCACCAAAAAAAATATCAATACAATCCTCATTGGGTTTTTCATAAAGGATAAGGTCTCCTCCGATTTCATCATAAGGCAAAAACCTGGATTGGATTTTTACATTTGGAATTTCACCAAAATCTTTTGCAACCCAAGCCTCTTGCGTCAGTTTTGCCAAAGCCAAATCCTCTTTAACATCCGAATAAAATCTTTGTAGTATTTTTTCTTTTTTCATTAGTTTAATTTCGTTTTTAGCACGAACCAAACCTTGTGAGACAAACCCTGCAATCAATCCTAACAACCGCTTAGTTTCCTCTGACCAAAAACCTACCCTATCATAAGTAGTGATTCCTAAAATTCCAATCACACTTCCTTCATCTCGCAAACCAACCACTAAGATAGATCGAATTTCTGCTCTTTTAAAAAGATCCAAATGCCAAGGTTCATCAACCATTTGAGTCGTGTCTGCAATATGAATCACACCGTCACCAGCAAGAATTCCCAAGCGATCTGGATTCATTTTTGCAATAGGGAGTTTCGTACCAACACGGAACAAAGAAGGCATACCCTCTAACACCCATTCGTGGGAGACAGATAAAAATTGTTTATCAGAGGATATTTCGGCAGCAAAGACCCGGTCTGCTCTAGAATACTTTCCAAGTTCCTCCAAAGCAAATTGAATCGCATCAGAGACCAATTCAGCTTTCGTATGAACAAAGGTTTTGGAAACTTCCGTCACAATTTGAGAAAACTGTAATAAACCAGAAAGTTTAAATTCAGATTCCCTGATAGAGGAAATTTCAATTTGTTGTCCCCAAATGCGTAGAAGGAATCCTTCTTCCACTTGCCCGTTGGAATTCATCAGAAAAACACGTTTATGACCGTCAGACAATTCTAGAAAGTATTCGTAATTTTCTAACTGGTAAGAACTTTCAATAAATCGGCGAAGTAAAAATGCACTCTTTAGAGTGACTAGGTCTTTTAAATACTTTCCCAGAATCTCATGGGCCGCCTGGTAACCATAAAACTTCGCCATAGCCAAATTACATTCCCGAATCACGCTATGGTTCCAAATGTATTCCATCTGTTCTTCCTGGGAAAGGGAAATGGGCATGGGAATGTCCAATTCATAACACCAAATGGCGTCTTTAGATAGATGGATGAAGCTCTCTAAATGTTGGTAGCGACCATAATCGGGCTTTCGAGAACTCATCTAGATTCTAAGCTCTACGAATCTATGGTCTCTGCCACAAAAAAAACATAATCCATCCTAATTCCGAAAATTTTACGAAATCTTTTCGAAAATGAATCGATTCCGTTGACCAAAATTCCCCTTTCAGAGAAATTACTTAGAAATGACAGAAGTTTAAATGAAGCAATTTCGCACATCATTTAAGCAATAAGTCTATTTTAGATGCAATTCGCGTAGTTTTGTGGCATGAATTTAAACTCACATTGCTTAGAAACTCCACGAAACCCTTATATTTCGGTCGAAATGCCTTGGTATAAATCTTGCATTTAAAATGGTAACAGATTACAACAATCAGACCGACCTCTGAACGAAGGAGAATCAAATGCAGTTCGCAACCCCAAAATTTACTTCCGGAAAGGAAGTGGTTGAGTATGCCAAAAAAAATGGAGTCCTTTTCTATGACTTCCGATTTACGGATATCAAAGGAATGTGGCACCACGTTTCTTATTATGTGAATTCCGTAGATGAAGAAACTTTCAAAGGAATTCCTTTTGATGGATCTTCGATTGCTCGTTGGCAGCCAATCAATGCTTCCGATATGCAATTACATCCAGAAATTTCAACGGCATTTTTAGATCCGTTCACTGCAGACAAAACACTAGTTATGTTTTGCGATGTGTGGGATATCTATAAAAAACAATACTACGAAAAATGCCCACGTTCCATTGCTAAAAAAGCACTCGAATTCATGAATAAATCAGGAATTGCGGACACTGCTTACTTTGGTCCTGAAAATGAATTTTTTGTTTTTGATAGTTTAAAAGTTCGTGATGAAATCAATTGCCAATACTATGAATTAGATTCTAACGAAGGTATTTGGAACACTCATTCTGAAATCCCTGGTTCCAATAACACAGGTAAAATCAACTTTAACTCTGGTCACCGACCTGGAACAAAAGGTGGATATTTCCCTGTAGCTCCTATTGACTCTCAAGTTGACCTACGTGCCGAATTTGTGAAAACTTTAGAAGCAATCGGAATGGAAACTTTTGTGGTTCACCACGAAGTGGCACAAGCACAAGGGGAAATCGGTGTTAAGTTTGGAACTTTGATTGAAGCTGCTGACAACGTTCAAAAGCTAAAATACATCGTGAAGATGGTGGCTCATAAACACGGAAAAACTGCTACTTTTATGCCAAAACCGCTTTTTGGTGATAACGGTAACGGTATGCACGTTCATATCTCTCTTTGGAAAGGTGGAAAAAACCTTTTTGCTGGAGACAAATACCAAGGTCTTTCTGACTTCGCATTCAACTATGTTGGTGGAGTTTTGAAATACGCAAGAGCTTGTGCTGCCTTCACTAACGCATCCACTAACTCTTACAAACGACTCATTCCTGGATTTGAAGCACCGTCTATCTTAGCATACTCTGCTCAGAACCGTTCTGCATCTTGCCGTATTCCTTTTGTGAGTGGTGAAAAAGCGAAACGTGTGGAATTCCGATTCCCGGATTCAACAGCTAACCCATATTTGGCGTTCGCTTCACTTCTTATGGCTGGTATGGCTGGTGTTGCTGAAAAAATCGACCCAGGTCCTGCTCGTGAAGAAGATCTTTTTGAACTTTCTTTAGATGAAATCCGCGAAAAAGGAATTCGTCAAATGCCTCATACTTTACGTGAAGCAATGGAAGAAATGCTCGCTCAAAGAGAGATTTTCAAACAAGGAGATGTGTTTACAGAAAACTTTTTGCAAACATACCAACACTACAAGTTTGAAACAGAAATTTGGCCGTGGGAAGGTCGCCCTCACCCATACGAATTCCTCACTACTTACTCTTGCTAAGAGAAAAAGCCCCGCTAACCCCGGGGCTTTTTTTTGTTTACCATTCCCTAACCATTCAAAAAATGACAAAAGAACTAAAGATTTAGTTCAACCAAACGATCTAAGGTGATAGGGCGAGGTAGCTCAGATGGTTAGAGCACAGGATTCATAACCCTGAGGTCACGGGTTCGACTCCCGTCTTCGCTACCAAAGATCGAGAGGACAAGGTATGAAAAAAACAAACCGTTTGTTTTCAATTCTGGCTCTGGTGTTATTTACCGGATCCATCCAAGCAGCTGATTTTCCTAAATGTAAAGAGGCTTGCGATAAGTTTTATAGTTGTACAGTGCAAGTGAATCCCAACGCTTCTGAAGAGCAAAAGAACACTCTGAAACGTGGTTGTGAATTCAACTGCAACCGTCCCAAATACTACAATAAAATTGCGGGTTGCCTCACTAGCGGTGATTCCTGCAAAGCTTTCTCAACTTGCATTATGAAAGAAATGCAAGGCAACAAATAATAGCAAACTAACTCTATTTAAAACAGAAACAAAGACGATTACATACAGTATTCGCCTTTGTTTTTTTATGTACTTTTCAAATTTGAAAAGAATGGGAAGACCTGAAACCGACTAATTGTCGGTTCCGGTTTTTTGTGTGATTTGTTTGGAAAGAGATTTAGCTTCATCCAAACGAAGGGAAAGGATTTTGGAAATTCCTGGTTCTTCGTTTGTAACTCCAAAAATAGCATTGGCACGTGAGATGGTAGACTGTGCATGAGAAACCACAATGAATTGTGTTTTATCTTTGAACCGGTCTAAAATTTGACAGAACCTAAGTTTATTTGCCTCATCGAGGGCCGCATCAATCTCATCTAGGAAACAGAACGGACTTGGTTTGACCATGTAGATGGCAAAAAGAAGGGCAATGGCTGTAAGAGACTTCTCTCCCCCAGATAACAATCGTAAGTTTTGAACATGTTTTCCTGGAGGTTCCGCCATAATTTCCACTCCAGAATTCAGAGAGTCCTCTTTTTCTGTAAGTTCTAATGTAGCCCTTCCCCCATTGAAAAGTGTAGAAAAGGTTTCTTGGAAGTTTTGTTTGATTTTTTCAAACGTTTCTTGGAAAAGTTTTTCGGACTCTTCATTGATTCGTTTTAAAACTTCTTCGATGTCTTTTTTTGAACTTTCAATATCAGTCTTTTGTTTAAGGTTGTGTTCGTAGATTTCTTTGATATTTCGATATTCTTCAATCGCCAGTGGATTGATGGATCCAAGGAGTTGGATTTCGGATTTAGCAGACCGTAATTTTCTTTCCTCCGCCTTTTGGTCCAGTTCCATTCCCCCACGTTCTGTTTCTAGTTCAGAATCGGTAAGCGAATAATCATTATACAACTCTTCCACAAGAGAATCAATTTGAACTTTAAGTGCAGAACTCGTTCTTTCTTTTTCAGAAAGTAAGGGGAGAAGATTTTGGAAAACTTCTTGGTTTTTGGTGATATTGGATTTGATTCCAGAAATTTCTTCGACTAGCGTTTGTAAGGTTTCTTTTTCCGATTCCAAAATACGGCTCATGGAAAGAAACTCTTGGTACGATTCTGCAATTTCTTTTTCCAGAACCTCAACTTCCCTTTCCAGACCTTCCTTTTTCTCGCGAATGACGGACTCTTGTTCTTTGGCACCTGAAATTCGTTTTCCGATTTCACCAATCCTTTCATCGAGGACAGCAATTTCCTTTTGTTGGTTCTCCAATCGAGAATTGGATTCCAAAAGTTTTTTCTCAAGTTCCACAATATGAGTTCTTGTTTCTTCCCAATGACTTCTATGCAATATGATATTACTTTGGTTGTCTCGGATTCCGCGTGTTAGGTTTTCGTTTTCTAAAATTAAATCTTCGATTTCTTGGTCTATAGATTCTTTTTTAGATAAAATTCCATCTTTATCAAAGAGTAGATTTCTGAAATCATCCTCTTTTTTCAAAAAACCTGTGAGTTTTTCTTTATAAAGATCTAATTGGATTTCTTTAAGATCAGAAATTCCGCCTGAAACTTCAGAAGACTCTAAATGAGAAAGTGCAGATTTTAGTTTAGTGGTATATAGGTCTAAATCAGAAAGAAGAATAGTTTTGTCGAAATTTCTCTGTTCTTCTCCTTCCTTCGATTCGCGTTTTTTATTTTCTAACTCTTGGATGAGTTCGAGGATTACCGTTTTTTGTTTGTCCCGAAGTGTGATATGGCGTTTTTCATTTTCCTGAATCCTACCTTCTTTTTCTTCGATAGATTTTTCTTCTTCTTTGATGGAAAGTTCTAAGGAAACACGATTTGATTCCAAAGTTTGGATTTCCGCTTGGAGGGTGGATTGAATTTCTCTTTGGCGTTCGTTCTCCAGTTCAATGGCCCGTTTTTCCACTTCCAGTTTGATTGTGGCTTGGTTTTCGGTTTCCAAAGCAGAAAGAATTTCCCCAATCCGAAGTTCATACTCCAAAATAAAGGTTTTGTTCTTTGCTATTTTTTCTTTTTGGATTTGGCTTTTGGATAAATGATCAAATAACTTTTTATCGATCTCTGCTATTTCTTTTTCTTTGATTTCCTTGGTGGTTTCCTTTTCAGAAATCAAATTGGTTTCGTCTTGGATGAGAGAAAGAATTGATTTATTTTTTTCCCGGATCTCTGTCAATTCCTCGTCTGACTTTTTCATTCTGCGTTTGAAATCTCGCAGTTTTAAAAACCTAAGGTTTTTGTCTGACTCATCCAAATCAGATTTGAGTTTGAAATACTGTTCGGCTTTTTCCGATTGTTTTTCTTTGACTTCTAGGTCTTTCACCATAGAGTTCATAATGTCTTGGATACGAAGAAGGTTTTGGTTGGTATCATCCAACTTCTTTGTGGCTTCTTTGCGGTCTAGTTTGAACCGAGATACACCTGCAGCTTCTTCAAAGATGGCCCTTCTTTCTTCTGGTTTGGAATTGAGAATTTGGTCGACCCGACCTTGTTCTAAAATGCTATAACTGGACTTACCAATTCCTGTATCGAGAAGGGTTTTTTCGATATCCTTTCTTGTGGTTCTGATATCGTTGAGATAATATTCGTTTTCTCCATCTGGATACAAACGACGAGTGATTTTTACGGATGGATAATCAATGTTGAAAAAATGGTCATCGTTATCAAAAAGAATGGAAACCTCGGAAAATCCTGCGGCTCGCCTACTCTCTGTTCCGTGGAAGATGACATCGTCCATCTTTTCCCCGCGAAGTCCTTTGGCACTTTTTTCTCCAAAGACCCATTTTACGGAATCGACGATATTTGATTTCCCCGAACCATTCGGCCCGACGACAGCGGTAAACCCAGGATCAAAATTGATCTCTGTTTCATCCGCAAATGTTTTGAATCCAACAATACTTAGGCTCTTTAAATGCATATATGTTTCGCCGTTCGATTTCCCTGTTTCCCGGTTGACACCACTTGGGAGACATAAGAAAAAACCTTAGATAGTATTATGTCCCAAATTATCGATCCCATTTCCAGTGAAATTTTTGAAAGAAAGCCGTACTTACAAAATTATTTCAGAAACTTTCTCTCCGAGAACCTTTGGGAATTGGGATCTGCGAAGAAACCAGGGGAATATTATGTCTCATTAAACGGGGAGCCACTCTCTTCATCCTTCTCTCCCCTAACACAAGCCATTCGGCTACTAGATACTTACTCCTTACGAGCAACCGATATTGTGATTTTGTTTGGACTTGGAAATCCCCACCTCATCCAGAAGATCAGTGAAACTTTGGCACCAGGTCAAATCTTCATTCTCATCGGAGATGATGAAACACTAATTCCCGTTATCTGGGACAAAATTTTAATCCCTGTTTTACAAGTTCCCGGCAGGCATTTGTTTTCGGGAGATGCCTTTTTTCCCTTATTTTTTAACTATTTAGAGTCCTTACCTATTGAACGAGTGAGTGGATTAAAAGTCATTCGTAACCCAACCGACACAAATCGAAACCCGGTCTTTCGTGAATTAGAAGAAAAAACACAAACCGTATTTTCAGCCAAGATGAGTGACCTACTCACTAAGTTTGAATTTGAAAGGTTATGGATTAAAAACTCCATATGGAATTTAGTCCATGTAGGAAAAGAAACACCTGTTCGTTATCCCATCTCTTCTTTAAGGGAAAAATTCAAAGGACTTACCGCCGTACTCGTGTCAGCGGGTCCAAGCCTTAGAAAAAATCTCCCGTGGTTGCAATCAGTAAGAGACAAAGTTTTTGTTTTGTCATGCGATACTTCGCTAAAAGTCCTGATCAAAGCGGGGATTGAAGCGGATGGTGTTGTCACACTGGATGCCCAAACCAATTCCTTTTTTCATTTTATGGGAGAGTCTCTGACTCAGATTCCTCTTTTTGCAGATTTGGTAAGTTCTCCCACACTCCTTAGGGAACCGATGTTTCAATCAGTGGTGCATTCTGTCACAGCAAAATACCAAGTGGATGCGGAAGGTTCACTTGTCAGGGAAGTCACAGCAGGAGGAGAACTCGCCGAACAAGTATTTCGCGAAGTGGGTGATATCCAATCGGGCGGATCAGTGGCAACTACTGCCTTTGATATGTTGCGCTTTATGGGTTTTACCTCAGTGTATTTTCTTGGCCAAGACTTGGCGTATTCTGGTAGGGAAATCCATTCTACAGGAACCCATCACAATGAAAAATGGCTCACCCTGATTAACCGAAAGAATAGTTTAGAACGAATCAACGAAGTCATCATTCGTAAAAGAGAAACTCGTTTTGTTCCCAGGGCTGGCGGAAAAGGATCTGTGCTTACCGATTATGTTTTGGATTTGTATAGACACTGGTTTGAAGAGTCAGCAAGCACTGTCGCAGAGATGAAACTCTTCAATGTAAATGAAGACGGCGCAGAAATTACTGGAATCGAGTCACTCAGTCCAGAAACAGCGAAAGAAAATTTGAATGAGATACCAAACCACAATTACCCTTGGAAAAAACTTCCCATTTGGAAGATAAATTCCAAAAACAAAAATGGATTTGAGAAATCACAAACAAACGATACTTCCCACTCTAAAACAAACCAGGAACAAATAAAGAATTCCAAAGAAATTCCTTCCTATTTAATCCCCCAAGGTGCGAATACCCTATTCCAACATATCCAAAACGATTTAGAGTTTATGGAAGAAGGACTGAAAAAATTTGAGGAGAATCCAGAAGTCCTGTCTTTCCAAGAATCGGATATTTGGATTTGGATGCGGGAACAATCGTATTTACGAAGGATGGTGCGTAAAACGGAGATTTATATTTTACGTCATAAAGACTTGGAACTTTTGCGAAAGAACCAACTGATGATCCAATCCATCAAAAAAGAAATCAGGTATTTAAAACGAAGTCTTTATCCAATGATGGATTCATTTCCTGAAAAAGGATGAAACACAGAATTGTCTTCAAACTCAGGGAAATAATCAAAAAATAATTTCTGAGATACTACTCGGTAAGCGAAAGGATTTTTTTCCGCATAACCATCCGTATATGGCATAGCTGGTAACTGGTGGAAGTTGATCCTTTCTTCAAAGTTTATAAAATCACGACGGCTTAATTCTGGTCTTAACTCTAAAACCGTTTCTTTGAGTAAGTTCCAATCCAATTTAAAACTCATTCTTGCCCCACGAAAGGCCGGTGACCTTTCGAGTAAATTGACAAGACGTTTTACTGGACAATCCATATGGTAGTATTTGGTTACATACACTTTTACAAACCTTGCGGCAAGACCCATCGGTTCCCAAATGAGTTCGGATTCTATATTTTCTGATTCTTCTTTTTTGATTTCACTGAGAACAATATGTAATTCGGGAACTGATTGCCTTCCTGTCATAATCAAAGAAGATTCTTCCATTCCAAATTCCCCATAATACAACCATTTGTAGAAGTCCTGGATTTCTGCTTCCGGATGGTCTTCTACAAATTTCGTAAGAAGAAAAAGTTTTTCTTTATTTGTAAGGATGGATTCGCGTTCAGTTTGCATTTTGTGTTGCTCGAAGTTCTTTACCTAACACCAAACGTTTGATGTTTTCTCTATGTGAATAGGAAATGAGGAAAAAAGTAGCAACTAACACAAAAAATATGACTGGTTGGTATTCGGAATCGGGAATGTATTTTGTGGTTCCAAAATACCAGATGGGCATAGAAAGGGTTGCCAAGATGGACCCAAGGGAAACAAATCCAGAAATTTTATACACTATAAAAAAAATCATAACCGCACAAACGGTAACAATGGGAACTAAAGTCATATACACCCCGAGAGCTGTGGCGACCCCTTTTCCTCCTTTGAAATGAAGGAAAGGTGTAAATGTATGCCCAAGAATGGCAACCGATCCCAGTAGAATTTCTGTTGTGGTTAAGGAATATGGAGATTCAATATAGGAGGCGGCAACGACCGGAATCGCACCTTTCAACGCATCTAAAAAGAGAGCAATGATTCCATACTTCCAACCGATCACACGACCTACATTGGTGGCACCGATGTTTCGACTACCGTGCTCGCGGATGTCAATCCCCCGCACTTGTTTGGCCAGAAGATACCCGACCGGAATGCCACCTAAAAGGTAACTCAATAGGATTGCAGCAAGAATCATTCCTTGCCCTCCTTACCCTCGTTTCTGTTCCGAAGTTCGATCTCAACCGCTAGGCCATCCAATCCGAACTCCGCTACTATACTCTTTCGGTAAAAGCTCAAAATATTTGACGGAAAGAGTTTCGTATCATTGACGAAGAATAATATTTTAAAAGGAATTTGCGAGACCTGAGTGGCGTAATACACCTTCGGAGGTCGATTCGATGCCTTCTGCACCTTATTTTTGCCCCCCCATTTGCTTAACCAGTCATTTAAGGCACGGGTTGTCAGCTTTTTCTGGGACTTTTCATAAAGAGCCACAACAGACTCCAGGAGTTTGTGGGTACGCACCTTCTCTTTGGCGGAGAGGGAAATAAGGGGACGTTCCTTTAAAATGGACAATTTAGCTTCCATCCGATCTTTGTAGTGTTTCCAAGAATTGGATTCTTTTTCTGGAACGAGATCCCATTTGTTCACAGCCACAATCATGGGTTTTCCAAGCTCCTGGATTTCTCCAAAGATCTTTTTATCAAATTCACCGAGACCTTTCATGGCATCCACAAGGAGAACCACCACATCGGCTTCTCCCAAACTATGGAGGGTTCGTTTGTAAGAATAAAATTCTAAACTTTCCCCCGTTTTGGATTTTCTTCGAATCCCAGCCGTATCAATGATTTCCAATTTTTGGTTTTGGAAATAGAACTGATCGGAAACAGAATCTCTTGTGGTTCCAGGCACATCACTTACTACTGCCCGTTTGTATCCAAGAAAGGTATTAAGGAGTGACGACTTACCGGAGTTAGGTTTTCCGATGATAGCAATTTTGCAATACGGATCTTCCGGCATTTTGATTTTATCGGGAAGAAAAAAATTAATCTTTTGGTAGAGGAGATCAAAATTCCTTCGTCCCAGGGCCGAGATGGGTAAAAGTTCGTTTAACCCTAGTTTGTAAAATGGTTCCAAATCATATTCATCTTGTTCGGTATCCACTTTGTTGATAAGAGTTAAAACCATCTTATCTTTTAAGATTTCATCTTTTTTAAATAGTTCGATGAGTCTGTGATCATACTTACGTAAATCTTTATGATCGATCACATGGAGGATCAGATCCGAATTTCGTAAATGTTCAAAGGCAATTTCAATGATTTCTTTCGAAATTTCATCGATGTTTTCAATATCAAGACCAGGAGTGTCTGACAAAGTAAAAGGAATTTTGAATTCCGATCTTTCGACAGTCTTTTGTAACACATCTCTTGTCACACCGGCTGTATTTTCTGTGATGGCACTTTGTGCGCGGAGGATGGCGTTGAATAGTGTGGACTTACCCACATTTTGTCTACCAACAATGGTGACCACTGGAAGTCCTTTCATTTGCGTAGGTGTTCCTTCATGGCTCTTTCCATATCGATTTTGGCTTCCTTTTTTTGAATGTCGTCTCGTTTGTCGTAAAGTTTTTTTGGTTTGGCTAAAGCGACATCTATCTTCACCAAACGGTTGTTTTTAAAGAAACAGCGAGTAGCAACAAGAACCAAACCCTTCTCTTTGATGGAACGATCAATTTTTTCTATTTCTTTTGCTTTTAAGAGGAGTTTGCGAGGCCTGATTTCAGGATGATTCGCATAACCTCCGTTTTTGTAGGGAGGAATTTGAAAGTTTTCTAAAAACACTTCCCCATTCCGAATTTTCGCAAAACAATCAGTAAGGTTTCCCTTTTTTTCACGAAGGGATTTTACCTCAGATCCTGTGAGTACGACACCAGCCTCGAACGAATCTAAGAGTTCGAAATTGAACTTTGCCTTTTTGTTGATTAAAGGATCGGTTCCGCGTGGTTTGTCGTCTTTTTTGGTTTTGCCCATAGTTATTATTGCCTAAGCGAATGGTGAATTTGCACGAGTCTTGCAATTTCAGCCCCGATCAAATTGGGCATGGAATAAAAGTTATCTGCCGTAATTTGGAGGGAGTCTTGGAACACATGTTCCGCAATGTAGCGAGACCCAAGTCCCACCCCTAAAAATACATAATTTTTGTCCTGGTTTTTCAGTACAGCTTCTTTCAACTTTCTGGTGTCAAAAGACGCAAGTTCGTCCTCGATATAAGTCTTTGCCCTTTGGCCCCGGAAGTCAGAAAGGATCACAATGATCTTAGTTTGGGCATCCGGCGAAAAAAAACGCTCCGCATTAGAGAGAACTTGGAATTCGGGAATGCTGTCCCCATGCCAATTTTTACAAAGAGCAGAAAATACCTCTTCTTCCTTTTCCGCAGTGTAATCTTCTTCCGCCGATTTTAAGTTAAAAATATCCACAGTGTCTTTGGAGTTTTTGATATCACAGAAAGTATGGACGCTGGTTTTGATATCATGTTCGTTTAGGATGTGCAAACTCACAAGGAGAGCTGAAAGCATCGCAATCGAATATTCAAAGTTAAAGATCCTACGGCATTTCGAAACAAGGAAGGTGACTTCTACACCTTTTAGTTTTTCATCATTCTTTTCGATGATGGTTTTATCGAAGATTTTGGTATCTCCCCTTCCACTTTTGTACGATATGTATTTCCTTGCATCGACTCTTGAACCTTCGTTTTTATACATCCTATGGATGTCAATTTCTGGATCAAAGAGTTGTTCTAAATTGAGTTCCACCTCTTCCAGTTCTTTACCAAAGACGGACTTAAATTCTTCAAGACCTACCATAATGGAATAGTCCCAAAGGAGGCGGCGTTTTTTTAAGAATTGTTTGTAGAGTTCTTCGGTTCGGTAACCCCAAGCACCACCACCACCTTGTGGTTCTCCTTGGCCTTGGTTCCCTTGGGTGTCTTCACCATACCAGGCGTCTGCACCTTCTTTGATTTTGCCACCAGTTTCGGGGGTATTGATTTCAATCCCCCGTTTGGTTTCTTCCCCAGAGTTTAGTTTTTTTGCAATGCCTGTTAGCGGGTCACGTTGATGTAGTTCCGGATCCCACCAATTTTTTCGATCTAATCCTGATTCAACCGTAAACGTTTTTTTTTTCTCTTCGATTTCCTCGAAGAGTGTTGAGACGACTTCTACTCCAGAAAGATAACCTTCGAGGAGGCGTTCCAGTTCCTTTCTCTCTTTGGGATCAGCAATTTGGTTGGTATAATAAATTTTTCCCCCACGAATGGCGATGTCTTTTACATCCGTTTGGTTGTAACGATAGATATGATTTTTCCATTTTAAAAGATTGGCGATTCCAAATCGGTAGGGCATAAGGTTTGCCGAACCAATGGTACGTTTTTCTGCGAGTTCCTTGGCTTTGAGATGGAAACGTGCCAAGGACCGTGGTAGAACCCCTTCCGGTAAATAGAACTCTAAAATTTCTTCGAGGACCTTTACATCTTCTAGTTCAGGAAAAAGAATCGGTGTGAAACGGTTCCGAAAGGCACGAGAAATGGTGGTAACCGATTTAGAAGCACGAAATGACTTCATTCCAAATACGATGGATTTTTCTGTAAGTTGGATGGGAAGGTATTCCCCAGACTCTGGCGGGAGAGTGAGGGAACGTGCATCATCCGTTAACATATTCATCTTTTCTACCAGTTCGGCACCAGCAGACTCAAGTCCTGAGATAAGAATGATATGGCCTTTTCGAATAGAGCGTGTTAGGGGGCCATCCACCCAGGTCACACTTTCGATATTCCCTTCTTCTGTTGGTTTTAAGGCTCCCACAACATCGGAGGTATGCATCCCTTTGGATAACATAACAGACTCAAGTTCAATTCCTGTGAGTTCCGTAAATAGTGGTAAAAATTCTTGTGGGTCTTGGTCTTCTCTATACTCAATTAAGATATTTTCTTTGGCTTGGATGGCGGTAAAAACTTGGTCGAGAAAATGTAAAACTGGTTCTGGGGTAGGATAAGTAGAAAGAAGAGAGATGGTCTTTTTTTCGTCCCAAGTTTTGATTTCTTTGTCATTCCAGAAAATGGTAGAACCTTGCACATATCCCTTTGTAGGAACAAGTTTCACCGAACCACCAAACTCCGATTCAATGAGCTCTCTTTGTTTGGCCTTGTCTTCTTTTTTACGGAAAGGTTCTTCGAATAAGTAAAGGGCTTCCCTTGCCGCAACGGTTTTGTCCTTAGCGCCAAATAAAACCAAACGGTTACAATATTTTTGTAAGGTTCTTAAGTTAAAATGATACTTTTCTAAATCACCTTTTCCAATTTCCCCGGATTTGATCCGAGCCTCTGATTCCAAACTAATCCGAATGATTTGTTTTAACACATCTTCCCCAAGCATGGGATAAAGTTTCTTTAAGATAAAAAACATTTCATCTGGCGAATACGGATCTACATACACCACTGCAAAATGTTTGGTGATATCAAAAGGAAGGGGTTTTCTTCCTTCAAATCCTTCACTGGGGTTTTGGGTTCCGATAAACCAGAATCCTGTTTTTCCATTTATCCGCTCTCCACTTCCTTCCAAAAGATCTAAGTAGTTGGATTCATAGACAGAAGAAAACCGTTTGATGATGTTTGGTGCACATAGGTTCATCTCA
This sequence comes from Leptospira montravelensis, assembly GCF_004770045.1. NCBI lineage: Bacteria > Pseudomonadati > Spirochaetota > Leptospiria > Leptospirales > Leptospiraceae > Leptospira > Leptospira montravelensis. The sequence continues at coordinate 829,560 of NZ_RQFO01000004.1, forward strand.
TCGGCGACAAAACTAAGTCCTTCCGACAAAGCATTGGTAAGAGGGCCGTTCGACCAAGTGAATCCTTTCCCATCCAGAAGGATGCGGTAAGAACCAATTAAGTCTTCCGGCAGTGTGTCTTCATTGAAACTAAAACGAAGTGTGGGTTGTTTACGAAGAGAGTTAATATAATAAATAAGTGCGTTTTTTCCAACACCAGCATCACCTACGAGAAGGACAGGAATCCCTTCGAGCATGGGGTAAAGAATTTTTTGTAAGGTTTGTTTTACCGAGTCGGTTTCGACAAGGCTAGAAGGGAAAACGGGAAATTTCTCTGAGTGCGGGAGGACCGGCACTTTCACATCAGCGATGGTAACAAATTCCATATCCTTCAGATTTCTATCCATTTCCTAGGTGTAAACCAAATTCTATTGACCCGTACCTCCAAAAAAAACCATGATGATTTCATGGATTTCGCAAATAGAATGTATGGGATTGACTCCTCCCCCATCCGCAAGGCCTTTGAGCTCGCACGGACTATCCAAAACCCGATCAATTTGAGTATCGGGCAACCACATTTCCCTTGCCCACCTAACATCATTGAAGTTTTAACAAAGGCGGCACGTGATGGAAAAACCTCGTATACCTTAACCGGTGGGATTCCAGAATTAAAATCAGCAATGGCTGAAAAATACAGAACTCAAAACAAAATTTCTTACTCCCATGAAGATAGAATCCTTGTTACTTCAGGAATTTCTTCTGCCTTGTTTTTACTCTTCAATGCACTCGTAAACGAAGGTGACGAATGTTTGGTCATATCCCCTTACTTTTTAATGTATCCTGCAATGTTAAAGTTTTACGGTGGAAAAGTAGTTCCACTGGAAGAAAGTTTCAAACCAGAAGATTTAGATTCTTTAAAATCTAGAAAATTTAAACTGATTATTTTTTCAAATCCTTCCAATCCCACAGGCAAAGTTCTATCCAAAGAACAACTTCGCGCGCTGGCAAACTTAGCCGAGGCAACGGGTGCCTATCTGATTAGCGATGAAATTTATGAACTTTTTGATTACGACAATGCGTTTTTTTCCATTGGTTCTGAGTATGAAAAAACCATCACCCTCACTGGTTTTTCTAAAACATACAATATGACAGGCCTTAGGCTTGCGACCATTCTTGCAGAAGACAAAGTGATCAAGGCACTTACCACCTTACAGCAGTATACGGTTGTTTGTGCTCCTTCCATTACCCAATGGGCGGGAATCGAAGCCCTGAAAACTGATATGAGTGCTTATATCCAAGACTATCGTGAAAAACGCGATTTTGTTTATGATTCCTTAAAAGACTACTACCCAATTCAAAAATCAGGTGGTGCATTTTATTCCTTCTTCCAAGTTCCAGTCACAGATGAAGAGTTCATCCAAAGAGCTGTCAAAAAAGACCTCATCCTTGTTCCTGGATTTATCTTTTGCGATAAAAAAGATTATGTGAGACTTTCCTTTGCTACAGAATGGGACACTTTAAAACGAGGGATGAAGGCACTACAGGAACTATCTAAGGAAAGTTAAACTCCTTCCTTAGAGGAATTATAAGGTAAAAATTGGATTTTATGGACGAATCGATTTGGTTATCACTCTGGACCCTCTCGAACTATGCAATCCTATTTTTTTTTGGCGGCGCATTAGCCAGTTTCTATACAACGTTAGCCGAGCGAATCCTGACTTTTTGTTATGGCAAAAAAAGAAAAGAAACAAAAGGTTTTCAACGTTGGAAAACCATTTTTACCAAACCAAGCCACTGTCCGTCTTGCGGGCATTTGGTGAATAAAACCTATCTCACCCCAATCTTTGGTTGGTTTTTGACAAAAGGTAAATGTGACAATTGCAAAACAAGTCTAGCTAAACTTTACCCACTTTCGGAATTATTATTTGGACTCATTGCAATCTTTGTTTACTTTGTTTCGGAAGATATTTTTGGAACCCTCTTCTTACTTTTTTTACTCGGACATCTTCTCATCTCCATGATGACAGATGTGGCAAAGTTCTCTTTGGACTATGAAAACCTTCCCTTTATTATTGGATTCGGTTTCCTTTCCAACTACTTTCTGTTTGGTGAAACTTTAAATTTAGAAACCTTATGGGTGTTTTTGGGGTTTTTAACTTTTTACCTCATCATTTACCTTCTCTTTAGTGGGGGGACTGGGCTCGGTGATGTGCTGTTTTCCCCTATTTTTGCAGCCATTGCAGGCAATCCATTTTGGATTTTATACTTTAACTCCGCATACCTTCTTGCTGTAGGTTTTAGTTTTCTTTTACGAAAAAAAGGAGACTCCTTAAAGGGGAAAAAAATCCCTATGGGACTCTACTTTTCCCTTGGACTATTTTTAACTTATTTTGCAAAACTTCTTGTCCACTACTACAATTGGGAGGGATTTCCAATCTATGGAACCATTGAATGAATTACCACATATGAGAAAACTCTACACTCGCTCAGTTCTTTCAGAAGAAACTGCGGGTTTAGATCCCTTAAAATTATTTAGTCTTTGGTTTTCAGAAGCAAAAGAAGAAGAAGAAGCCGAACCCAATGCCATGAGCCTTGCTACGGTAGACAAAACAGGCCAACCTTCAGTTCGTATTGTTTTACTCAAAGGACTCATCCGTGACGAGTTTCAATTTTTTACTAACTACGATTCCGATAAGGGAAGGGATATAGCAGAGAATCACCTCGTGGCTCTTAATTTCTTTTGGCCGAAACTCGAAAGACAAATCCGCATTGAGGGAAAAGCAAACCGGATTTCAAATGAGGAATCAGAATCTTATTTTGCAGTTAGACCTAGGGAATCCCAAATCGGAGCCCACACATCGAATCAAAGTTCGGTGGTACCTTCAAGAGAATTTTTAGAAGAAAAATTTGCCAAACTTACCAAAGAATGGGAAGGAAAAGAAATTCCAAAACCAAAAAACTGGGGTGGGTATTCGGTATCCCCTACCAAAATCGAATTTTGGCAAGGAAGGGTGGGACGACTACACGACAGGATTTCTTTTGAAAGATTAGAATCTGGTTGGAAACGAAGTCGTTTATCTCCGTAAGGCCTGGATTTAAAAAGTCTTTCTAAATCTCAAATAGCACAGACCCGCTAAAAAGGTTTTCCTTTCTAGCGGACATACGGATCGTTTGATTCGTTAAATCGATGCGATCAACCGTGAAGGTTGAGCAAATGACCTAACTTTGTTTTTTTGGTCTGCAAGTAACGAGTGTTTTCTTCCACAGGATCAATTTCAATTGGTACTCTCTCAGTCACATGGAGATTGTAACCTTCCAGTCCCACAATCTTACGAGGATTGTTGGTGATGAGTCTCATTTGTTTCACCCCGATGTCTCGTAAAATCTGAGCTCCGATTCCGTATTCGCGTAAGTCAGGTGCAAATCCTAATTTTTCATTGGCTTCCACTGTATCGAGACCACCCTCTTGCAACGAATAGGCTTTGAGTTTATTGATGATTCCAATTCCTCGCCCTTCTTGGCGCATGTATAATAGAACTCCAGTTCCTTCTTTTTCAATCATCCGTAGGGCATTATGGAGTTGGGGTCCACAATCACATCGTTGGGAAGAAAAAATATCACCGGTCAAACATTCACTGTGAACTCTCACGAGTACTGGTTTATCAGAATCGATTTCACCCTTCACAAGGGCCATATGGATCTTGTCGTCAATTTGAGTGGAATAGGCTTTGATTTTGAAATCACCAAACTCAGTTGGTAGATTTGCTTCCACTTCTAGGTGAATTAATTTTTCTTTATGCCTTCTGTAACGAATGAGATCTTCGATCGTATAAATATTGAGTCCATGAGTTTTCGCAAATTTTTCTAAATCAGGAATACGTGCCATCGAGCCGTCATCATTCATAATCTCACAAATGACACCACTTGGATATAGACCAGCTAACTTTGCTAAGTCGACAGCAGCTTCCGTATGGCCTGCCCTGCGTAAAACTCCACCAGTCACTGCTTGTAAGGGAAACATATGTCCTGGTCGCATCAAATCTTCCGATTTGGTTTTTGGATCTAAGAGGGCTTCCACCGTTTTGGCTCTGTCAGGTGCTGAAATACCTGTAGTTGTTCCATGTTTGGCATCTACAGAAACCGTAAATGCGGTTCCATGTTTGTCACCGAGCGATAGGTCATCCACCATCTTTCCTAAACCTAAGGCTTGGAGCCTATCCCTTTCCATTGGAACACAAATGAGTCCGCGGCCGTGGGTCGCCATAAAGTTGATTTTGTCTTTATCTGCAAATTGGGAAGCACAGACCAAATCTCCTTCGTTTTCTCTGTCTTCAGAGTCGACGAGAATGATCATTTTGCCTTGGCGGATTTCTTCGATTGCTTCTTCGATCGGACGTATCATTGGGGAAGGCCTCTATATACTAAAACTCTGAAAGCCGTTCCGAATTAAAGAAGATTCCCAAAGAAAGTCATTGATTTTTCCCCTTTCTTTTGTCTAAATATTCCGGATCGGAGGCCTTGTGGAACTGAAACTGAACTCAACAGGAAAGATCAAAACCATAGAAATTGCTGGAAAATTCGATATAGAATCCACTGAGGAATTTGAATCTATCTTTGCAAAAATCATCGAACCAAATCCCAGTATTGTTTCTATCGATATGGGACGTCTCGACTATATTGACTCTTCAGGTATTGGTTCTCTTATCAAAAGTCTCAATTCACTGAAAAACAAAAAAGGCAAACTCATCCTAGTCGGAATGAAACCTATGATTATGAACGTATTCAAATTAGCTAAACTAGATATGTTTTTTGAAATTATGAGTGAACTGGATTTTCGAACCAAATATGTTTCTGATGACGACACTGATTCCGAAATCGATGATTTACTAAAAAGGAACTAAAACTCAAGACCTCTGTTCCAAATAATTTTCAATGTATTTGGCTAGAACATCCACTTCTACATTCAACCATTGGTCCTTTTTCCAGGAATTTGCGTTTGTTTTTTCCATCGTCTCTGGAATCAGGATCAGTTGGATATTTCCGTCTTTCACATCGACAACGGTAAGGCTGATTCCATCTAAAGTCACAGAACCTTTTTTAACAAAATAACGTTGTAGTTCTTTTGGGATCGCCACCCAAAACTCTTCTACTTCTGATTCGATTTGTTTTCTGCTAACCACCTTTGCCATTCCATCCACATGGCCTTGGACCATATGACCACCAAACCTTTGTCCGAGAGCCATTGCTCTTTCTAAATTCACAGGAGATCCTTCTCCTAACCGAGACAAGTTGGTTAATTCTAAAGATTTAAAAGATGCATAAAAATTAAAAACATTCCCTAAATCACTGAACTCAGTGACTGTCATACAAGCACCATTGATGGCAATGGAATCACCTATTTTTAAGTCAGGATTTTCCCATTCTGTTTCGATTGTGAATTGGATTCCCGAATCAATTGGTTTTATAGTGATTACTTTTCCGAGGGTTTCGACAAGACCTGTAAACATTGGGTTAATAACTCCTTTGCAGTTTTCTGATAAAAATACGGTTTGTTCCGACTTTGTATTCGGAAATCAGTGGTTCATTGTGAAAAACAAAAGGAATTCCATCAGGAAACGATTTGTTTTCATTTCGGATTTCCAAAATTCGATCTTCCTCTGAAAGTTCATTTTGTAGGAAGTTTGGGAAAAAACTACCCGCTTCACATAACAAAGTATTGATGCCAAGTTCTCCGAGAATCTTCAAAAACTTATCACCTTCATCGGAATAAATCAAAATTCCTTCATAAGGAGAAAGGATTTGGATTTGTTCCTCTAATTCTTTTGAAATAAGTTTTGAATCGTCATCTGTTAGAATAAAAAAAATACATTTTTTCACTCCAAACTTTTCGGTCAGTTCCCTTTGTTTTGCAAAAAAAGTCTCAGAAGGCAGCCTGTTCTCATCCAAACAAAAGATACGAAATGGTTGGTAAACTTCTTCTTCCAGGCGATGTAATTTCTCAGAATCTTTTGTGTATGATAACAATGAAGAAATGAGTCCAGCACCTGCTTCAAAAAAAGGTTCTAATTCGGTAACTCTTTGACCTGGTTTCTGCGTAAGAACCATCTCATCGGTAATTCGAAAATGAAGGGAGGGAGAATCGGAAACTACAGTTCCTGGACCTACAGCAATCGCATCCATTTTTGCACGGAAAACTTGTAAGTACAAATCCATTTCCTCTGAACTCACACGTTCCTTTTTTTTCTCTTTCGAAGCATAATTACCTTCAATCGATGTAGCTGCTTTGATCCAAACCCAAGGCCTACCTGTTTGGATTCGGTGTAAAAAACCTTGCAAAAAAGGAAGGGAAACCTTCGCTAACATGGGATCTAAAGCGATAGGAATTCCAGAAGCTGAGTATTTTTCCCAATCTCCAGATTTAACTAAAGGATTCGGATCTTTCCAACCGAGTTTGATTTCTTTAGGTTTTCTTTCGATCACCAAATCGCGGCAAGGTGGTGTTTTTCCAAAATGGGTACAGGGTTCTAAACTAACAGAAAGGAATTGGTTTTCACCAGCACTCGGATAACGTGAATAAAGTTCCCTTTCGGCATGGTTCCCACCAAATTTTTGGGTATGTGCACTGGCAAGAATGGAGCCTGTTTCATCAGTTAAAACAGCAGAGACGGGAGGATTGGCTCCGGTTTTTCCCATTGCCAAAAACCCAAGTAGGGAATGCAGAGAATAAGTTTCCTTCCGTTTCTCTGCATCCATAGAATTCTTATTATGCGAATCTTTTCTTCCTGAGTTGGTCGTAAATCTCAGAAATAGGAGCTGCAATATAGATTGAAGAATAAGTTCCGACAATTACCCCAAAAAGTAGAATGAAAGCAAAATCATACAATTCGACTGCCCCACCCACAATGATCGCCACAACAGAAATCATAGTTGTAAAGGAAGTATTGATGGTTCTACCCAAGGTTTGAGTGATCGAAACATTGATGATATTGGAAAGAGCTAAATTGTCTTTTCCATGTGCGTTTTCTCTAATTCGGTCAAATACCACGATTTTATCGTTAATGGAATAACCAAGGAGTGTGAGAAGTGCCGCAATGATAGGGACACTTGGTTTGATTTGTAAAAATCCAATGAGTGCCAAAGTCATAAGGATATCATGAACCAGAGCTATGGAAGAAGCCAAAGCAAACTTAAACTGAGAACGAATACTCAAATACAATAGAATAATGGCAAGTGTTGTAAGAAGGAGTGTGATCCCCACTTCTGTTAACTCACCACCAACCACTGCACCCACTTGGTCTGCAGATAATACTTTTTCTTTAGGAAGTTTGTATTCGTATCTTATCAGTTGTACAAATCGATCTATAGCTGAAGTAGAAGATTCGCGGTTTGCTTCTGGAATATCTTTATACAAAGATTCTATTGTATCAAGAGATCCAAGTCCTATATCTAACTGATATATATTCTTTTCTTTTTCCAAAAGAATCACAACAGCTTCGATGTTTTTTGACTGAAAGTAACCTTCTAAGTCAGAACGAGTTTTGTCAGCAGGAAGTTCCACAACAGTACGAAGCCCACCATTAAAATCTAGTGAATGAGCAAACCCGCCGTATTTACCAAATGTAACTGCAAATCCAATGACAATTGCCAAAAATGAAAAACTAAGAGTAAAGTATTTATACTTTGTAAAATTGATATTACGCATTTTTAGTCTCCTTTTTTCCAAAGAAGAAAGGCCTTAAATTTAAATGGTGCACTCCCATTCGGTTTACAGTTAGTTCCATAAACAATCTTGAGAGGAAAAGAGAAGTAAAAAGAGTAGTGACAATCCCCCAACAAAGAGTGATCGCAAAACCTTTGATAGGTCCATTACCAAGACGAATCATCAAAATCCCCGCAATGAGTGTGGTGACGTTTGCATCCATAATGGTCCAAAAAGCATTTTCAAAACCGCGTGTGACCGCAATGGAAAGTGCCCTCCCCTCTTCAATTTCTTCACGTATCCTTTCATAAATAATTACGTTTGCATCGACTGCCATACCCGCTGTCAAAATGATCCCTGCAATCCCTGGAAGTGTTAATGTAAAATCCATAAGAGTTAAAAGTGCTGCAAGAATGATGAGGTTGATGAGCAGAGAAAGGTCAGCAATAAACCCACCTAACCTGTAATAGAAGATCATATAAATCATGACCAGAAAAAATCCAATCGCAACGGCTTTCACACCTACTTCGATGGATTCAATTCCAAGAGTTGGTCCAATGAAACGCATTTCCAAAACGGAAAGTGGGATAGGAAGTGCACCTTCTGAAATTACGTTCGCCAATCGAATGGCTTCTTGTTCCGAAAAACTTCCTGAAATTTCTGCCCGTCCACCAGCGATTGGGTCATTGATAACAGGATTTGAAATCACCTTATCTCCCCAAACAATTGCTAGGTTACGGCCACGGTTTTGTGAAGTAAGATCAAAAAACTTTTCTGCCCCATTAGGAGTGAGAGTAAAACTTACCATCCATCCATAGGAATTGGAGTTATAAGATGGTTGGGCATTGGTCATATCATTACCAGATAAGGCAATTTTACGTTCCAAAACCACAAAACTACGTGGTAAAAGTGCAGACTTTGCCGCATTTCCACGAGCCCACATCGCATATACTTTGAAGTCTTTTGGTATATTGTATTTCTTTTCCAAACCTTCCAAAAACTCATCTTGAGCTTTTTTGCCAGCTTTGTTTTTTACAAGTTCTTGAAAGAGAAAAATATCAGTGTTTTCTCGTTTTCCTAAGTCCATCATGCGACGTTCGTTGTCCGCAATTTGGGTTTTGAATAGGAAAGGTGTTGGTTCTTCTAATCGATACTCAACCGTTTCTGTATTTTGTAAAATTTCTAATATTGCAGCTGAATTGGAAACACCTGGTAAGGAAACTTCAATCGCATCCTGTTCTTTTTGGATACGAACTTGTGGCTCTGTTAAGTTTTGCGTAGTAAGACGATTGTCGATAATCATCTTTGCTTTTTCTAACTCCACAATTTTACGCATAGGTGAAAGATCAAAACTCGATTCAATTTCTGCTAGTCTTGAATTTGCTTTTTCTTTCTCTTCTGGTTTTGCAGCTTGGTTACTGAGTGTTAAGTTTAGTTCCGTTAACTCTTTTGCATAAAGGTCTTTGAGTTTAGAAGTATAATCTTCAAAGTCACCTTTGAGAACCACTCGCATACCACCTTGTAAATCAAGACCCAATTTAATCGATAATGATTTTCCGCCCCGAATGGTTTCTTCAATCCAAGTAGGTTCCAATTTGTTTTTGGATTCACTTACCAATGATTGGTTTTCTTGGGAGATTTGGTTGATCTTTGCGGATGTGATAAACCTACCTTTTACAGTATAAAAAGGGTTTTCTTTAGGAGGGAGGGTTCCTTGTGGTTCAATGGTCCAACCAGAAGTTTTTCCGTAATCTTTAGCCCAACGTTCAAAAAGAGCAGTTACCAAAACTTTTTGATCAGCTTCTGGCAAAGAATAAACATCTTCTTTCACAACGATCTTTAAAGTGCGATCGGCGAAGTTCGGATACAAAATGGTAAAGGAAACTGCCAGAATCAAAAAAGGAAGAATCAATAGTCGATACGATTGCAAGTTAGTTTGCTCCTAAAATTATTATCTTCTATAAGAACGACTGCTAGATCCCGGGCGCGCAGATCTAAGTCTGTAAAAAGCAAAGAGTATGATAATCCCGAGGATCATCATCGCTTTTTTATATTTAGCAAAAAAATCAGAGAAATTAAATAAGGATTTTCCAGTTTCTTTGTTAGTAGAAAGTGTGGGAACAGATTCGTTGCTTTCCGTTTTTCCCATTTTCAAATCACCAGCAAATCCAGGAAGTCCTGTTGGTTCCACAGAAACTATTGAATCCATCCACAATCCATTACTCACCACTTCCTCTTCTTCCACTACGATAGGTTGTTTTTCTATCGCAGGTATAGATTTTTCTGTAACGGGAACTGCTGTATTGGGATTGGAAACTAAACTTGTGTTTTGCGGAAGTGTTTCCTGTGTCAGTTGGTTTTGTTTAGACTTCTTTTTTGATCTCTTCTTTTTTCCTGTAGTTGTCCCGGTAGCTGTGACAACATTGGTTTGTTTTTTGGTACTGGTTACACTTGTCTCTTCTTTGGGTTTGGTCGTATTCGATTTTGGTTTATCATTTACCTTATCCAAAAAATCCAAACCCTCTTGTGCTAAGAGGGAAACCGAAAAACAGATTGTGAATGAGATAAAAAAGAGTCTTTTCATCTTAGGCTTTCTTCTTCAGAATAGCACTAGTTTCAAAAGTTACGTTTGTGTTCGCAGCAACACTCAGAACAACAGTTTCATTATTGTCTTTGAACTCTACGATCTTTCCATGAAGGCCACTATTTGTAACTACGTTGTCCCCTTTTTGGAGATTACCAATCATTTCTTTACGTTTTTTTTCTTCTTTTTTGTTAGGAAGAATCACAAGAAAATACATAGCAACTAACATGATCGGAATGATAATGAGTGACTGTAGAGACGACTTTGCACCCTCTTCTTGGGCAAGGATTAGGATATCTGTTGTTAAAAAGTTAAAATTGAGCATAGCTATTTATCCAATGTTTATAGGCCTTATCTTAAATTCAATGTTTCATGAACGAATCGGAGAACTTTTTTCTCGAGGATGGCCGCTTTGGCAGTTTCGTATCCTGTTCGTATATCGTTTGTGGCTCCCAGTAAATACATAGCCACCCCAGCATTGAGCGCCACCATCGCTGTCCCGCCGGTAGGTTCCTTAGGATCAAGAACTGCGCGAAATAGGCTTTCTGCCCCTTCTTTGGAAGAGGAAAAAACAGTATTTCTGTCCAATTCCTTAGAATTTAGGCCTAGTTCCTTGGGGTCAAAGGAAAACTCTTTGGTTTCTTTTCCATCAAAATAGGCGTAATCTGTTTCTGCAAAGATTGAAAATTCATCCAATCCATCGCCCGAATGGCATACAATGGCGCGTTTCGAACCAAGCCTTCCCAAAATCTCCGCCATCGGTAAACAGAGAGATTTATCATAAACCCCGACCATTTGGTGCGAAGGTGAAAAAGGATTGGAGAGAGGTCCAATTAAATTGAAAAACGTGCGAAACCCTAGGGACGTCCGAACCGGTCCCGCATATTTCATGGCTGGGTGCCAAGCGGGAGCAAACAAAAAAACAAATCCTGTGCGTAAGAATTCGGATTCCGATTCATTTGTAGTTTGGTCTAGTTTGTAACCTAGTCCTGATAAAATATCTGAACTTCCTGAAAGGGAAGAGACGGATCGATTTCCGTGTTTGGCGACCTTGAATCCAAGACTTGCCAAAGTGAGAGCCGAAAGTGTCGAAACATTCAAAGTCCCCTTTCCATCTCCCCCCGTCCCACATGTATCCAAAAAATCAAAATCAAACTTCTTAGATGGTTTGATCGCGTGACTACGCATGGCACGAACAAATCCGTACAATTCGTCCGTTGTTTCCCCTTTCATTTTCATGGCCGTAAGAAAAGAAGCTAATACCGGTTCAGTTATTTTCCCATCCATCACTTCGCTTAAAAATAGTTCTGCATGAGAATCTACTAGATGGTGGCCAGAAACCACTTGTCCGAGGATTTCCTTAATTGTTGGCGCGGTCATAAAAAATCCTTTTTAAATTTGCGAAAGTTAACAACTGATAATTGGTCACAATATAACGAAGTCCAGAAACAACAGTAATAAAAGTTGTAAATAACATTCCAAAATAAGGAACAAAGGAAGCTATGGAATCAAAGAAGTCAGTAAAACTTAAACTCTCTGTTGTTTTGGCAAAAGTATAAAACTCATTTGCATGTTGTGATGCCACTTCAAAGGTTGAATACCCCGAAAGTTTTCCCATCGCATAAGTTTCATTGATCATTGCCCTTCTTTTGCCTGAGATAAGCATAAACACAACAAGGATCATTAAAATGGCACCCATCTGGAAGGCAGTTTTGACTTTGCCCATCATAGTGGTACGAAGGCTTTTTCCAGAACGAACAGCAATGTAACGTAAAAAAGTAATGAGCATGTCCCGCCCAATGATAAGCACCACCATCCAAACCTCAATGGGTTCGTGAATGAATAAAAAAGTAACAAAACATCCAATGACTAAAAATTTATCAGCCAGTGGATCGAGAAACTTTCCAAACTCTGTTTGTTGGTTCCATTTACGTGCCAAGTATCCGTCCACAAGATCCGTGAGAGAGGCAAGGGCAAAAAGGACAAAGGCAAAAATTTGGTATTCCCATTCCTTTTGGAACAGAGCAAAAATAAAAAAAGGTAGTGCAAGAACCCTAAGAACAGTTAGCAGGTTCGGGATATTGGCAATGGTTTTCCAATCTTCCAATTTATGCCACCCAAGTCCCCGACATATCTAGTTCATAAAAAGAGTCCACTCTCACTTGTCCAAATTGGCCGAGTTTCAAACCCTCTTCTTCCACATACACCACTTCATCAATTTCTGGTGCATCTTGGAAACGGCGAACCATCGCTCCTTTTTCCAGAATCTCATCCACAACAGCGGGATAGAGTTTTCCAATTCGGTTTTGGTGGATGGACTTTAAAGTTCCAAGATAGGCATCTCTCACAAGGTTTACACGGCGAGCAATCTCTTTGTCTTTGAGTTGCCCCTCCATTGTTGCCCCTTTTGTTCCCTCTTGTGGGGAATAAGGAAACAGATTTACTTTTTCTGGTTTTACATCTTCGACAAACCGAATGATCTCTTCCACATCTTCCATGGTTTCTCCAGGGAAACCCAAAATAAAAGAAGTGCGAATTTCCAAATCAGGCCTTAGGTCCCTTGCTTTTTGGAAAAGAGATTTAAAGTAAGAATATTCTCCAGTGCGGTTCATCGATTTTAAAACAGATTTGGAAACATGTTGTAATGGGCTTTCCAAATACGGAGCAATTTTAGGAATTTCTCCATAAAGATCGAGTAACTTTTCTGTTTTTTTATCCGGATAAAGATAAAGAAGCCTAAGAAGTTCCACACCATCTACATCTGCAACAGAACGAACCAAATCCAAAAGTTTTTCTGTGTCTTTTCCATAAAACACAGTATCTTGGGAAACAAGACAGATCTCTTTGGATCCCGCTTTTACTGCTAGTTTGGTTTGTGTTAATACATCCGTAATATCTGTATCACGGTATTTACCACGTAAGTTGGGAATAATACAGAAATTACAACCTCGGTTGCAACCATCAGAAATTTTTACATAAGAATATGGTTTGGAATAGTTTTCAATTCCCTTACTGGTAGTAAGTCTTTCCAGTAAGTCATCGTTGAATTCGGAAAGGTCTTTAAAATCTAGAGGAAAATTCTTCCTTAGGATCTCACCGGCTTTATCATATTTTCCCGTTCCAAAATGTAAATCCACTTCAGGAAGGTCGTCTGAAATTTCTTTTCCAGCACGTTCTGCAAAACATCCTACTACAACTAACTTTTGTTTGTTATTTTTTTTGATGTCAATGGAGTCCAAAATGGTTTGGATGGTTTCCTTTGTTGCATCTTGGATGAAAGTACAAGTATTGACTAAATGGAAGTCACTGGCTTCAGGACCTGCCGCAGGAAGGAGACCTTCCTTTAGTAGCGACTGGTGCATTGCCATAGAATCTACGGTGTTTTTGGGACAACCAAGAGTCGTAATAAAAAACGACTTAGGTGTTTCTTCCGTTTTTTCTTTTAACTTTGGCATTACTCGCCTAACTCTCCAATGATGGACTGAGTGGAATCATAAGGATTTGGTTTACGAATGAAGATTTTTTTGACAAGTTTTCCTGGTTTCCCAAGTACAGAACGCTCTTTACCGTTTTGTACCATTTCCACAGCACCACCATCACCTACTTTGATTTCGAGGCGGTCACGTGCTTCTAAGTGTTTGACTTCCCCAGCAGAAACAAGTCCCCTTTCGCCCATTTGACCATCTAACACAAATTCTACGTAACTAGGTTTAGAGAAAAATAATGTAACTTGGATCGGAACATCGCCCACAGGAGATTTTACAGCCGCACCTTCTCTTTCTTCTTTGAGTGTCACAAGGACTTTCGCAGATTTTTCGGTAACGGCTTGGGTCACCACACGGATGTCCCGACGAAGAGAGGATAATTCTTCAATGCGATAAGAAAGGATAGTTTCCTCTCCTTCTGCAGTTTGGAAAAAATAGACATTTTTTTCAGGAAAGATATTAAACCCAAGGTTTGCTTTTCCATTGGAAACCCCTTTGATAAACATCTTACACTGTTGGTTGTTCACACTAAAACTCACACCACGGTCTTCTGTTAAAATAAAAGGAACACTTGCATTTTCCGGAACACTTTGTGATACAAAGTTGATTCCAGAAGGAATGTCTGAACTAACCACTGTTTCTACAGTCGAACCAACTTCTGCGGTTTCTTCATCCATAGAACCAGAGTTAGAATCTTCAAAACTTATATAGATAATATAAGCCGAGATGACAAAAAGAAATACGGATACAAGGCTAATGATTTTATTTCGATCTAAACTAAAAGCTGTGGTAGTGGGACGAGTTAGTTCTTCTAAAGGTGCTTGTGATTCCTCAATTTGTTCCCCTCGGTAAAGATTGAGAAGCATGGCAGTGTCTAACTTTAAATAACTGGCATAGTTTTTTAAGAAACCAAGTGCGAAAGTCTCTGCAGGAAATTGAGAATAATCTTCTGTTTCTAAAGCAATGATGTACTTTGCTGCGATATTTGTTTCTTTCGCAACATCTTTCACTGAAAGTTTTTTGTCTTCTCTCGCTTCTCGTAATATTTGACCGACTCGTTTTGTGTTCAAAATGATATCCTCTTTAGCTTAGTTCTCGGAGACAAGTGGGTCTTTCACAATCTTCGCGTTTCCGTTCATATGAAAATTGAAAACTCCATCTTGGATTTCTTCAGAAAAATTAATATTGGAAAATGAAATAGTGGTTACTTTCCCACGTCCATCGGTAGCCACTGCTTTTTTGATTAAGTAAGATTCGGAATCTACAAAGAGTTTCATTTTCTCGAACCCACCAATTTTTTCTCTTTGGTCAAGATCTAACACAAAGTATTTGGTAACATCACCCACAGAACGAGGTTGTTCAATGGTATCAAATTTATAATGGTATTTACGAAAGAGGCGGTTGAGGCCATCAGGACTGTTTGTTGTAAAGATAGGTCCAGATGTATTTTTACGATCGAGGGTTAAATCCTGTTTTCCCACAGCACCTAACCTCTTGATAAAGATATAAAGCGTTTTTCCATCAGATACAATTTCGTCCCCTTCCGGTTCGGCAAAGTTGTATCTGATTTTTCCGGGACGTTTGTAGAAACATTTCCCACGCATCTGTTTTTCCTTTTTGTTGTCTTCTGTTTTGATGAGAAAATCAGCCGAATAGGAATTGATATCACTAAAGTTCTTCTTTATCTTTTTCACCACTTCGGAGGGTGAGTGCCAATTGTGAGCCGGACTTGTTTGGGCCCCAAGAGAAACACCCAAGACAAGTAACAAAGATCCGATCCATACTTTCATAGATTCCCAGTTTTTCAGACAAACTTCTCTTGTCGATGATTTACGCTGAACGCAGGATTTCCCGGGGTTTGGCCCCGACTTGAGCCGAAACGTAGCCCCTCATTTCCATAAGTTCCATAAGCCTTGCCGCTTTGTTGTAACCGATTCTCATCCTTCTTTGTAAGTAACTCGCACTTGCCTTTTTTTCGGTCACAACGATATTCCAGGCTTCATCAAAAAGTTCTTCGTCTTCGTCAGAGGCCATTTCGATACTCGTTTCATCGTCCCAATTCATTTCCACATAGGCTGGAGCGCCTTGTTTTTTGGCCTCTTCCACGATGGATTCAATTTCTTTCTCTTCAATAAAAGGAGCTTGGATCCTTTGGAGGTCACTCGATGTGGGAGACCGGTATAAAAAGTCCCCTTTCCCAAGAAGGGTCTCGGCACCACTGGTATCCAGAATGGTTCTAGAATCTGTTTTTTGTGCCACTTGGAAAGCCACCCTTGCCGGGCAGTTCGCTTTGATGACCCCAGTGATCACATCTACTGACGGCCTTTGGGTTGCCATCACAAGATGGATTCCAACAGCCCTAGCTTTTTGAGAAATTCGTTGGATCTGTTCTTCCAAATCCTTTCCCGAAACCATCATAAGGTCAGCTAGCTCATCAATAAAGATCACAATGTACGGTAGTTTTTGAAAGCCTTTGGCGTGGGCATATTCATCTACCTTTTCATTGAAACTTTTGAAATCCCTACTCTTCAACTGAGAGATCATTTGGTAACGACTCTCCATTTCTTGGATGGCCCAGGATAATGCCTTCGTTGCTTTTTTAGGATCAGTAATGACCGGCATCAGTAGATGTGGGATACCTTCATAAAGGGTCATCTCCACCATCTTCGGATCGATCATGATGAATCGCACTTCTTCTGGGGAACGAGTGCAAATAAGACTTGTGATCATGGCATTGATACTCACCGACTTACCAGAACCAGTCGTTCCCGCCACAAGTAAGTGTGGAAGTTTGGCAATATCAATCATCACTAGTTTCCCGGAAATATCTTTCCCGATACAAATAGATAAGTCTTTAGCCTTATGTTGGAGGATGGTATCTTTTAAAATTTCAGATAAAAATACATCTTCACGGATTCGGTTCGGAACCTCAATTCCAATCGACGCCTTACCAGGGATAGGTGCCACAATCCGAATGTTTTTTACTTCCAAATAGGCACGGATTTCATCGGAAAGAGAAACAATCCGGTTTAGTTTGATTCCATTCGGAATGGTGATCTCATAACGAGTGATGATCGGACCACGTTCTTTGGTAATGACCTTGGATTCGATTCCAAAATGCCCTGTGGACTCTTCGATTTTTTTAGCGATGAGGTCGAGTTCCGAATCATTTTTTAAGATATTGGCTACAGGAACTTGGTGAGAAGTTAGAAGCCTTGGAGAAATATAATATTTCCCTTTTTTCAATTTTGGTTTGGGAACCATAGAGCCAAACATCAGTTCCTGTTGTTCTGCTTTGGGTTCTGGTTTTTTCCTACCAAAATTTCCTGCACTGAGATTGGATTTGACGATTGCGGAGTTTGTTTCTACGGCCAAGGTTTCTAGAGTTTCCTCTTCATACACTCCGCCAGCTTCTTCTATTTCCGAAGAATCCTCTTCTTCCTCATCGTTAGTTTCCCAACCTGTTTCTTCTACAAGTGACAAACGAACCGATTCTGGAATCACTACTGCTTCCGATAGATCTTTTCCATCCTCTTTTTTATCACTTAGTGAAGTGGATTTAAATTTCTCCTCTTCTTGTTCTAAGGCAGAAGAATCTAATTCCTCTTCTTCCCAAGAGGAATATTCCTCATCTTCATCATAATCAAAAGAGGTTGAAAGGGAGGAAGGTTTGAAACCTTTGTTTTCAACCGCAAAGGAAGGCAGTATTGGATCCAGTTTCGGTAATTCTAAACTTTCGAGCCCAACTCCCGCTTCCTCTTCCAATTTAGGTTTCCATTTGGCTTCTGGAAATTGGAAAAGAATTTTGGATTCCCTGACACTTTCGATTTCCTCCAATTCCGCTAGTGGTCGCCTAGTATCCGTTAGTTTAAGTTTTGAAATCAAAATTTCATTTTTTTCAAATTCTGCAAGGGAATCTAGTTTGGATTCTTGTTTTTGGAAACGAAATACCTTTCCCGACTCATCAAAAAAACCTTCAAAATGAGAAGTGTTTCTGTAACGAACGGAAGGCGATTTTTTTGAGGAAGGAATATTATGAATCCGATTTTCAGAACCATTGTTACCGATTGGCTTTTTATCCTCTGCCACCACATTCCAAAAATGATGGGCTAAGTCTTCCTTCGATTCCTCTTCTGTTTGGACAGCAAACCATTGTTTGTTTCGCATTTCCTCAAGTGGTGCTCTTCGCGTAGAAACCACCGATTCTAAAAAGGAAGGAAGTTTTAAATGTAGCAGTTCTGTTCGTCCTCCCATCATTTTATAGATTCCATTGGAATATTTGTTTATGGTAGCAAAGGTAAAAGACCAAGCCCCATCTTCAAGCCAAATCACCGCAAAGTATAGGTACAAAAAGAAAACAACAAGGATACGACCTGTCTCACCAAAGAGATATGAAAATACCCAAGAGAAAAATTGGCCAAGGATCCCACCGCTATCTCCCACATGGCCCAGTGGGGTTTCTAAAAGATTCAAACTCACAGTGGTTGCGACAAGAAAAAGTGGAAAAAAAAGAGCTTTGCTGAGCCTATCAAAGTCGGGATTTCGAAGTGACAGAACTCCCAATACTAAAACAAATCCAGCGAGTAAAAAAGAGGACTTTCCTAAAATATAAAGTAATGTAAAAGCAATGTAATGCCCAAGCCTTCCAAACCAATTGAATAACGATCCGTCCTCTCCTTCCTGAAACGAAAAGAGAGAGAGAAGTAAAAACACACCGGAAAATACTAATAGATACGGAAGAAAGTCTTTGCGAGGCAAAGTCCATCCCCATACGGATTTTTTAGGGTCCATACCGGAAATATCGGCCGGTTTTGAGACATAGGGAGAAAAAAAATGGAAGCCGCAAGGCTTTCCTTAAAGCAAAATTCTATCCCTTAAAATTCGTAAAATTGGCGTCAAAGTTGAAATTGGCGTTACGAATGGCCGCCATCACCTCTTGCAAATCGTCCTTTTTTTTGCCCACAACCCGAACCGATTCCCCTTGGATTGTTGCCTGCACCTTTAGTTTTTGGTCTTTGATGAGAGTGGTGATTTGTTTGGTTTGTTCTTTGTCCAAACCATTTTGGATTTTTACTTTTTGGCGGACCGTTTGGCCAGTGGCTGGTTCAATTTTGGAGTCAAAATCAAAGGCCTTGAGACTAATACCTCGTTTGGCCATTTTAGTAGTGAGGACATCGATCACCTGCTTTAGTTTAATTTCGTTTTCGGAAGTTAAAACTAAAGTGTCTTCTGTGAGTTTGATTTCGGAGTTGGATCCTTTAAAATCAAACCTTGTTTGGATCTCTGTCATGGCCTGGGCCACGGCGTTTTGTAATTCCGGTCTTTCGATTTTTGATACAATGTCAAATGATGGGTCTTGTGCCATATGATTCCCTTCCTAGTTTAACTCTTTTTTATCCTAATTTCTTTTTGGAAAGTTCCAAGGCAAATTCCAATGCGTCCCCAAGACTTTCTGGTCTTTTACCTCCACCCTGTGCCATATCGGGCCTTCCCCCACCCTTTCCATCTAACATCACCAAGGTTTCTTTTAAAAGATCCCCACAGTGGATTCCTCTTTCATTCAAAACCTTGTTACACATAAAAACAAGGGTGCTAGTTTCCCCTTCGCTTGTTCCAAACAGACAGAGGATTTCTGGTTCTTTGGCTTTCAAACTATCAGCCAAATCTTTCAGTGATTTAGCATCGACTCCAGAGAACACTTCGGTAACCACTTTTCCTTTCGAAAAGGAATGTGCTTTTTTCAGAAGTCCATCCACAAGTTCCGGATTCATTTGGAAACTCAATTGTTCCTTTTTCTTTTTGGCTTTAAAAAGAGAAGCTGACTTTTCTTCTAGTTCTGTTTCTAAACTTTCGCGAAGTTTTCGCAAACGTTCGACGGCGGCATTCCCTTCATTTGCAAATAAACTTTGTAAATCTTCAGGAGCCGGCACTACAGTTGTGATTCCAAATTCTTTAAGATCACCAAAAGTTTCTTTGGCCGACAAGTTATGTGTTTCAACCTTCGCAGCAAGTGTTTGAAACTCTGTCAAAAAATATTCAATAACCGAATCCCCACAAATGGCTTCTACCCTTCGGTTTCCGGCTCCCGGACTTCCTTCTTTGATGATGGCAAAGTATCCAATTTCTTTTGTGTTGGAAACATGAGTTCCCCCACAAAATTCTTTGGACTTATCCCCCATAGAAATCACACGAACCAAATTTCCATATTTTTCATCAAACATCGACAAGGCGCCTGATTGTTTCGCAGCATTGATATCTAAAACTTCCGTTTTTACTGGAATGTTTGCATTCACTGCTTCATTCACATCTTTTTCGATCGAGATAATTTCTTCCTCACTGAGTGCTTTTGGATGCGAAAAATCAAATCGTAAATAGTCAGAGGATACAACAGAACCTTTTTGTGCCACATGAGTCCCTAAGATACGACGAAGAGCCCCATTTAACAAGTGTGTGCCGGAGTGATGGTTTGCTAAATTTTGACGACGAGTGGTATCAATCTCTGCGTTTATGGTTTCCCCCACAGAGATTTTTCCTTTGAGAATCATTCCCAGATGTAAAAAGGTTTCGTTTTCTTTTTGAGTGTCTTGGACTTGGAATTGGAACCCTTCTTTTTTAAGATATCCCCAGTCTCCTACCTGCCCCCCACCTTCTGCATAAAAAGGTGTTTTGTCGAGAACCACAACGACATCCGTTCCTTGGTTTGCCTCAGTTACCGACTTTCCATCTACAAAAAGATATAAAACCTTTGCCTGAGATTTAGTTTCTGTATAACCTAAAAACTCTGTTTTGAGTTCGGGGCTCGCACTAAGGCCTGTTAAGTATTGGATTTTTTTCCCTTTCCAACTCGCACGAGATAGGTCACGGTCCTTTTCTAGTTCGGCTTCAAATCCTTCGTCGTCAAAACCAAATCCCCGATCTTCCACGAGTTCCTTTGTCATCTCACGAGGAAACCCGTAAGTGGAATACAAACGAAAACCCTCTTTTCCAGTAACAACCGCTTGGTTGTTTTCTTTCAATTGTCCGAGGAGTGATTCCAATTCTTCCAAACCTACTTCCAAGGTATGTAGAAAAAGTTCTTCTTCCTTTTTTAAAATGGATTCGATATCTTTTGCTTTGTCTTTTAGTTCTGGGTAACGAACCGAATATAAATCTCGAAGTGTCCCCACAAGTTTGTATAAAAACGGTTCGTAAATTCCCAGTTTTCTCGCGAATAACGAGGCCCGACGAATGAGCCTACGGATCACATAGCCACGCCCGGTGCGGTCAGGATAAATCCCGTCCCCTAATGAAAAAAATACGGATCGGGAATGGTCTGTGATTACTCTAAAGGATTGTTTCGTAGATTCATCATAAGTAAACCCTGAGAGTGTTTCAATTTTATCAATGATGGATTTTAATTCATCCGTATCATAAACAGAATCCACTTCTTGGAGTAACATAGCCACTCGCTCAAGGCCTGAACCTGTATCAATCCCTGTTTGTTTTAAAGGAAGGAGTTCCCCGGAAACAGTTTGGTTAAATTGGTTAAATACTAAATTCCAATATTCTAAATAACGATCACAGTCACATCCCGGTTTGCAATTGGGGTTGTTACCACAAGTAGGGCCCCCTTTTTCTGGTCCTCTGTCCAAATACAATTCCGAACATGGGCCACAAGCCCCACTATCACCCGCTGGTCCCCAAAAGTTATCTTTTTTTCCAAGCCTTACAATTCGTTCTTCGGGAATTCCAGCTTCCATCCAAATCTTTTTGGCTTCATCATCATCCAAGTAAATGGTGACCCAGATTTTTTCTTTTGGGATATGGAGATGGTTTAAAGAAAAATCTAACGCGTATTCGATGGCTTCTTTTTTAAAATAATCGCCAAAGGAAAAATTCCCGAGCATTTCAAAAAAAGTACAATGCCTTTCCGTCTTCCCAACTACCTCTAAATCGGTAGTGCGGACACATTTTTGAACCGAAGCCGCACGAGTATAAGGTAACTCTACGGCTCCCGTAAACAAAGGTTTAAACTGAACCATCCCAGCGGTTGTGAATAAAAGAGTGGGATCCCCTTTGGGGATAAGGCTTGAGGAAGGCACAATGGTATGGCCTTTTCCTTGGAAGTAACTAGTATACAACTCGGCAATTTCGCGGACAGTTTTCGACATCATACACTTACAGCGAAATCGGGTTTGCCTTCTAGGGCAAGGAAATTAGGGGTTAACTCTGCCGTAATTCTTTGTATTGGAGAAAAGAAACAAAGGCAAAACAGAGAAATAACCCGCCGAGAATTCCGAATGTCAATTGCGAACCAAAACTATCAGCAAGGAAGGCCGAAAGAAAACCAGAAACAGCGGGTGTGAATTGGAAACAAACTGTATAGAGGGAAAGAATTCTTCCCCGAAGTCCGTCCGGTGCGCGTTTCTGCAAAATGGCAGGTAAGAGACTGGAGACCACCCCGCCTGTAAACCCAAAACAAAATAGAAAAAAGGAGGTGGCTTCTGGTTTTCCGAACGGAACAAAACCTAAAAAGAAAATAGAAGAAAGGGTAAAAACAATGAGTAACACGAGCCCCTTTCTTTCTAAATGATGAAAGAGGATGGTAAGAATCCCACCAAGAAACAAACCAGGCCCCAAAAACACAAGAACGGTTCCTCGTGCAAGTTCTCCGAGTCCCAATTCATTTCGCACATATTTTGGAAGGATGACCTGGATGGGTCCGAGTGCTAACATACTTAGGATCGCCATATACATTACTTGCTTAGAAACAGGATCTGTTTTTAGAAAATCGATTACCAGTTTTAAGTTGGCAGAGATTGAAGGAATCTTACCTGGTTTTGACAATTGAGAATTTAGTTCCTGTTTCTGAACCTTGGCCTCATATCGTAACAAGCTAAAGGCGATCATAGATAGAAAATGCAAAGAAGCCAAAAGCAAAAATAAATTTGAGTAATCGTATCCTTCCCGAAACCAACCCACTGCGAGGGGACTCATACCAAAAGCAAAGATCAGTAGTAAGTTTCCAGCGATGGTATGAAAAACGAGCCGATGAGACTCCATCACTTCCCGTAAAATAGCCATTCTTCCCGGAAGTACGGTGGTCATCCCGATTCCATTCGCAAAAGCCAAGGGCAAAAGCAAAAGTGGATGATCCTGAAAAAGGAAGGTATAGGCACCTAAGAAAAACGAAGAGATAAATAAGAAAAATTGAAAACTAACTACCACCCATTTTTTGGAATAATGGTCGAGTAAGTATCCTGTGTATAAAAAGAAAATGGGAAATGGCAAAAAGAGAAAAAAGAAAACAATCCCTGAGAAACCTTTTACTGTATCTAAGGTTTGGCAAAAGATAACAATCGAATATAAAAAACAACTACTGGCAAAGGTACCAATGGCGAAGGCAAAATAAAATATAAGTTGGTTCAATGGGTACCTACCAAAAAAAAAGCCTCCTTGCAAAAGGAGGCTTCTGTATCGAAAAAAAGAGGATTTCCCGATTAACGTTTAGAGAACTGAGTTCCTCGACGAGCTTTGTGTAGACCGTATTTTTTACGTTCTACCATACGGCTATCTCGAGTGAGAAATCCTTCTTTTTTCAAAGTAGGTTTCAATGATTCGTTAAAAGCGACAAGAGCACGAGCCACAGCGTGACGAATGGCTCCTACCTGACCGATCACTCCACCACCAGTAACATTGAGTGCGATATCATACTTATCACGAGCTTCTAAAACAAGAAGAGGCTCAAGTGCACGACGAACTAAATGTTCACCGTTTTTAATGTAGTCTTTCACATCTTTGTGGTTTACTGTGATTTTACCTGTTCCAGATGCGATTTTCGCACGTGCAACGGATGTTTTGCGTCGGCCTACTGCCCAAACTGCTTTTTGCGCCATATTATTTCAACTCCAGTTTTAGGGGCTTTTGAGCTCCCAAGTTGTGGTCATTACCAGCGAAAACGCGGCAATTTCTCAACATTTGATCACCTAACTTAGATTTAGGTAACATTCCTTTGACTGCTTCCATAATCACTCTTTCCGGATTCTCTTGGATGAGTTTGTGGAAAGCGATGGCAGTCATACCACCTGGGTAACGTGAGTGGTGGTAGTAAATTTTTTGTTCTCTTTTGCGACCTGTTACAGTCACTTTAGAAGCATTAACGATAATGATATTATCACCACAGTCCTGGTTAGGAGTGAAGGTAGATTTGTGTTTTCCGCGAAGTCGGGAAGCTACTTGACTTGCCAATCTTCCGAGAGTCTTATCAGTTGCATCCACAACAAACCACTGTTTTTGTACGGCTTCTTTTGCGATAGAAGGGGTCTTGTGGGCTTTAGACAATAGTTCCATAAGTACGAGATTTTCCTCTTTTATGTCAGGATTTTCGGTTTTCACACCGGGTCAAACAAATTTATTGGATCAAAGCTTTGAAAGAATCCGAAATTATACGAACTTTGTTTGGTACCACTCCTCCACCGGAAGATGATTGTTATTTTCTCTTACCAAACCGCCTAGTCACTACCGATTCCCTTTCGGAAGGAACCCATTTCCTACACCACTGGTCTTCCCCACAAATTTTAGCTAAAAAACTAGTAGAAGTCAATGTTTCCGATATCATTGCCTCTGGTGGAAAACCCAAAGAATGTTTTCTAAACCTTGGTCTCTCACCACTCTCAAGAAAAAAAGAATGGATTCGGGAGTTTTCCAAAGAATTACGAAAATCCTTAGACCAATATGGAATGAAACTGGCGGGAGGCGATACTTTTTCCTCGCACACTACCCAATTGACACTGACTGTTGTCGGCACAGTGGACAAACCTTGGTTGCGATCGGGCGGCAAATTCGGGGATTACTTGTATCTCACAGGAAGTATTGGCCTAAGCCAACTGGGATACCAAACTCTCAAAAAAAAATCAAAGGACAGAAATTTTAAAGAAGCAGTGGAGCGCCACCTTTCTCCTAAATCTCGTTATGCGATCCTTAACCATTTAAAACAGTTCAAAATCCACGCTTGTATGGACGTAACGGATGGACTCATCCAAGACGCAGAACGCCTGGCCCTAACTTCCCAAGGAAAATTAAAAATACAAATTGAATCCATCCCCACCCACCCTCTCGCCCTAAAGGAATTAGGACTCGATCTTTGTTTGGGCTCTGGGGAAGAATTAGAACTTTTGTTTTTATCACCGGAAATTTTACCAACAAAACTTGCAGGAATTCCTGTGACAATGATAGGGAAATTAGATAAAGGAAAACCGGGAGTTATGTTTCAAAAAGAAGGAAAATCCTACTTTCCAAAATCACGAGGTTTCTTTCATTTCTCTGAAGAAGAATAAGGAAGGAAAATTTTGAATTCAATTTTTGTTTCGCTTTGGTCGCTGGTATGATCAATTAAATTTAAAGCCGATATAGAACCCCCAAACTTTAGTATAGTTTGCTTAACAAAACTCAACCCAATTCCAAAATCCAAAGAACCATGTTTTTCATATATATTTTTGTTTAACCTAAAAAAAGGTTCAAAAATAAGTTCTAAATATTCATTTGGAATTCCGTTTTTTGCAAACAGCTCCTGTTCATCTGTCAAAGAATTTACAATAGACAGATAAACTCCATTAGAATCCAGAATTAACATAGTATAAATCTTACTCGAGCTTTGCGAAAACCGCATGGCATTTAACAGAAGTTCGTGTAATGATTTACGAAAGAAATTATTGTTAAGTAAGATTTTTTGCGATCCGAAATCTTTGAATTTATATTCTGGAACTAGTAATATTTGGTCTCTCAGTGCCAAAAGTGGGATTATTTCTTCTTTCAGACTCACCATTTCATTAAAAATTGTTAAAGGAGAAACTAGTTGTAATTCGATTCGATCAAATATTACATCTTCAATTTCCATAAATCTATCTAATACTTTTTTTGAATATAATGCATTTTCTTCCAAAATATTTAGAATTTCATCATCTAAAATGATTCCTCCCCCTTCTGCTTTTGGCATTGATTTGATCAGGTCTATCATTTGAGTTAATACTCCAAATCCAGCACCTTGAGCTAAACTTGTACGCAGTCCATAAAATAAGTTTTTATGTAATTCTTGGGAATTTAAATCACCCTTTTTGATCCGACTGTTTTTGTATGCATACCAATCTAAAAGTTTTTCAAGGGAGATTATCTTTTCGCGTTCATATTCAGAGTATTCATAATCTTTTTCTTTGTTTGAAAGTTGGTATTTGATTCGCGATATAAGTTCGTCAGGAACCATCGGTTTAATTATGTAATCCTGTACATGTTCCTTCATTACTTCTATGATAAGTTTTGGATCTTCCGTTGAAGTAATTACAACAATTGGAATGTGTTTATTGATTTTTCGTATTTCTCTAACAAATTCCAACCCATTGCCATCCGGTAATTGAAGGTCGGTTAAAACAATGTTTTCAGTATGAAGATGGTTTTCGGCGCAATAATCTAAGGCTGATTTGATTTTTGCAAAACTTGTAACCTCCATTCCATGTTTTTGCAAGAGTCCACTGTAAAGCAGAGAGATGGTCGGATCGTCTTCAAGTAGTAAAACTTTCGTTATCGTTTTTGGTTTTTCCATCGTTATATGTGACGAAGAATATGAAAATTAGCTAAGGCAAAACCGGAAGTTACCTACCAAAATCACGAGGTTTCTTTCATTTCTCTGAAGAAGAATAAGGAAGTGTGACTTTAAATTCTACCTTTGGCAAAACAACCTCACCTAAATGGTCGTTGATGTTTTTTACCACAACGGTTCCACCAAACTTTTGAATGGTTTCTCGCACCAAAGAAAGTCCAATTCCAAAATCCAAAGATTCGTGTTTTTCATATAAATTCTTCGTAAGTCGAAAAAAAGGTTCAAATACCAAATCTAAATATTCATTAGGGATACCCACTCCCATTTTCAAATCCCCAGCAACGGAATTTACAATAGAAACAGACAAATACTCACTGTCAGACTGAAACATAATAAATATGGCGGAGGATTCAGGTGAGAACTTCATCGCGTTTACTAATAATTCTGAAAAAACTTTGCCAAACAATTCTCGATTCCAATTGAGTTTAGTTTTTTCCGAAAACCTTTCTTCCAGATTGCCTAGTTGAATTCTTTGGTTTTTAATTTTTAATAAAGGATGTAAACTGGTAACAATAATTTGAAATTCTTCTAAAAAACTTTTAGTTCCTATAACTTCCGATGTAACTCTATCAAAAATAATGTTTTCAATTTCTGAAAATGTATCTAATACTTTCTTAGCATAACTTGCGTTTTCTTCCAGGATCGATAGAACTTCTTTTTGAAGAATATAATCGCCAGATTCAGTTTTTGTCATCCCCTTGATGATATCTATGATTTGCACAAGAATTCCAAAACCTGCACCTTGTGACAAACTCGCCCTTAAAATATGAAAGAGGTTTTTATGTAATTCTTGAGTATCAAATTCTCCCATAGCCATTGATCGATTTTTAAAACTATACCAATCCAATAGTTTTTCTAATGAGATAATTTTTTCTTTTTCAAAAATCGTTTTTTGATAATCCATTTCCTGTTTGGAAAGATGGTATTCAATTTTTTTGACTAACTCTTTAGTTGCAATTGGTTTGATACAATAATCTTGGACATTCTCTTTCATTACATCAATGATCGATTGACTATCTTCCGCAGATGATACAACGATTATGGGAATATTTGAACTTGATTTGCGAACTTCTTGTATTAATTCTATTCCGGTTCCATCTGGCAATAGCAAGTCTGTGACTATCAAATCAATAGACTTGTAACCTTCTTCCTTAAAGGTTTCCAAAGCTGGTTTAATTCCGTAAAAAACTACAATTTCATAACCGAATGGTCTTAAAGATCCCGAGTAGAGAAGTGCCGTTGTTGGATCATCTTCAATGATTAGAATTTTTGATTGGTGCTTCATTCCCACGACCCTCGTTTATTTTGACGAGGGTTATGGAATGAATCTAACGAAAAGGAAGAAAGATAAGGTTATTAAACTTCCCTATCTTCATTTTCCATTGAGGATTCGCGAACTTTTCTAGGTTCTTGAGATTCTTTTGGTTCAGAATGATTGGATTGTTGGGATTCCGTTTGGTTCTGATTGGGATTCCCACCGCCCCTTCTGTCCCGGTGTTTTTTTCTGGGAGGACGTTTTTTGTTTGGCTCTTTTTTACGATTCTGTTGTCCGAACTGATGGCTATCAGGTTTCGGTCTTTGTCGTAAAGAAATTTCCCAGAAGAATGCAGTTTGTACTGCTGATTCGTTTCCTTCCGAAATGGCTACAATTTTATAAACCATAAACGCATCATAGAAGTAATCTTTCTTTTTGAAAAAGGAGTTTTGTCTTTCTTTTTCATCGTCGGTTACTTGGAAACGAGGTTGGCTTATAAAAATCTTAACCAGATTGTCTTGTTCTCGTTTGGGAATTCCCATCCGTTCAAAAACAGGTTGCAAACTTTCTTTGATGTTATGCGCTAGGTGACCGCGATCATTTTCATAAAGATCTTTTACGATATCATAAAAAATTAACGAGTAAAAGATAGCTGGAGTCATCTCTTCTCTTGCAGAGAGGAGTTTGTCCGTAACGGCTAGTCTTTTCCCAAGTGGTGTTTCCATAAAATGTTCACGCCATTCTGGGTCTGTTTTTTTTAGTTTATCAGTTGGTTCTTTGAAAAGTACATCGAGCAAATGGTTTTCCGCAAGGCCTTCAAAGATAATCGAAGTTTTCCAAGTGCGAAACATTTTATTGTATTCTTCTAGTAGTCTTGCTGTGGATGATTTTTCGAGTTCCAAACGGTTCTTTTTGATTGCCAGTTTGGTTTTTTTCTCGATATCAAGTCCAAGTAAAACAGAAAACTTCACAGCTCGTAACATACGAACTGGATCTTCTTTGAAGGAAATATCTGGATCACCAATGACCCTAACGATTTTCTTTTGTATGTCTTCAAATCCACCAACGTAATCCAAAATGGAATCGTTTTTAGGATCGTAAAACAAGGAGTTAATGGTAAAGTCGCGTCTTGCCGCGTCTTCCTTTGCTGTACCGAAGGAATTGTCCCGTTTGATGAGATAATCGTTGTCTGCTTTGTGTTTTTCCAAACGATGTTCCGGCAATGATCGGAACGTAGATACTTCAATAATTTTGCCTTTAAAAATGATATGTACAATTTTAAATCGTTTACCGATGATTCGGCAGTTATTGAAGATCCTTTTGATTTGGTTTGGAGTCGCACTTGTGACTATATCAAAGTCTTTTGGACGTTTGCCCATAAGCAGATCTCTGACCCCACCACCGACTAAATAGGCCTTGTAACGAAACTTGTTCAATCGATTGATGATTTTTATAGCATCTTCATCGATATTGGCCCTGCGTATGGAATGGGATTCTCGATAGTATCTCTTTCCCTCGGGGTACATCAAAAAGGAATCGACAGAGTCGGCTTTCTTTCTGAAAAGAGAAGTGAGAAATTTAAACATATTGGATTCATCCACTTTCCCCTGAAAAATGGCATGGGCAAGGAAAAAATTGGCTGAATAACGAACATTGGCAGAAACTTACGTCACAACCGCCTATGAAAGGCTTCAAATTGCAAACTTACGATGGAGAAAACGCCTCCAGAAGTGGATTTCCCGTAGCCGGGAAAAAGTAAGTTTTGTCCTCATCCCCAATGATGAAAAACCGTTGGCGCAGATTGAAATTTCTGTCGGAATGCTCGGATTTTTATTCGGACTTTCCCTATCTCTGGTTCTGCTTTCCTTTGGACTTCTCTTTTATTTTTCCTTTCTCTTTGACCGAGACCTCTCTTTGGAGAAAAAAACAGAGACTCAATTAGTATCTTTTTTGTTTTACGACCTACTTTCTCAGGACTTAAGAGACTCAGTGGAGGAACTTGAGTCCACTACCGAGTCACTCAATTTACTTGCTTGGGAAGAAATCCCAGAAAAAGAGATGATCACTCAAGATTATCTTTTAAAAGAAGAGTTTCGTAAAGATGCGAGTGAACTCGATTCCAATCTTTTATTATTCCAACAAGTTGTTACCACCTACACTCAGTTTGGTGTCAAATTAGGTAATTTAGTTCCCAATTTTCAAAATGCCATCGACTATCTTTCCATGAGAGAAAGTATCTTTTATTCTATGCCTAGGGGCCGACCACTGAGGCCCGGTGTGGGAGTTGTGACTTCTACCTTTGGTTATCGCAGTGATCCTTTTGGAATTTTACCTGTAGGGGAATCCCATTCGGGAATTGACTTTGCGGCTGGCGAAGGAACACCAATTTATGCCACGGGACCTGGAATCATTGCTGTGGATACGGCGGTGGGTGGACTCGGAAAATCGGTTAGAATCAATCATGAAAATGGATTTTTTACGCTTTATGGCCACTGTTCTCTCATTTTAGTGAATCCAGGGGACCGAGTCAAACGGGGAGATAAAATTGCCCTTGTGGGCCAAACAGGTAAAGCAACTGGCGCTCACGTTCACTATGAAGTGCGGATCGGACTTGATGCTCCACTTGATCCGGAAGAATACATTAACTTAGATTAAAGTTTGGTTCGAACCTTTGTTTGATTGTACATCAGAGACAAAGGCCGAACCAGTTCGAATATAAATTCTATGATTTAGAATTTTCCGATTAAATTAAAATCAATCGAATACACACCAGCTCCACCCACAACAAGGGCTATGAGAAGTCCAGTCGCTAAGATATGAAATTCATATCCTTCCCCTTTTTGGTTTCCATTCCAGTTGATAAAAAATCCGTTATGTCTATGCGCAAGTACAGCAGCACCAATCATAATGATAGCAATGGATGCGGCAGCAAACTTAGTGAAGAATCCCACAAGCAGTAAAACAGGTCCAAAGGATTCTCCAAGGATGATAAGAACAGCCAGGATTCCAGGAAACTTCATTTGTCCTGTAAAGAATCCGTAGGTTCCTTTGAAACCGTAACCACCAAACCAACCTAGTAGTTTTTGGGCACCGTGTGGGAAAATCACAACAAAAGCTGTGATGCGTAAGATGAGGGGTATGATGTCCCCGGAAGTAGAAAATAGTGTATCGAACATTTGGTTCTCCTTATATCAATATCAGATAGTTTAATATTGAACTATCTAGGGTCAAGTTAATTTTTTACTAAATTTCCAGGTTTCCTGAGTTCGAAATTCTCCTTTCCCCTTTAAGCCTAAATTTTACCCTTTCCCCTATGTTAGATCGAATTCCGATTCCGAATCCCTTTGGCTGGGAAGGTTTGTCCACTTTCAGCCTCCTTATGATGTTAGCCTTTCTTGTTGGTTCCTACCTTCTGCCAAAGGAGCTAGAACGAAAGAAATTGGATCCGAGCCACTCGGATTGGTTGATTTTTCTTGGGATTTTGGGCACTTTAGTCGGTGCCAAAATTTTCTTTATCTTTGAAATTTGGGATCAGGTGTTTATTGATGTTCCCGGTTATGACGGAAAGTATTCTTACCCGCTCACCCATTGGAACGGATTCCCTGGCCATCCTGGGCTTTGGTCCTCTCTTTTTAGCGGCGGCGGGCTTGTCTTCTTTGGAGGTTTACTGTTTGGTTGGCTTTTTATCACTCTTTACTTCCGCCACCACAAACTAGACGTCGGTGCTTATTATGATGCAGTGATCCCGGCGCTTAGCATGGGTTATGCGATTGGCAGACTCGGTTGTTTTGTCAGTGGAGACGGATGTTACGGTTTTGCCACTGATGTACGAATTCCATTTTTTGTTTTTGATTTCCACGGTGCCCATCCTTCTGGGGTTCCTGTATGGAACACACCTGTGATGGAATCTATCATGGCTTTTGGATATTTTGCTTATTTCCAATTTTGGGCAAGATACCAAAATTTTCGCAAATGGAGTATTGGTGCGCAGTTTCTCATCATCCACGGATTTGCAAGACTCATCATTGAGTTCTTACGTGTGAATAAAGCGGTGATTCCTTTTATAGAACCTCCTACTCTTGTGAACATACCCGATGCAAATGGAAACCCAACTTTCCTCACAGGTTACTATTGGCATGGATTTTCACAGTCCCAATATATCTCCATTGCTCTTATCCTCTTTGGTGTCTATCTTATGATTACCAAAAAACTTTGGTTAAAGGAAGAAACAAAAGTATGAACCCTTCTCCATTCTTTGAAATAGAAAAAAGAAAAAACGTCGCCATCCTTTGGCTCAATCGTCCCGAAAAAAGAAATGCGATGAATTGGCCTTTCTGGCGAGACCTTCCCGATATGGTGGATCAAATCAATGCAGACCCGCAAATTCATTGTTTTGTGATCGCTGCTAAAGGAAAATCTTTCTCCACAGGTCTTGATTTAGAAGAATTTTTCCAAGACTTCAAACCAGTAGTGCAAGGGGAACTTGCGGATGGAAGGGAAAAACTCTACCAACTCATTCTCACAATGCAAAAAGGAATCAATGCGGTTTATAATTCTAAAAAACCATCCATAGCGCTTGTTCAAAAACATTGTATTGGCGGGGGACTTGATTTGGTATCTGCTTGTGACATTCGTTACGCGGCAAAGGATGCGGTATTCTCATTAAGGGAATCCAAAGTTGCCATTGTTGCTGATATGGGTTCGCTGCAAAGGCTCCCCCATCTGATTGGAAATGCACACACAAGAGAGCTTGCCCTGACAGGAAAAGACATTAGTGCCGAGGAAGCTTTACATATGGGACTTGTAACAAAAGTTACCGAAGACTTCGACACTCTACTGCAAGCCGGACTAAAAACTGCCGAAGAAATCGCAGAAAACCCGACGATTGTCATCCGAGGAGTCAAACAAGTATTAAATCATGGTATAGGAAAGACCATTGAAGAAGGTTTAGACTACGTAGCTGTTTGGAATGCAAGTATGCTAGATTCCAAAGACTTCCGTTCTGCCATTGGTGGGTTTATGGAACGAAAACGACCAGTTTTTAATCCAGAAACCCGAGTAGACTAACTAACAGTAGATGTCGAGTAACCTTTCGCTTTTTGCTGCAGGACCTACTTTTTCTTCCACAGCCAACTTCATGAGTTTTTCTGACAGTTGGTTTTGTGCCTGGAAAATTTCCTTAGGCAAATTGACGACAGGGTTTATAGGTATAGATGGAACCATAAAGGACCTCCTTTTACAATCTTTACTCCCTATTCTACCCATCGACAATTCCAGTATTTCCTGAAGAAAAAAACGTCCTATGAGCTCTTTTTTTTCCCTAATCCGCGAAGCAAAAATCCTGGAAGAGGAAAAGGAATTCACGAGAGCATTTAATGTTTATGCACAGAGTGAATCCCATACAAAAAACGAATCGGCCCTCATCAAAATCAAAGCCAAAAAGGCCTGGTGTTTGTATGCAGTTGGTAACCCTAGAGAAACGGAAACTCTATTTCAGGATATCATTCAAAACTATCCCTCACATCCCTTAAGTATCACCGTTTATTCTCGTTATCTGATCAAATTAAAGAAATTCAAATCAGCAAAAATTTTACTCCAAAAAAGTATAATACAGTTTCCATCCTATTTAGAAAACTACCTCCTTCTTGCCTCCCTGCTAAAAGATATGGAAAGATCTGAAGAAGCGATTGAGGTATTAAAAAAAGCTCTTTCTCAAGACCATTTAAGTAACGGCCGAGGGATTGATAGGAAAGACATTTGGGCCGAACTTGGATCACTTTATTTTTCTCGAGGTGATTTTAATTCGGCTCTTGCTTCCTTAAAAAAATCTTTGAAAATGGTGGAACCGGAAGAGTTCCTTCATTATGATTTGCTTGCCTTGTGTTATTTGGAGGCAGAAGATCCAGAAAATGCACTTATATCGATAAGAACCCATATTCAATTTTGTAAAGAAATTGATCCTGAGACATTAATCATATTAGCAAGAGCCCATTGCCGCTTGGGGAAATTGGAGGAAGCTGCCAACAATCTCATCCAAGCATATTCCATAGAAGATTCTTTATACTTAAAAGCTACTGACTTTATCGATTTTGCGCCTCTACTTAGAAATGGTTTTTTTACAACCTTGGAGAACATTGAATGGGAAGAACCATAAAACAAGAGTTTGGTTCACTTGAAGAAGAAATTCTAAACGTAAAATCAATTTTATTAAAAGAACGTGAATTTGAACGTTCTTTGTTTTTAGAAAAAGGGGAACAATCGAAAGCCATTCAAGCCGCAGAACTAGAAGATCTAAAATTTGTAGTGGGAAATACTTGGAGGGCTGAATTCAAAATTTCAGCATCTACAAAAGCCAAAGAATGGTTAAAACCTGGAATTCCTGTCCTCTTAAAAGGAAATTCCGAATCCATTTTTGGAAATATTTACAGAACAAATGATACCCAATTGACAGTCCAGATACGAGGAGATTACGAGTGGGAAGACAGTGAATTTCAAATTTCCAAGTGGTTCCAAGAATCCACATATGATCTATATAACGAAATCATAGCCAAAGTTTTAGAAGATAAAGATAGCCTATCCCATAAAAAGCTAAATTGGATTTTGGGATTTGGTCTTGGAGAAAAACCGACTCCGCCAAAATCGGGACTAACAACACCTCCACTCGAACGTATCTTTCAAATCGCAGATTATGGAATGATATTCGGTCCACCAGGAACCGGAAAGACTACCTTACTCATGCAAGCTGTGGAATTCATCAAAGCAAAAAATGAGTCAGTGTTAACACTTTGTCCCACAAACTTCGCTTGTGATTATATTGTAGAACTTGCTTTAAAAAAAGGAATACGTGTGATCCGATTGGGTAACTCCACCAAAATCAAAGAAGAAGTCCTACCCCATCATATCGACCACCTCATCCAAGAACACCCAGACCAAAAACAAATTCACAACTGGCAAACAGAACTAAAAGCCATTCAAAAAAAAGCTAACTCTTGGAAACGAAATTTTGGCAAAGAAGAAAAAGAAGAAAGAAAAGCCCTTAGAAAAGAAGCTAAGTTTTTACTTACCACGATCAGAGAGGCGGAATCAAACATCCGTATGAAGTTATTAGATAATGCCGAACTCATTGTATCTACGTTTTCTGGATTTGGAAATGAATTTAAAAAAGGTAGAGTTTTTGATTACGTGTTTGTGGATGAAGCGACACAAAGTTTAGATCCAGGATGTTATCTTGCTTTATATGTTGGTAAAAAAACTTTTTACTTTGGAGATCCTAAACAACTTGGAGCTAGTTTCTCTCATCCCGACCACGAATCTCTCCATAGTTTTCTAGAAAAGGCAGTTGCTTTTGATACAGGAGAGCGGGTGATCTTTTTAGAAAAACAATTCCGAATGAAACCGGAAATCCTTGGGTTTCCCAACAAAACATATTATGAAAGCAAAATTTTAACCCATCCTGATGCAAAATGGAACAACAATCTGGATATTTCAAATGTATTTGGAAATAATTCACCGATCCTTTGGATTGATACGGCAGGAAGTGATTCTGAGGAAGAAACAGAAGGAGAAGAACCAAGTTTTTTTAATCATACGGAAATCCAACTGATAGAAACTTTGTTTCGGTTAGGAATTCCCAAAGAACAAACAACTGTCATTTCACCTTACAGAGGACAGGTGGAAAAATTAATCAACGTATCGTCGGGCAGATGGTTTACCCAAACCATTGATTCCTTCCAAGGAAGAGAGTCAGAAATTGTGATTTTAAGTTTAGTCAGGTCCAATAATGACGGAGAGATTGGGTTTTTATTAAATCCAAAACGTTTGAATGTGGCATTAACACGTGCTAAATCACATTTGATTCTAATCGGAGATTCTGGAACCCTTTGCCAGGCCAAGGAATTCCAAGACCTCTATTCTTATATTGAATCTGTTGGTGAAATTCGTTCGATTTATGAATTTATGGAATAAAGTTTCCTAACCAATTAGATTTTTTTTTCGACCCAGATATCTAATTCGAATACTTCTTTAAGGTTCATTTTTCTACATTTATAATACAACCCATTTGGGTTCTTCTAAAGTGTAAACCAATCGGAATGCCCCGTCAGAACCTGGCGGGATTTCTGTAATGGGTTCAAAATCAAAATCAGAGGTTTCGTCGGCATTTTCTTTCACAGAATTGGTGACTAAAATCTCCCAAGCATTGGCAGTATCTTCACCTAATTTAGATGCTGCGTTCACTTCCGCACCAAATACATCGGTATCTCCAATTTTTAGGATTTTGCCATACCCAAGTCCGACACAAAGTAAAATTTGTTCTTCTGCCACCCTTCCCTCATTATAACGTTTGCATGCCTTTTGCATTTGGATGGCACATTGGATTGCCTTATTGGTATTACGAAAAAGTACCATAAGGCTATCCCCTTCGTCTTTCATCAGGATTCCATCAAACTCATCCAAAACAGGAATGAGGATTCTTTGTGATTCATAGATGGTTTGTAAAAAGTGAATGATTCCAAATTTGGCAACACCACGAGAAAAACCAGAAAGGTCGGTAAACATCACACACCAGGTTTCTCCAAAGAGGTCCCAAATTCGTTTGTCGATAATTTCTTGGTTAGAGCCAGGGCTAAGTCTTTCTTCTAATAGTTTTTCTAATCGTTCTTCGGAAGCGGAGGTAGCAATGGTACGTTTTTGACCCATGAATGCGAGTATAACCGTTTTATTTCGAATGTCAATGGCAATGGCTTTGTAAATGATCTCGAAAAGAAAGATACAATGAATCATAAACCTTTCTATCATTCATTACTTTTCCCATAGCAAAGGTTGCTTCTTGGAAAGTGACGATAAACTCTGCCAGTTTCATTGTGTCAGTTTTTGCATTTAAAATCTTTTTCTTTTTGGCAATGTCCAAGTAAGTTTTTGTATTTTGGATCCAGTGGGACAAAAGATCTTTTGCTTTCTTTTGGAATTCAGGATCAATGGAGGACATTTCTTGACCCAAGTTGTTCAAGGGACAACCCCTCGAAACAAACTCATCTGGCCATTCTTCAAATGTTTTTTTAAAAGTTTGGATGATACCTTCCACAGGATTCTCAAAAGTTTTTAGCGGAACAATCCAACGATCCAAAATTCCTTTGGATAGAAACTCATCGATAATGGCATAACCCACATGATTTTTGGTCGGGAAGTGGTAGAAGAAAGCACCAATGGTTAAGTTTGCTTTTTGTGCGATTTCACGAACCCCCACACCCTGAAATCCATTTTGATAAATCAGAACAAATGCAGATTCAATAATCTGTTTACGAGTTTCCTCTTGTTTTCCCATTCCTCACTCGTTCCCTGTTCTCTCATAAAACGGAATCAACCTTCCCAAGAGAACACCAATTTGCCCACTAGTCCCTTCCATTTCCGTGGATTCTCGTTCTATTTATATTGAATTTAAATTCTATTGACAACATATCACTTGATATGTTTTTCTGACCAGACCGATTTTTTAGCAGGTGATGTTATGAACGAAATAAACCAATCCCCAACCTACCTCTGGGTGGGACGGATCCTCAGTGGACTTGTGATTGCTTTTTTACTTTTTGATGCAGGCGGAAAATTAGCCAAAATTGAACCAGTACTAAAAAGTATGGAAGAACTGGGCCTTCCTGGATCCAGCGCTGCGACCATTGGAATCATTCTTCTTGTGATCACAGTGATGTATGCCATTCCGCAAACGGCAACCCTGGGTGCACTTTTACTCACCGGATATTTAGGCGGTGCAGTTGCCATCCACTTGCGTGTGGGAAATCCCATTTGGACTCACACTTTATTTCCTGTTTATGTGGGAATTCTTCTTTGGATAGCACTAAGTTTACGAAATCCAAAAGTAAAAGAACTCTTTTGGTTTTGATCCTGACATAAAAAAGACCCTTGGTTTCCCTTGGGTCTTTTTTAATTCGTTCCGATTACTTTTTAACTGGGATCACACCAATTTTTTCTAAACCGTCTTTGCCATCCGTTTCTTTTCTTAATTTCTTATAGAAAGTTAATTCATTGGGAAACTCTCCTTTTTTTACCAAATAATAGTATCTTCGAGTTTCAATCTGACCTGGGGCAATGGTCGTTTCGTATATAGACGTGAGTAATGCAAGAGAACGTACATCTTGTATTAATTCTTCACCTATGTGACAACAAAACTTGAGGCCTACTATGGTGGCAGCTTCTGGACTATTCCCTTTTGCCTCATTATACATATAGGGAAATTCGATTGTGTAAGGTTCGTTTGTTATATTTTGAAAGGCAATATCAACTTTTGCAAATTCATAATTTGAATCATTAATTCTATTTTTTCCAACATAGTTAGTTGTATCGGATCCAAGTAAATAAATGTTCAATTTTGGACCATTTACATCGGGTTTAGCATCCTTAATTTTTGCCGTACTACAATTTATAACAATAAATATGCTAAAAATTCCTATCGTCAGTTTATCTAATATTTGTTTCATTCATCTTTCCTTTATTAGAAGCTAATGATAAACTAACAGATAACCTTTGTCAAGTGGGTAAAAAAAAGACCCTTGGTTTCCCTTGGGTCTTTTTTTTAAAAGTTAGGTTAATGGAATTATTCCCACCAAACCAATCTTAGTATAATTTTTAGTTTTGTTTTAACATGTTTTTGTTTGTGTAAGGAACTTCTTCCAAACCTTTTGTCAGGTCAGAAAGTGGAATCTTGTCTTTAGGAAGATCTTTTAAGCTACCATACTCATATCCACGAGGATAATGTTCTTTGTCCGTTGGGCTGTAAAAAGGATTGTACTCTTTTACTAGGCCTTTGGAATATCTCCAAACACTGACTTCTGGATCTTGGTTTACTACAAAACAACGAGGACTCATATAACCTTCGAATTTTGCCGTTTGCACTTTTACAAAATACTTTGGAGCCCAAACGTTATGGTTCCGAGCTTCAAAAACTTTCACTACTGTTCCTGCAGGAACAAATTCCACCACTTTCGAGTTAGAATCAGCTTCCGAATATAATGGAACCGTAAAATCCAAACTTGCTTTGTTAGTTTTGGCATCACAATTTTTATGCCAAGTCACTTCCGCATTTTTGGAACAAGCTGTGAAACTTGCACAAGTGATCATGAGTAATACAATTTTGTTTTTCAATTCCGTTCTCCTATTGGTGGTGGTG
The DNA here is from genome assembly GCF_004770045.1 of Leptospira montravelensis. Taxonomy (NCBI): domain Bacteria; kingdom Pseudomonadati; phylum Spirochaetota; class Leptospiria; order Leptospirales; family Leptospiraceae; genus Leptospira; species Leptospira montravelensis. Next base: position 868,372 of record NZ_RQFO01000004.1, read on the forward strand.
AAGGCACTCATCTAATCGAGGGTCTCCAACCGGAACTAAGCTGTGTTTTTCCAACTTTTTGAAGATAAAGAACCCGAAAATTCCTACCACACCCACTGTTCCACCGAAAGCTAAAACAAAGTGAAGAATAGAAAAGTTTTCGAAGTTTGCAGGGAATACCAACCAAAAAAGTTCGAAGAACTGAGTGACTAGAATCCAAGCTGCCAATTTCCAAAGGAAATCAATGTCTCTTTTGTTTGGGCGATTGAGAAGAAGAAGGAATGGAATCACGAACTTCACAAAAGGAAGTGCGAGAGTAGCATACCCCCAACCACCAGTCATACGCATTTCATAAAAGAATGTTTCTTCCGGGATGTTTGCATACCAAATGAGCATGAACTGTGAAAATCCCACATATGCCCAAAAAGTTGTCATACCCAATAGGAATTTTGAAATGTCATGGTAATGGTTTTCATTGACTGCTTCCCCGAGATATCCGTTTTTCTTCAAAATTGCGATTACAATTAAGTAAGAAGCAAGGGAGGTTTGAAAAGCACCTGCAAATGCATACACACCAAACATAGTGGAGAACCAATGCGGAGTGAGTGACATGAGAAGATCGAAAGCCATAAAACACCAAGATAGAGCAAAGAAGAGAATAAATCCCCCTGAGATCTTTGCTAAAGTTTTAGTAGTATCTACAACTTTATCTTTGTCCTGACCCACTGATTTTCCATGAAAGATATAAGCAAATACAGACCAAACCCCAATGAAAAGCACACATCGAATGATGAATGCAGTTGGGTTTAAGTAACCTGATTTGTGGTGGATGAGGTGGTCGTTTTCACGAACTGTTGCATCCGCCCATTCATAAAGGTCATGCATTCCAAAAATCACACCCACAAGTAAAAGCCCTGCAATTGGTGTGAAAAGCCCGTAAGTTTCAAATAGTCGTCTAACAGTGACAGACCAATGAGAACCAGTTAAGTGTTGGATTGCTGTAAAAAAGATACCTGTAATGGCAAGACCCACAACAAAGTAGGTTCCAATGAGTAAAACATGGTAACCTAAATTTGTATGATGGAAATGACCAGCTTCGTCCATATGACGAGATGTTTCATGACCAAATCCAAGGAAAGCGATGAGAAAACTCACCACTCCCACTCCGATCATAGCAATGAGGGCATTACGAAGAGTAACTGGCAGTTTGAATTGCAGTAATTTTTCGTCTAGTTTCGCTGCTTTTGTAGAGCTCATAATTTCCCCTAGTTCGCCTTTTTATTTTGAACTTCGTATTCTTGAAGTTTTCGGATGTAAGCAATGAGCTTCCATCTGTCTTCTGGTTCGATTTGGTAAGCATAACTTCCCATTAGTCCACGACCCATAGTGATGATATGATAGATTTGTCCATCGGACCAACCTTTGATTTTATCAGACACAACAGAAGGAGGTGATTGTTGGAACCTAGGAGCAGGTCCAACTACTGTTCCATTCCCAAGACCCCTTACCCCGTGGCAAGGTGTGCAATAGGTTTGGTAACGTTTTTCACCAATCATTAAATCACCTAAGTTTGCTTTGGCGATTGGATTTTTTAATCCTTTGTCTGCGCCTGGCAAAGTATCAGGTGTTGCTTCTGTTGCATAAGGGTATGGAAAATATCCTACAGGGATTGCGCCTTTCGGAGGAATCCGAGAAGCAGATCCGTTGGATGCAAAAGAATCGGCTTCTTGTGACTCACGTGCAGGAGAATCATACATACTAGGAAAGTATTCATAAACGGGAGTTTTGTAATCGCAATTCACGAGAACAAGGAGTCCCGCAATTGCTAAAACTCTAAAGATGTTTTGTTTCATTTTTGGTTCTCCGGTTTTACCACGGTTACTTCCGATCCACCAAGGCCTTTTACGAAAGAAACAACTTCTGATTCGTTATAACCTTTAGCAGATTTTGGAATCCAAAGTCCAAACCTGTGTGATGTCAAATCCGGGTGAAGGATGCGACGGGTCGCTTTGGGAATACCGCTTAAAAAACATAGTGTAGCAACAGTGTAAATCCCTGCAGAAAATACAGTTAATTCAAAGATGATTGGCACATAAGCAAACCATGCATTGAGAGATTTTCCAGAGATATTGAGTGGCCAGTCATACGCGTGAGTGAGATACTGAAAAAGAATCCCAATCGTGCAACCAAAGATACCAGCAAAGAATGTGACCCAAGGAAGTCCAGATCTTGGAGTTCCCATTGCTTCGTCGATCCCGTGAACAGGATAAGGAAGGATACAATCAAATCCTTTGTAGTCTTTTTCATTGGCTTTTTCAGCCGCATGTATGATAGCTTCCGGAGTCTCGAAAATTCCGAGCACTCCTTCATCCATTTCTTTGTATTTGTGAAACTGTTCTAATTTTGGAAGATACATACTAGTGGTGTGCTCCTTCTTTCTGTGGCATCACTGTTTTTACTTCTGCAATCGCAATCACTGGCATAATTCGACACCAGAGAAGGAAGAGAGTAAAGAAGATACCGAAAGTTCCGATTAACATTGCGTAGTCGAAAAGTGTCGGTGTATACATAGCCCAGCTGGATGGTAAAAAGTCTCGGTTTAGTGTCATCATGATCACAAATCGTTCGAACCACATACCTACGTTTACCACAAGAGAAGCCACAAACATCACGGGGATGTTGTAACGAAGTTTGCGGAACCAGAATACTTGCGGCGACAATACGTTACATGAAATCATAATGAAGTATGCCCAACCGTAAGGACCAAAGGCTCTGTTCCAGAATGCAAACACTTCGTATTCGTTTCCAGAATACCAAGCGATGAAAAACTCTGTTCCGTAAGCAAGACCAACGATAAGACCTGTTACCATCATGATTTTATTCATGTTGTCCAAGTGTTTCATCGTGATGTAGTTCTTTAAGTTAAACACTTCACGAGCAATGACCATCAGTGTTACCACCATCGCAAATCCGGAGAAAATCGCACCGGCAACGAAGTATGGAGGAAAGATGGTCGTGTGCCAACCAGGAAGGATGGAAACAGCGAAGTCGAAGGATACAATGGTGTGCACCGAAAGAACGAGTGGAGTGGAAAGAGCTGCCAAAATCATGGAAACGATTTCCAAATGAGACCAAGCTCTAGCCGATCCCACCCAACCAAAGGCAAGAACGTTGTATAAGTTCTTTCTCCAAGTTTCTGTGGCACGGTCACGAAGAGTTGCAAGGTCAGGAATGAGTCCTAAATACCAGAACACCATCGAGATGGAAAGGTAAGTTGATACCGCAAACGTATCCCAAATCAGTGGGGAACGGAAGTTCACCCAAAGTGGACCTCTTTCGTTTGGATAAGGAAACAACCAAAATCCGAGCCAAGGACGACCTACGTGAAGGATGAGGTTCGATGCCGCAACCAGTACGGCAAAGATAGTCATCGCTTCTGCAGCGCGGTTAATCCCTGTTCTCCAACCTTGACGGAAGAGAAATAGAACCGCAGAAATCAAAGTTCCTGCGTGACCAATACCGATCCAGAATACGAAGTTAACTACGAAAAATCCCCAACCTACCGGGTTATTGATCCCGAGTAAGTAAAGACCTTCATAAAACAAATATCCGATGATGGCAACGTCGATCAGGGTGATCGTAAGAACCAAAAGAAAAGTATTCCACCAAAGTTTGGTAGGGAAATCTTCGTTTGGTTTTGCGATATCAACGGTTACATCTTTAAGCGACTTCCCGCCTGTTACCAGGTCGGGGATGTCTAATTTATCTCTAACTGCTTGTGTTAATGACATTCCCTTTGTGTTCTCCCTGTTAAACTTCGTTACGAACGCGAGTCATATAGCTGACGGCCGGTCCGATGTTTAGGTATTCCAGAAGTTTGTAAGACCTAGGGTCTTTCAAGAGCTTCGCTACTTTTGATTCAGGATCATTTACGTTACCGAACACAATGGAATTGGAAGAACATGTTTGTTCACATGCTGCTTTCACTTCTCCATCACGTAATGTTCTTCCTTCGTTTTTCGCTGCGATTTTTTTCTCAGCAACTCGAGAAGCACAGAAGTTACATTTTTCCATAACCCCACGAGAACGAACGGTTACATCTGGGTTAAGGCCCAGGTTTCTTGGTGGGCGTGCCTTAAAAGTAGGTGTTGCTTCGCCAAGAAGGTTGTGTTCATTCCAATGTTCTAACCAGTTAAAACGACGCACTTTGTAAGGGCAGTTGTTCGAGCAGTAACGAGTTCCCACACAACGATTGTAAACCATATCATTGGTTCCTTCCGAACTGTGAACAGTCGCAGCTACTGGACATACTGTCTCACAAGGAGCATTGTCGCAATGTTGGCACATAAGTGGTTGGTGTGCAATTTCAAGTGATTCTGGTTTTTCAGGATCACCAATGTAGTAACGGTCAATCCGAAGCCAATGCATCTCACGACCCATTCTCACTTCGTCACGTCCTACCATTGGCACGTTGTTTTCAATATTACAAGCAACTACGCAAGCACCACAACCAGAACAAGAAGTAAGATCCACTGCCATTCCCCATTTGTATCCTGGGTATGCAAATTGGCTTCCTGGTTGGTCAGAAGGGGCGTTCGCTCCTTGGGCTCTTTGTAGTTTTCCATCGATTAAGATTTTTGGAATCTCTGGTTCAGGAATTCCTGCACCAGGATTTTTTGCATAATCTTGGAGTTTTGCGGAAATGATGAGAGGTCTTTCTTTCCACTCTACACCCATCATCACACCTGGGCTCATCATATGATGGTCTTGTGTGGTAGCGAGTTTGTATTTCTTTCCTGTAGGAGAGAGAGTGATGGAAAGTCCAGAGTAAACAAGTGTTCCATTTACTTCTGTGGCAAGAATGTTTGCATTTTTCCCTACTCCGTTTCCAATCTCACCTACATTTGTTCTTCCGTAACCAAGAGCAATTCCCACTGCTTCTGGATGGAGTCCCGGTTGGATGAGCGCTGGGAGTTCAAATGATTTACCGCCAACAGTGACTGTGACTACATCATTCAGTTTGATTCCCGACGAACGAGAGTATTGTGGACTGATCGCAACATAATTGTCCCAAGTCACTTTGGATACTGGATCCGGAAGTTCTTGGAGTTGCGAGTTGTTTGCTCTTTCGCCAGAACCAACTGCGGTGCTTTCGTAAAGAGAAACTGTCAGACCTTTTTTTGAAGGAGAAAGTGGCGCAATCGTTCCACGGAAAGATCGTCCGCCTTTGTCAGCCTTTGGATTTCCAGAAACTAAAACACCTTTTCTAAGTAGGTCTTCCCAATTTGTTTTTTTGGAGTATTTTGATTTGAGGTAGTCGTATAACGAACTCGCACCAAGAAGAGATCCACCAGCCCAAGTGATGAGCATGTCTTCAAACGCTTTGGATTGGAAAATTGGTCGGATGGTTGGTTGTTGTACGGAAACAATTCCTGCTACCGATTCATTATCCCCCCAAGACTCAAGGAAGTGAGACACAGGAGCAAGCCAGTTAGAAGCAAGAGCTGTTTCATCCACACGGTCCGAAACTTGAACTACTTGTGCTGCTTCGTGAAGGAGTTTTTTCCACTCATCTCCGTTTGGCGCTTGGTAAACTGGGTTCACTCCGAAAAGAATGACCACACCGGCCTTTCTTTCTTTTAAGTCTTTTGCTAGAGTTTTTAAATTCTCTGCATAATTAGAACGTCCGTCTTTCAAAGGATTTCCTGCATCGATGGTTTTTCCATCGTTACCGAGCATGCTGTTTAACATATTCACTGCGATTTGTAAATCAACAGCGTCTTCGGTTAAAGCATTGGAACCACCAGCAATCACAAGGGATTCACCCTTAGCAGAAGCAAGAGCCTTCGCTGTGCGTAAAACCACTTCTTTAGAAATTCCCAGTTCCGCTGCAGAAGATTCTACATTGATTCCGGAAACTCCAGTAGACCCGCCCACTCCCAAATCAGAGAGAGCCTTTGCAATCACAAGGGCAAACTTTCTTTGGTCACCAGGTTTTAATGGAACTCTTTGGTCCGCATTGGATCCCGTCATAGACGGATGAGTTTCTGCCGCAATGAAAGCATTGAAGGATTTGACACCTTTGTCTTGTAAATCTCTTCTTTTAGAGAAATCATTGTGGTAGTTTGTATTGTTTAAAAAATCACTGTCGATGGAAAGGATGACTTTTGCTTTGTCGAAATGGTAGTTTGGTAAAACTGCCTTTCCGTAAGATTTTTCTTGAGCAATTGTAATCGCATCATCCGAAGAAGCAAATGCTACTTCGATGTGTTTTCCACCACCTACTGACTTTAAGAATTCAGAAATGAATTCGGAAGTGGCAGGAGAAGTAAGAGGTTTTGAGACAACAATGGTTTTCCCTTTGTTGGCATTTAGTTTCTCTTTTACATCTTTGTCTAAAACAAACCAGTCGCTAGACTTAGCAGTTCCATTCACCACTTGTTGTGGTTCTTTGGCACGGTCTGCATCATAAAGATCAAAAATAGAAGCTTGTCCAGAAGCACAAAGAGCACCTTCCGAAATAGGATGGTTAGGATTTCCTTCGAGTTTCAAAGGTCGTCCGTCTTTTGCTTTGACTAAGATCCCACAACCAACAGAACAACCACCACAAACAGAAGCATAGTGGTAAGAGTGTCCATGTTTTACGAAGTCATATTGTTCTACTTCGTTATTGTCTGGGTTCTTAATGGTGAGGTTCACATAAGGAACAATTTTTTCAGCAGGTTTTTGGATACAACCAACAGTTGTCATCACAACCGAGGCACCCATAAACTTTAAAAAAGTTTTTCTATCAAAATCACCCTTTTTGATTTTTGCAATTAGGGGATCTGGAGATTTATAGAACTCTTGCTTTTGCAATTCACGTTCGCGAGAAGTTCCGCGAAGTTCATAAGATTGCCAAAGCGATTTTTTTTCTTTTTGGAAACTATCGTCTTTCATCATAAATTATTACTTGTCTCCCGATTATCTGTGGCACGTAGAACAATCGTTAGGGGCATTGTTCTCTCTATGGCAATCGACACAAAATCCCATATTGAGGGACTTGGACTGTCTAACCTTTACCATCTCTGCCATGTTACCGTGGCATGTGGAACAATCGACACCGCGTTGTACGTGTCGTGAATGGTTAAAGTATACGAAGTCTGGTTGGTCATGAACCTTTATCCAGGATACTGGCGTATTGCTATCGTATTGTTCTTTTAGCCATTTAACATGTTCTTGGTTGCCCGCTACGTTACCTGCTCCATGACAGTTCATACAAGTGGAACTTGGGGGAACTGTGGCATGGGCCGAATTTTCAACACCAGTATGGCAATACTTACAGTCGATTTTGTTATCGCCAGCATGTATCTTATGGTTGAAGGGGATGGGCTGGTCGGGTGAATAGCCCACATAACGGCTAGGTGAAAAAATCAAATATGCTAGTGCTGCTATTGCAACGATAGGCACAGAGATCTTGAGTATTTTTATATTCATTCGCAGATTTCCTGAATCCGTTTACACTGTCTTCTGACAAGGAAAGGTAAAATCAGAAAAAAAGCAAGTATGTAAGGGTTTTGGATGCGAAAAAACATGAAAAGAGACATAATAAGAAATTTTTCATGAACTTTTCTTATTGAAACCGAGTCTCAATTAATCGACTCTAACCAACGAACAACCGTTATTTTATTCTATTTCTCGGCAGGAACCTTCTCCGGGAGGCTTAGACTGACGAAAGCCCCATCTAGCGACCGATTCATTCGTTTTTTGCGATGGTAAACCGCTTTGTGATCGTACGCAAGGTTTCTGCGGCATGTGATAATTTTTGTGAAGAGGAAGCCACCTGGTCCGATCCTGTGGCAATGTGCATGGTTTCATTATTGATTCCAATCACAGACTGTGAGATTTGTTCTATGGCTCGTTTTTGTTCCTCAATGGCCCCACGAATCGATTCTGACTCCCTTCCTACTTCATTGGAACGTTCATCTACTTCTCGGTTATAGTTCAATTGTGCCTTTGTCGCTTCCGAAAGTCGTTTCATCACATTTTCCACTTCGGCAATATCCCGGATGATGAGGTTGAGTAGCTCCAGCGAAGAACGAATTCCTTTAGCACCCTCCTCCAACTCTTTGCTATTTTTTCCGATCATATCCTCTATGGCTTGGATGGAATGAGCCGTTTTGTCGGAAAGTTTGGAAATCTCTTCGGCCACAATGGCAAACCCACGACCTGCTTCCCCTGCCCTTGCCGCTTCAATGGCTGCATTCAGCGCCAGTAAACTGGTCTGGTCAGAAATTTCGTCGATGATCCCAATCACTTCTTTCATTTCTGTGGAAGATTCCAAAATGACATTAATCACTTCCTTCATCTGGTTTAGGGACTCACCACCTAATTTGGCCTGTTTGGTAATGTTTTCTGTATTGGCGAGGGCTGCCTTTGTATCCTTTTCGATTTGGATGGCACCTTGAGATAGTTCTAAAATCTTTTCATTGAATTCGATAATATTATTATGTTGTTTCGATGTGGAAGCCGCTGTTGTCTCCATACTGGCTGCCACTTCTTCTGTTGTGGCTGAAATTTCTTCTGCTGAGGCGGCCGTACCTTGAGCCATATCTGAAAAACTAGAAGAGGAATCCCGCAATCCTTCGGCCGAAGATGCAATCTCTTCGGCCACAGATTGAATTTCTCCGAGAGAGTTTCTTATGCTTTTCACAAAGCCATCCAAGGCAAGGTTCATTCTGCCAATCTCATCTTGATTGGTAAAATGAAATGACTCGGTTAAATCTCCCTTGGCCATTTTATCTAAAATGACAACAGAGTTTTCTAATGGTAATAATCGTTTTTTTAGAAACCGAAACACTCCAAACACCACAAGGGCTGTAATCAAAAAAACAACCACAACGGCAAATATAGCCACTTGGATGAATCCTGAATTCATATCGGATTTGGGAAGAACGACTCCAATGATGGTATTCCATTCTTCTAATCGTTTAACGAGAAAAGCAAAGTCCTTTCCATTTTCGGTATATTCAAAATAGGCTCCGTCTTTTGCCTCTAAAATGGGGCGGCCTTCGGGAATTTTACTTAAATCTAACTTTAAAATTTTGGATTTATCAGGACCTGCAAATACAACACCTTTTGTGGTAATGGCAGTGATGTATCCATTGGCTCCTACGTGGATTCCTTCTCCCATTCGTTTTGAAACTAGTTCTAAGTTTAATGCAATCCAAAGAATTCCAATTAGCTCCCCATTTTCTTCAATAGGATAAGATACTAGACTCACCGGCAAACCTGTGATAGGTGATTCTTGGACAGATCCAATCAAAAACTGTTTTTTTAGCGCTACGACAACATGGTCTCCCGTTTTAGATTCTTCTAATTGATAACCAATGGACCGAGGAATTCCTGCGGCAAAAATTTTGGCGTTTTGAACGGGTGGAGAAAGAAATATATTTTCATATTCGCCATTTGACTCGCGCATAATACCCACAAGCAGATCTGTGGCAAACTTAGATTTGCCTGATTGAAAAGAGTCTTTGATTTCTCTTTGTTTGGAAAGGATGCCTGCAATGCGGAGTTGTGATTTATAATAATTGGAAAGTTCGGCTCCGGCACTTTTGCCGGCGTTTTCCATTTCTCCTCGGTAAACTTTCAATAGAAGTCCCCAATTCAAATACAAAATGAGAGCCGATACGACTGTAGATAAAACTAAAATGGAAAGAAATGTATAGAGACCAAGAATGTATTTTAAACTCTTCATATATCCAGTATGTGACGTGTGATGGTAAAATTTTAACGATGGAAATCTTTGAAGGAATGAAATAAATTTCCAATCAGACAAACTTCTTCTTCTGTTTCAATGGGAAACAATGTTCAGTTAAGATAAGTCCGCAATCGATTTTTTGCAGGAAGGAAACGTGGGCAAAAAAAAAAGGCCCTGATTTGACATCGAAGGGCCCTAAAAACCAGACTTACACAATTTAGCCTAGTTATACTTTCGAGTTTTTAGAAGATTTCCCCTGAATTTTTTTTAGCCAAACCAAAGAAATTTTCTTTGTGACAAGGTTTCTGGTCTCTTTTTTCAAAAAAGCAATCGTAGGAGTGGCCACTTTGAAGGATTCCCTTTCCAGAACCGGTTCGATCGTATATCCTGAACCTGCAAATTCTTTTAATTGGCTTAGTTTTTCTGAAGGCAAAATGAGTAGCCTTTCTGGTTTTTCTGACCAAAGTCTGTCTAATTTTTCCCTATCATACACATTGCGAAAGTTCCTTTCGGCATAAAAACCGTAAGACCGTTTCGAATTTGACAACCAAAAGGTATACACAACTGGTTCGTTTGGTTCCAGTTCTTTGATTTTGGCGCCAAATTCTTTTGCTGGTTGGTAACTTGTGAGTAGCGGATAAAATTGCAAACTAATGGAACTAAAAAACAAAGTAGCACCGACGAGTGTGACAAGCACTTCCAATGGAATGAGTTGGGCAAGCAACATGATAAGTAAAATTCCAATCGCTCCAAATACATAATAAACAATGCCTACCTCTGCTACAAAGACAGGAATGAGAAAATACCCCACGAGATAAACAAGGCCTGCGATGAGAAAAGAAGGACGAAGTCTTTCCACACTCGAACGAAATAAACTTTCTTCCGCTATCTTTCCAAAATAAAGTGCAGCTCCTGGAAGCACCCAATACGTGTATTGCGGGAGCGGAAATCTGGAAAAAGAAATCAAAAACAAAAAGAGGAAAACCCAAAAAGGAATCACAAAGTCGATGTCTTTGTAATCATTTGCACGGATCTTCCGAAGTATTTCCTTCCAACCAAGGGATTTGATATAATTGTAAGTGCGAAAGGCAATATAGATGATCATAGGCACTACTCCACTAAAGAAGGCCCATGAAAAAGATTTATAAAAGTAAAAAGGATCAAACTTCACATCATACATTTCTTTGTAGAAACGACCAAAGGATTGGATCCACAAAAAGAAGGAAGGTCCATAGGAATTAAAACTTTTGTATAATAGAACACACCAAAAGGCAGGAAGAGAGGCAAGAACAAGCAGTCCCGTTGGCACTCGCATCGATAGAAGTAATTTCCAGTCCCTACGAAATAATATATCCCCGCCAATGGACAAAGCTGGAATGACCACAGAAATTGGGCCTTTGGTGATAAATCCCATAGACATCATGAGATACATCAAGTAGAAGTAATTAGGATTCTTTTTTCTACCCAAATAGTAAAAGTGATAAGTAAACACCAAGTAGGCGGTAAGATACACATCGATTTTTGGATCCACAACCATAGCGTAAAAACCAGGTGCTAAAAGATAAGCAAAACAAGCCAAGTATCCTTGTCTTTCTTTTCCACCCGTTAAAATGGTAATACGATAAATAGAAAAAACAGAAAGCAAACTAAGGAAAATGGCCGGAATTCGAAAGGCAATATTACTGATTCCAAAAAGAGAAAAAGAAGTAGCAATCGTCCAAAACGTAAGGATTGGTTTATCTAAGTATCTTCTACCATTATCAAATAAAGTAAAAAAATCGCCGGATAACACGAGTTCACGGCTGATACTTGCATACTGAGAACTATCAATATCAATCACATCCAAAGGAAGGGTGAACAGAACAGGAAGGGATGCTAGAAGTAATAAAATTCGATAAAAAATTCTTTCAGAGGCGTTTAGTGTTTCTTTCATTCTAAGGTACCAATTTGAATCAGGCATTGTCCAAATCCTTTGCAGGAATTGGGTTCTTGGTCATAACATTGCAAAATATCACTATTATGTGTGGTACATCCATCCATACATTGGATCCTACCTGTGCGTTTGACATCAGGTGCTAACGTGAGTTTTAGTTCTTCTTCTGTACAAGAAATAAAAACTTCACAAGCCGCTTGGCATTTTTTTTCCACAATATCTTGGCAATTAACTAGAAACAGAGTTAACGCCAGAGTTAAGATCCAATTACCGTGTTTCACTTCGAATTCCTTTTAACGCTAACATTCCACAAGCACCATTGATGTCCCGACCGGGGCTTCTACGGTTGAGGATAGGAGCTGTTGTTTTAGCTTTGAGATGCATTACAAAATCTTTTACTTCCTCATCGGTTGGTCTACGCCATCCGGTAAAATCTGTATTGAGAGGAATCACATTGATTTTACATTTATTAACAGAACGAGAAATTTTGGCGAGTCGTTCCGCGTTGTCTCTACCCATATTCACATCAGGGATCATTACATATTCGAATGTAATGGCCCGATCAAGTTCCTTGGTGAATCGTTTCGCTGATTCAATCAATTTCTCTAACGGATGTTTGTCGTTTACATCCATCACCGAGGATCGAGAGTTAGGATTTGGATGGTTGAGAGAAATAGCAAAATTGAAAGGTTCTTTATTTTCGATAAACCGATTGATCCCTGTGGTGACACCGGCAGTGGAAATGGTAATTCGGAGTGCACCTAGACCAAACCCTTCTTGGTCTCTGAGAATATGGGCAGCCTTCATTACAGAAAAATAATTGTGCATGGGTTCCCCCATTCCCATAAAGACGATATTAGTGGCCTTGTCGCCAACTAGGCGTTCTACTTGCAAAACTTGATCGAGGATTTGCCAAGTATGGAGATTGCCCTTGTATTCCAAAAGTCCTGTGGCACAAAATTTACAATTGAGTGTGCAACCAATTTGCGAAGAAATACAAATGGTTTTTCGTCCTCCGTCGCCGGAAGGAATCCAAACCGCTTCAATCTCTTTGTTTTCCCCCACATAAAAAGTAAACTTACGTGTCCCATCTTCTTTGGATGCTAAGTCTCGGCCCAGTTCAATTTCTGGAAAGGAAGTATGTAGTTTTAGTTTTTCACGGACTTCTTTGGATAAGGTGGTAAACTGGTCCAAGTGCGTGTAACGGCTCTTATAGATGCCTGTATAAATTTGTGCCGCCCGGTATTTTTCCAAACCCAAAGAAACACAGATTTCTTCTAGTTCTTTTTTGGTTTTCCCTTTGAGAACCGGTATTTCCTCTTTCATTTGTTTGGATTTCCCACCTTTAAGCCAATCTTTTCGTTGCCCCCTGTCGGGACAAGGATTTCAGCTGATTCTTTTAGACATACCTTAGATTCTTTCCAGAAACAAGTCTAAAATTCAAAACGAAGAGATCTCTTTTTTTGGAAAATGATTCTGTCAAATGGACATTGACTTACATACTGTGATTCAAAAGCCTAGTATCTAGTGAGGGAAATTTACGAATGAATAGCGACGCCTTTATGGAATATGCCTTTATCGTCATGGTCGCATTGATAGGAATCGAAATCTTCGTTTCCTATATCAAAGGCAAACAATACTACCGGTTAAATGTTCTCATTGCCGATGTAAGTACGGGTGTGATCTTTGCACTGATTGGAGTGGTCATTCTGCTCGGTGCACTTTATGTTTATGACAAAATAGAAACTAACTTTTCGCTCTCCGCCTTGGGTTACCATTTTTTTCCTTTGGAAAGTCCGTTTCAATTCTCCCCTAGTTTTTCTATAAACTGGCATGCCCTAGGAGCCTGGACTTTTGCTATCGTTTTTGCTGATTTTGTTTATTACTGGTTTCATAGACATTGCCACGAAATCAATTTGTTTTGGGCCACACATGTCACCCACCACTCCACACAAGAAATGAATTTGTCAGTCGCCTTCCGGGGAAATGGACTTCAAAGAATATTCGAATATATTTATTTTCTATCGATGGCACTTCTTGGAATTCCTTGGGCGATGTTTTTACTGAGCCACCGAATTCTAAAAGTATATCAATTTGTGGTTCATACTCGTTTTATTGGTAAACTCGGAATTTTCGAAGAGTTTATGGTAACTCCTTCAAACCATAGAGTCCACCACGGGGTGCAAAAAAAATACATCGACCGTAACCACGGGGGTATCTTTATCGTTTGGGACCGAATGTTTGGATCCTTCGAATGGGAAACAGAAGAACCAATCTATGGATTGACAAAACCTGTTAATTCCTTCAACCCCATCACTGTCAACTTACACGTGTTCAAGGATATGTTTTTTCAAATTCTGGAATGTAAATCTTTCGGCGATATATTTAAAACTATTTTTGGGCCTCCTGGATGGAAGCCAAGTTACCTTATTACAAGTGCAGACGAGGCACCGGAACCCACAAAAATTTTAAAATACGATCCAAAACCTCCAATGGGAGTGATGATCTACGTAGCACTCCAAGCAGCAGTTCTTATGGCTGTAGGACTTGTGATTTGGAAAGTTGCCAAAATCAATTTGGAAAAAGATATGGTAACACTTGGAATTCTATCTGTTGTCATTATCTTTAGTTTGTTTTCGATTGATCGAACGATGGAAATGAAACGATGGTCAAGAAGAACGGAAGTGGTACGAAACGTTTTATTTATTTTGGCTTTTGTAGCGGCTTTAGTGTATTCCAATATTCCGAATATTGAAATTTTTGCCATTCCACTCATCGGCCTCTCGTTTGTATCCCTTGTATGGATTCTCATCAAACGAAAGACCTTCTTTGATTTGAGTAATATTTCAAATACTTGGTATTAGTTTTTTATCTCTTTTAAAACGGACTCCGAAGGGAACAATTTGTTCGACTTCAGGAGTTCGTCTCCTAAATTTAAAAACGCCTTTGTTTTATCCCCATGTTTTTTACATAAATTGAAATCTTTATAACAAAGTCCCAAATCCACAAACGGTGGTATTATGGTTTTGGTTTCCCCTTGTCCACCAGACACAGATTGGTAATACAAAAAATCATCCTCAATCCATCCAAAGATATTTCCATAAGCAAAATAGGCTGATGTTCCTTTTACTTTTCTTAAATCACGACCCATCACACTAAAGTATACTTCCCTTTCCATAAACCCAAGGATGGTAGGTATCAAATCTAGTTGGGAAGTGAAATCTTCTCTTAGTTCTGGTTTGATTTTTCCCGGAGCATAAATGAGTAAGGGAACGTTTCTATCTTCATAGTAGTTTAAAAACCTGTGGTGGCTATGATCAGAAACAAAAAAGAAAATCGTATCTTTAAAATAAGGTGCTTTTTTTGCTTTTTCCATATATTCGTTCAAAGCAAAATCAGCATAATGCAGAACATTTAAGTATTCACTGTCTTGAGTGGTAGATTCAAACAAACGATACTTTTCCTCAGGAACTTTGTAAGGGTAGTGTGTGGTTCCTGTATGAATCACTGAGACAATTGGTTTTTCCGGTTTTACATTCAGGAGGCGTTTGTGCATGGCATCGAGTGATGACTCATCCAAATAACTCCAAGGTCCCGTTTTATATTCAGGATTTTTTTCTAACTCAGTTTTACCAACCAGAGTATCAAAACCCCAATGGTACATGATACTTCCTTTGTTATTAAAACTAAGATCGGTTCCTGTCACAAACAAAGTTTCATAACCAATGGTTTTTGCAATATTCCCAAGCCCAGAAAACCGGTTGAGGATTTGCGGTGTGCGAACCGCTGTTAGGCCCGGCCTATCAGGAATTCCACCCATCAATGCCATAAGGCCGTTTGTGGTCCTTCCCCCACTGGCAAAAAAGTTTTTAAAGAACATACCTTGGCGGATCAGTTGGTTAAAGTAAGGAGTGACAACTTTTCCATCCACTTTTCCCGTTCCAATGATATCAATGAACTTTCCAGTCCAACCTTCAAGGACCACAACAACGATATGTGGCAAAGGTTTTGTTGAAGTAACTGTTGTTTTACGAAGGAGAGGATACTCTTCACTCACAAAATTTGCGCCGGGATAAGCCACTTCCTTTTGGACAATCGCACTCGCCTCGGACAACTTCATAAAATGGCGGTCATCCACTTTGGTCATCTTTAAGTCTGTGATGACAGTAAAACCCGGATTGAGAACCAAATCATTGATGATGGTTTCCTTGGTAATGATGGCATCACTCGTACGAAGGGGACTTGTTTGGATTCCCCCGCGAATTCCTAAAACTAAAAGTGCTAGGACCACAAGGAATTGGAGACCAGCCCATTTATAATGTAAATTCACATGGGAATAAGGGAACTTGGATTGGATTTTATAAATTCCAAATCCAATCGCGGAAATCACAACAATTCCGATTAAAAACAAAAAAGGATTTTGAGAGAAGGCAGATCCAACGAGTGGCAACATCTCAAATCCAAGATAAGCAAAAGCCTCGTATCCTAAATGTTTGTTTCCATTTTCATAATAGATCAAATCCGCAATGAGAAGAAAAAGAAGCAGAATGATAAAAATAACAGGTAAGGTTCGCCAAACTGCCCTATAGATTTTATTCCGATTAAAAAAGTGCAAACTCGAATAGAGCAAACTTACACCGAGTAACACGCATAAGACGGATATATCAAACCGCGCCCCTTTTAGAAAGGCTTTTAATAAAATCCAAGTTGATTTATCATGAATCCGGTAAGAATACATGGCAAAAAAAGTAACACGGTAGATGGTAAGAAATACGATTCCAAGACCCGCAAGGAGTAAATGGAACCGAATGTAAAACGGCAATTTAGAAAATAGTTTTTTCATAAATAAAACTTAAAGAAACTTCCATAAAACTAATAAAGATAAATCAATTGTAACATTGTCTGGTCCAATGATTACGGTTTTACCATTTTGTAAATGGTTCCCGATTGGTAATCTGCCACAAAAATTTCTCCCTCATTGTCCCGACCAAAGGTAGGAATGAGTAAGTTCCATTTTCCAAGGGCTATCGTTTCTGTGACCTTTATATTTTCACCAGGTTTTGGTACAGGAATCGCCCAAATTTTACCTTGGATAAAATCTCCAAACACATACATTCCCTTTAAGTCAGGAATGGCAGATCCAGTATAAACATAGCCACCGGTGATGGATTGTCCTTCGTCTCTGCCGTATTCATAAAATGGTGGTTGGTAAAGGCCAAGATTACATCCATCCGTAAAACAATGGAAACCTTCGGTTTGGTTCCATCCATAGTTTTTACCGGATAAAATGATATCCACTTCTTCGTAAGCATCTTGCCCCACATCTGCTACAAGCAAACGCCCGTCAGGTGAAAAACTCATCCTCCAAGGATTACGAATTCCGTATGCAAAGGTTTCCGGAGCGAAACCCGCCTTTCCCACAAAAGGATTGTCCGTAGGAATGGAATATGGTTTTTTCGATTGGGTGTCAGGAGTGGGGCTAATTCTTAAAATAGAACCAAGGAGAGTATTCGGATTTTGTCCGTTGTTTTTGGGATCTGCTCTCCACCCTCCGTCCCCAAGACCAATGTATAATTGTCCATCGGGACCAAAGGCCAATTGCCCACCATTGTGGTTGGGATAAGGTTGCTCCACTTGCAATAACACTCGTTCGCTGGTTAGCTTCATAGAATCGTAGTTAGTTGGATTTTCTACAACCCATTCGGAAACGATGGTGACATCTTTATTTGCAACAGACTTTACATAATTGGTATATAACTTGGATTGTTTGGGATATAGCGGGTGAAAGGCCAAACCAAGAAGCCCTTCTTCACTGTCAGTGATCACGGGAAATTTAGTTAGCACACGGCTAATCTTTTTTTCTCTGTGGAATAAAATCATATTCCCTGTTTTTTCTAGGGCAAATAAAAAGGGACTGTCACCCGGTGGGAACTGGATGTCCGTTGGCTCTTTAACTTTTACCACTTCTTGTAAAGAAATGGATACTTGTTTGCGGTTTGCATCGACACCCATAAAAAGAGGTTTGGATCCGAGGACCTGGCCATCGGTTTCATACTTTTTATTGTAACTTTTTAAAATACTGCGACCTATATCGTCACAAGAAACAGACATAGACAAAAAAGAAAATAAGACAAAGGTTTGGATTTTCATAAACTTAGGTTCCCACAATAAGATAATTGGCTTGGATTTCTCTCCGCAATCAAAAAACTTAAACGAACAAAGCTATGAAACTCTTTCGCATCCTATCTGTTCCCCTTTTCCTTTACTTCGCCTATTTGCAATTGAACGACCCAGATCCTTATCTTTGGTTCCCGATCTATGCCTTTGTGGCATTGATTGCCCTTGCCAGTTTGTTTCGTCCAGTGCCTATGTTTGTGGGATGGACCCTCATTCCCATTTATCTAGTTTTGTCAGGGTATTATTTTGCCCACACACCCTACTTTGGAATGGAAGTGGAAGAAGTGAGAGAATTTTTGGGACTTTTGATTGCCAGTGCAGCGGTAGCACTTCTTATTTTTAAGAAATAAAAACCATATAGGTTCAAACGTTACGAGAAATGATCTAGGAACGGGCTGAACCAGTTGTAAATGAAAAAAGGGAGTTAATAGAAAGGGAGTGGCCGAAATTTATTTTTCGGCGATCACCTTTCCATCTTCTAAAATCATTTTGATGAGTTTAGTCATCTCAACAGAATACTCTACATCTAAATGTTTTGTGACCCCTTCACAGAATCCATTGATGATGAGTAATTTTGCATCATCTTCTGACATACCTCGGGATTGAAGGTAAAAGAGTTGGTCGTCGTCAATTTTAGAGACAGTGGCTTCGTAATTTAAAGTTCCCTCTTCTCCTGATACATCATTGTAAGGATAGGCATGAGACTGTGACCTATTGTCCATCATCAGTCCATCACATTTGATATGGCTATACGAACCTTTACTAGATGGTTCAAATTTCACAAGACCACGATAGGAATTGATTCCTCCATCGAGGGCCACACCTTTCGCAAGAATATTGGACCTGGTGTTTTTACCCACATGGATGATCCGAGCCCCCGTATCTTGCACTTGCCCACTTCCTGCAAATGCCAAAGACAATACGTCACCCGTAGAATGATCGCCTTGTAAAATGATCCCTGGGTATTTGATGGTATTGGCACCAATATTACAATCGGTCCAAGTGATATGAGCGGCTTCTTCGCAGATCCCTCGTTTCACGGTCCAATTGTACATATTCTTTTTCCAGTTTTGGATGGTGGTATAAAAGATTTTAGAATTCTTTTTGGCTACGAGTTCGACCACAGCGGTATGAAAATTGGTTCCTTTATCTTGGACAGAAGTACAACCTTCGCTGTATTCCAAATGTGCACCCTCATCAGCAATCAGAAGTGTTCGTTCATATTGTCCGGAACTAGCAGCTGTTACTTTAAAATATGCTTGAAGAGGCATGGGAGTTTTGACTCCCTTGGGAATGTATGCAAAAGATCCACCGCTAAACACAGCAGAATTCAGTGCCGAAAACTTATTATCACCGATGGTGACAACGGTTCCCAAATATTCACGAACGAGTTCTGGGAATTCACGAATGGCAGTATCAATGTCACAGAAAAGAATTCCAAGGTCAGTGAGTTCCTTTTTGACATTGGCATATATGGTTTCGGAATCGTTCATGGTTTCGATTCCAGCAAGGTATTTCCTTTCGTGTTCAGGAATTCCTAATTTTTCAAAACTACGTAGAATTTCAGGATCCACTTCGTCCCAAGATTTTTTCTTTTTTTGGTTGGAACCTACGTAATGGACATAGTCATCGATATTGATATGAAATTGCGGAATGAATCCCCAAGTCGGCATCGGTTTCTGTTCATAAACTTCAAAAGCCTTTAAACGAAATTCGGCAAGCCAACTTGGTTCATTTTTAATATGGGAAATGGATTCAACAACCTTACGAGTGAGTCCCTTTGGAAAATTATCAGGTTTATAAAACTCGAAAGAAACCTTGTCTAAGTCGGCTGTCGATTCCATTGTATCTCCCTTCTCTACTTGTAGAGAATTCTAAATTAATTTACAGAAGCGAAGTAAGCTTTGGATCCAGTAGGATCTGCTTTCATCGTTTTCTTTCCTTCGTCCCAGTTTGCAGGGCAAACTTCACCGTGTTTTTCCACAAATTGAAAAGCTTTGATGAGGCGAAGTGCTTCTTCAATGTTACGTCCTACTGGTAGGTCGTTAACAGTTGCTTGGCGAATGATTCCCGCTGGATCGATGATGAAAGTTCCTCGAAGTGCGACACCTGCATCAGGGCCTGACTCGATCAGAACTCCAAAAGACTTTGCAATTTCTTTTGTTTTATCAGCGATGAGTGGGTATTTGATCTCACCAATACCACCTTCTTTTCTGGCAGTTTTTTTCCAAGCTAAGTGTGAAAATTCGCTATCAACAGAAACTCCCAAAACTTCAGCTCCGATCTTTTTGAAATCTTCGAGTTTTGCATCGTATTCAATAATTTCTGTCGGGCAAACAAATGTAAAATCGAGTGGATAGAAAAACAGTACCACCCATTTTCCTTTGTAATCTGACAATTTGATTTCTTTAAAACTGTCCCCGATTACAGCTGTCGCTTTAAAATCTGGGGCATGTGATGTCACTTGTGGCATAAAGTCACTCCTTAGAATTATTCTAAGTACAATGATTAGATTCTGTCTAGATGTTTTTGGACGAGCGACAGGTTTTCCAAACACCATTCCTCTTTTGCCAAAGTTTCGACAAACCGCCGGTCGTGACTCACCAAGACTAAAGCAGAACCTAATCCGGTCAGAGATGTTTCTAATGCTTCCAAAGATTGGAGATCTAAATGGTTGGTGGGTTCGTCTAATAAAAGTACCTCTGGACTATTTTCCAAATGAAGTGCCAGGAATAGTTTTTTTCCTTCCCCGGGACTCAGGGCCTTTGATTCCGAAAATCGTTTGGGATCACTTCCTAGTCTGTGTATCCTTGAAAGAACCTTGGCTTTTGTTTCATCCGGTAAATTTTGAAATTCCTCAAGTAAAGCGGCTAATTCGTTTTTTGAAAATTCTTGTGGTAAATACAAATAAGGAATCCCCTTCTCTTGGAAAGTTTTCACTAAATACCTGAGAATTGTGGACTTACCTGCACCATTGGGGCCTGTGATGGCAATTTTTGAATCCGGAAGGATTTCCAAATGGAAGGAAAGTGAAAAAGACAGAATATCCAAGGAGATAAATTCATCATCGAACATAAATAAGGTGTTTCTTTTGGAAGAAACACCTTTCCATAGAATTCCTAAATTTTCCTTTTCAGGAAGTTTGCCCCAAATTTGTTTTTCTTTTAGTTTGGAATGTTCTGTTCTTCTTTCGATTTGGTTTTTCAATCGGCCTGCTTGGCCATCTTTACCTGTCACTCGGGCTAAGTTCTTTTTTTGACGGCCGTCATGGTCATGCAGATCAAGTCCCTTCTTTGATCTATGTTTATGAGAAAGACTTGCTTCTTCCCTTCTTCGTTTCAGTTCGGCATCCAGTTTTTTACGTTCCGTCCTTGCGATTTCCCAATCATGAATTCTCTCTTCGGCTTCTCGTATCATTTGAATTTTACCCGCAGAATAATTTCCTGGGCGCTTTGAAATAAAGTTTTTTTCCAAAAATACACAAGAGGTAGTCACCTCATCTAACAAAGACCTGTCGTGACTGATGAGTATTCCAATTCCTTGGTAATGCAAAATGGCATCGCGTATAATTTGTGTACTTTTTGAATCAAGGTGGTTTGTTGGTTCATCCAAAAGCAAAACATCCACATTTTTGGACAAAGCAATAGCCAAAAGAATCCTTCGTTTTTCGCCGAAACTGAGAAACTCATATTCCTCTACCGATTGTATTTTGATTTCGAGTAAACTTTTCCAAAATCCGGATTCTTTGGAATCATCGTAAAGAAAATAAGACAGTTCCTCTTCTGACATTTCGGTTCCTTGCGAAATTGTACAAATAGAATCATTTCCTAAAACAAGACCCTGGGTTGGAATGATTTCCCCTACGATGAGCTTCGCTAAGGTAGATTTTCCACTTCCGTTTTTCCCGACAATGCCTGTCCAACCTTTTGAAAAATGAAGGTTTAGATTTTGAAATAGTGGCTCAGACTGCGATTCAAATTGAAAGGTTAAATTTTGAATGGTAAGATGATCGGACATGCGACAAACTCCTGTTTTTCCAAAAAGGGAAATAGGTAAGCAAGTCTTGTCCTAAGCGTTAGGAAAAGTGTGGAATTGAAATTTAGTTTTTTGTGCTTACCTATTTTTGGTTTCGCAATCTCATCGGATTATACCTCTTTTACATTTATTAGACTGAGAAAATAGAAAAAAGTTGTAGGGTGTTAGTTCCCTTTAGCCATTAAGAATTTTTCCATAAACTCTGTGATGTCACGGATGTTTCGATTGATCATCTTACGAAGTTCCGGTGGAATATTTTGTGATTTAATGACTCTATAATAATTCAATGCATTCTTTAACATCTTACGACGTGCAAACTCTTGTGCCTTCATTAACATCGGTTTGTATTTATAATATGAGTATTCCATAATAGAATAATTCTTAGACAAACGGAAAGCATGAGGAATTTTACCAAAATCGTATGTGAGAGTTAAAAATGGGGCATCATCGGCTTCGGGGGGTTTGAGTTCCAAAACCCCGTGGATGATTTTTTCTGGTTCCTCTTCTGTGGCTTTTTCTGCCATCTCGTCCAGAGGGATGGGAGATTCTTCCTCAGCAATCTCACCTAAGTTTCCATCAACAATTTCAATTTCAGGAGCTTCCGCATCCTCAAAGGATGGCCCTTCCGCTTCTTCCGGTAACCCTGCTTCTTCTCTTCTTTTGCGTTCCCGAAAAACTTCATCAGCATCAGGAAGTCCAATTTTTAGATCTTCACTGGCAAGTGGCCGGTTAGTGAGTTCTACTTGGATTGGTAAATCCGTTTCAATGATGGTTTCGGATTTGTTGGAATCAGTTGGTTCTTTAGGCTCAGGTTTTGGCTTAATTAATTTATCAGTTTGTGGATCTACTGGGTCGGGAAGTTCTAGTTCCCGACGCAGAGCATCGGTTGTTGATTCTAACCAATTCGGCTCTTCCTCTAACGGACGTTCCTGGGGATGAAGTGGCGGTTCTTTTTCATCCCGGCGCAAATCATTAGGATCAGGGAGATTAATAGGTTCAAGATTCCAATCCTCAGGTAGTTTTAATCCAGGTTGGTCAGGAAAATATGGTTTTAGTAAATCATTAAGAGAAGCCTCTTCTCCTTGGGCCTCTAATTCCTTGGCTTTTTTTTCAATTTTCTTTAATGCCTGGTTTTTTAAGAACTCTTCTCTTTCTTGGAAACGATCTTTTTTTCGTCGATCTTCACCCGACCTGCGGTCCTTTCTACCAGCAATATTGGATCTTCGATCTTGATTTTTTCGACGTTCCTCCCCTGACCTTCTGTCCACGAGGGGCAGGTCTTTGAATTGTTTCCAATCGCGAGAAAAGAAAGTATCTTCGGGAAGATCCAGTTCGGAAATATCTTTTTTAGAAATTTGGTCAGCAAGCGTTTGTAAGTCGATTGGTTGTCCAGGAACTCCGATAGACCCAGGAATTCCTGTTCCGCCCGGTATACCTGGTTGGCCTTGCATGTCAGGAGGAACATAAAAAGGACCAACAATACCGGAACCTGGTGGTGCCATTGGTGCCCCAGGCATTCCTGCTGTCAAACCACCCGTCGTTAAACCTTGATTTAACGATTGTAAAAGTTGTTCTTGGTTTTGGAGGGCTTTTGAATCAATTCCAGGAGCTTGTGCAGAAGATTGTAAAAATTGATAAACAATCGGATGAACTAACTGGTTTCCCCCAGCCACATTTTGATTGATTTGGGGGCTAGACATGGGAGTCTGTGCCGGTGAAGCCCCCTTTCCTCCTTGAGGTGCCGTCTCTACCATGTTCGGTGGTAAAGGTGGAGGTGGTAACCCTGGACTTTGTCCAGGGTTTTGCTGAGGTGCCTGAGGTATTTGCGGAAAGTTAGGTGGTGGCGAACTTTGTGCAAACTGAATCGCACGTGCAATGGAATCCGCAAATAACTCTGATACTTCCTTCAGTGCAGAAACAAGATCTGTTAAATCTCTATCTGGGTTAGTTGCACTTCCTGGCTTTGATTCCTTTTTTTTAGGTTTCTCTTTGGGAGAAACATCTGCTTTGGGTTTGTCACCTTTACCCGGTTCCCCTCCTTTTGTTTGCGGAGGGTTGTCTTCCAAAAACTCCTCTAAGTCTTGGATGTTTTTTTTGATTTTTTCTTTGATCTCTTGGTCAGGAATCCGGTTTCCTGTCCTTTCAAAAATCTCTATCGCTTCTTCTACTTGTTCGGCTTCCACAAGTGCTTCTGCATTCAGTAGTGGCCTTCTATGAAAGCTATACTTTGAGTTTTTTGAAATGATATCATCGGCAGAAAAACTAATGTCAGGTTTTTCTTTTCTCTGTCTATCACTGGATGCAGATGAATCGGAACTTTCTTCCCCAAACTCACCTAACGGAAGATCGCTGAGGGACTTTGGAGGTTTTTGTTTTTTCCGTCTTTCACTCCTTCCCGACTTTGGTTCTTTTCCCGAACTTACACTTTCGGATTCACCAGTCTCTTCTTCACTTTCAGCTTCAAAATCGGATAATCTTTCAGAAAGTGGTTTTGGTTTGGATTTTGGTTCCTTTCGATCCGTTTGGAAATTTAATTCCTGTCCTCGTCCACCCTGTTGTGAAGCTTTTTCCTCTCTAGATGGTTTTGCTCTTGATTGAGTTTCCTCAACCTCAGTGCTCTGCCTTTGTTTTTGTCTTCGTTTTTGCCTCGGACTTAAATCTTCATTGGGCCGAGCTCCGCCCTCGCTTCCAGCGATCTCCTTGAGGTCGGCACCTGCGCCGGAAAGACCGAGTAACATCATGAGGGTGGTTAACATATAAGGGTTCTACTCTTTATTTTCGAGGTTTGCTATGTAGTAACTTTAGGTATAATCAAAGAATATTCAATTTCCTAGCATTTTACGGGGGTTTTTCAGTCAAAATGACCGCAAGTTCTTTTTCTGCTTGACACAAGAGAAATTCTTGCGTTTCATGGTGGCATGAAATCCGTTGCGAAAAAAAATCTCAGCTTTGCTTCCTCACCGGACAATGCAGACGGGTTGCAGTTAAAAATCACATTCGACGAAGACACAAAAACTGCCTTCGGTGATTACACCTGCCCCGAAAAATACCAGGGTTTACCAGATCAAATCCACCCAGGGATTATTTCTACCATCTTGGATGAAATCATGGTTAAGATCAACGAAGCGATGAATTTCGAAACCACAACAGGTGAACTCACCATTCGTTTCTTGCAACCAGCAAAAGTGAATGAGCCATTACACTTACGTGGATGGTTTGTGAAAAAGAATAAAAAAATCATAGAAAACCGTGCTGAAATAGAAAATGAGATCGGCAAAATAGTGGCCCGCGGAAAAGGTAAATATATCGAAGCTGAAGACTGATTATGCCGATGTGGTGGAATTGGTAGACGCAGTGGATTCAAAATCCACCGATGGTAACATCATGCCGGTTCGATTCCGGCCATCGGTACCAACAGTAATTTAGTTCGAACTCCTCTCACAAGCCTTTAGATAAAAATCTTCTTCGATTCTGTCTATGGCTTGTAAGATAAGGTGGATTTCTTCCTCCTTCATCTCGTCAAAGATTTTCCTTCCCTCTTTTAAAATAGACAGTCCTAAAGATATTCCTTTTCGATCTTCCTCTGTATACAGACTTCCTTTGGATTCCATCTTTAGAAGAATATCTTCCATAATCAGTATGATCTTTCTAATGAGTTCTGCATCCGAAAACACTTTAAAAAGGGCACCTATGTCCTTTCGAAAGGCATCTGCTTTTTCTTTCTCCACTTTGGAGATAAGAAACTCCATCGCAAACTCTGAGCCGAGTAATCCTATTTGGTTTTCCACAAGGTCAAGTTCTGTCACAAGTTCCTCTTCAAACTGGTGGGCTGTCACATAGGAATGTAAGGCGGCAAGTCCCGCTTTGAGTGCCATAGGAAAATGTTTTCCAAATCGAAAAATCGACATAGCCAAATTGCCAAGGATTCCCCAAATTTTTGTGGGATGATTCACAAAGCCAGATAACGCATCAAAGGCGGAATCTAATTCTTTTCGTTTGGAATATTCTGGATAAAGGTATTCTAAAAAAAAATAAAGTAATTGGTCAATTTTTGAACGAGGGATAGAACTAAACTCAGGATAAAGTTTTAAATTCTCAGGTGAATACCTCTTTTGCAAAGAATTTTGATACATTAGAATCAATTCTCGAAAGAGAGGATGGTCTAAAACTTTGGAAGATTCTTTTTTTGGTTTCATAGACTTTTTTTATATTAATTATAAAACATCATCAAAATAAGTTTCATACCGTTCCCAGTTTACCTTTTTTCCTTTCGGCTGGTATGGAAGCTTTGAATTTTTTTTAACATCCAAACCTACAAACAACGAGTAAATACCTACGGCCAAGGAGATGGCCGTTTCTTTTTTGTTTAAAGTTAAATACTTCATATCACGGCTTCGATTTACATAACCAATTTCAATAAAGGCACAAAGAGCATTGATATAAGTAGGTAAACTATAAGTAGAAATATATGGTTTTTGGATGGGACCAAGTTCTGGGTAAGGAGAATCTTTTTCTTTCAATTGAACTGGTAATCCATATTGGACAAAACGCATAAGTTCCTTAGACACGTAATGGTTATCACCACCGAAACCTTCTTTCCCCCCTTCCCTCCTCCATTCCTCTTTTTTCCCTTTTTCCCTTTCCCAAAATTTCCCAGTTTCTGCAAAGGATTCATGGTTTGTTGCATAAGGGCCAGGTTTTCCAATTTGTTTTTCCCAATTCGAATCGTCAGCGTAGCGCCAACTAACCATATTTTGGCGGTATCCTTCAAATTTGGAAAGGTCTGTATCTTTTCCATTTTTTTTAGACCAATACCCGTGAAAGTAGATCCAAGTATCAGCAATCGCATTTTCTAATTTGGACCAACCTGATTGAAAGATGAGCCATTCCGACCAAGGACCATTGACAAATCCATTTGGTGAACTTTTTTTATCTGAGATTTTTTTTAATTTAGAAAAGGTTTTATAACCAGGAGTGAGAACCGCTCCCATCCCTCCCGTTTGACCTTTACTTGCAGGATTCAAATGTAAGGACAAAACCAGATGCGGTTTTAATTCATTGATTTTAGAAAGCCTTCCCTTTCGCCTCACACCCGTTTTGGGATCCGGAAAGTCGTACAAACGGTATGCGGCATTCGGATCTTCGGAGCTCGGATCATCGTCAAAGGAAGATTCACGGGTAAGTTTACTTTCCAAAATCACTCTTTGAAAATCTGTTTTTTTAGAAAATAATTTGAGATAAACTTCAAATTCTTTCCAACCAGCTTCCGTTTCCGTGAGTTTTAGTATTTTGTGTACTTCTTTTGCTAAATCAAGGACAACCTTTCTCTCTGTTACGTTGTGATGTTCTGTTCCTTGTTTGTATGTTTCTAAGTAAGTTTGAGTGACACTATCGTATTTGTCCCCATGTTGTGCCTTGGGATCTTTGGCAATTCCTCCATGACCAGGATCCACCACAATCCGAAAGACAGGGACTGCTTCCAAAGTGGAAACCAATACTAAACTAAGAATGATTAAAAATTTATGTAATTGTATAGAAGAAAAAAAGACCACGATGGTCATTCTCCGTTCACTAGCGAACGGAGAAAAGAAAAAGTTTAGGCCTTATTTAGCGCTTTGTTGTTGTGCAAAGATTTGATTTCGATTATCACTTAAATCTTTTCCGTATTTATCGGAAATGGCTTTTTTATCTGCCTCCGCTTCTTTGAAGTCAGAAAGAATTTTAATACCGTAATCTTTTGCAATTCGGTAGTGAACAATCGAATCATAAAACCTGTCTTCTCGAGACATATCAGTTGCTAGTCCCATTTGTCCATAGGCAATACGAAGTTTTTGTTGCGCTTCTGCGATTTCACGGTAAGGAACGATGACCTTAGATCCTTCCCCGGAATTTTCCACGAGTTGGGTTTGTTCTTGGTTTGTGATCACATCTGCACATTCAGCAAGAAGGTTTTGAGTTTTTGTATCATAATTTTTAGCAAATTTTCCAAGAAGAGCAGTAATGTCTTTTTCCAAAGTAACCATCGCTTTACCAGAAGCAATATAGGCGCGGCGGTAGTAATAACGTAAAACGACTTGGTAGTCTTTTTTGATTTTTTCGAAAGCAGTTTTAGAATCAGGCACTTCATCGCCAAAATTTGCAGTAACAATTGTTAGAAGTTTGATAGCATTGATGACTCGGTCTTTATTATTTTCCGAAATGTTTTTGTATTGTTTTCGTTCTAAATTATTACCTTGATCGAGTTTGTCTAGTTCCTCGATAGACTCTTTCCCTTTTTCTTGGGTACCCGACTCCTGGGCTGAGATAGACAAACAAAAGAAACAAAACAAAAGGATGATGAAACTATTTTTTAACACGGAACTTGCTCTCCTTAAACCAAGGAGCAGAATACCAAAAATTCGGGAGGTTTGACTACTATTTTTTATCCTTTTGAAAAAAGAGTAATCCATCACCGACAGGATACAAAGTATAACCAGAAACTTGGGATTTCACCTCATGCCAAAGAGCCATTACCGCTAAATCAGATGGTTTTTTCGGATCTGGTGCTAAAACTCGTCCATGCCAAAGCATATTATCAAATAAAAAATAAGACCCTGGTTTTGCATCTCTCCAAAGGATTCCAAAAATTTCAGGATAGGTAATTTTATCACAATCCACAAAAAATAAATCAGAACTCACCCATTCGTCAGATTCCTTCGCCAAATAATCCAGTACGGAGTCAGTCACCCGTTTAACATGAATTTGCTCAAGAATTCCCATTTTTCTAGCATACCCATCCATTAGATCTGCTTGTTCTTTAAACCTGTCTACAGTCACAAACCTAGTTTCGAGGGAACCCACTGCCATCCAAAGAGTGGAATATCCAAGACCTGTTCCCAATTCTAAGATTTGTTTGGGACGAATGAGGGAAACCAAATGAGATAAAACGGCTCCAGTGGCTGCCGACACAATGGGGATGTTTTTTTCTTTGGCATAGGTTTCCATTTCTGCAAACACAGGGTTTGGTTTGTAAACCAAACTAGAATCAATATATGATTCGAGTTCTGGAATATAAATGCTTGGTCTTGGTTTCATGATTTAGGAGGTAAAAAAAGAGAAACTCTATCTTTTAAAATGGGAGGAACTTTCTTACGAAGAAGGTCGTTTAACTCGCGGTAACTATAACGTTTAGAAGGATGGATAAGGACTATGGCTTCGTTTTCAAATGCAGATGCATGGGCAACGATTTCATCAAAATGAGTATGCCCCCATTCCCGTGCGCGGTTTACATCTCTTTTATCACAATAGTAAGTGCATTCCATAAATAGGATTTTACTTTTACGAACATCTTCATTTTCTAATACGTATTCTATTTTAGTATCACCAGAAAAGGAAACCAATGGAACTGAAATTTCTTCTGTTGGATCTTCACCTAAATCTTTTTTATTTCTGATTTCTTCGGAACTAAGACTAGTCCATTCTTTCTTAAGTTTACGTTTGGTTTCATACACCGTATAACCTTGCGAAGGTACCCTATGGAAACTTTCCCAAGGTTTAAAAAAATAACCAGGTTTTAATTCCACGCGGTCACCAAAATCCAAACCGATGAGTTCACATTGATAATCAAAATCTTCAATTTCAGAATATAATTTTAAAATTTGAGACATCTTAGGTTCCAACGCTTTAGGAAGATACACTTTGGGAACAGGTAGTTTCCGAAGACTTCTCTGTGATACGTAGTATGGAATTCCACAAGAATGATCTAAATGGGCATGAGATAATAATATTTTTCCTATATGAATTTTATCTGGATTGATAAATCCAAAATCAAACATAAAGTCAAGGGATGGGCAAATGATGGATGTACGAATCCCTCCTTCGGAAAGTCCCTCAAACTTGGTACCTTTGTATTCGAAACTTGCTGTTAACATCAATCTTCCGGATTCAATACTTTCACTGATCCTTTCCAAGAAGATTCCAATGATTTTGGTCCAACAATTGTCACAATCAACTTATCCGATTGAAAATACAATTTGCCAACTCGATTTAAATCAGAAAGAGTCAACTTATCAATTTCACTTCTAAAATTTTGTAAATAACTATCTGGCATTTTATGGTCACGCCTACGAACTTCGCTCGCAAGTGTCCTTTTATCATCTTCAAACTGAAATACAAACTGATTGATGATTGCATTTTTTGCCCGTAAGAGTTCTTCTTCAGTTAACGAATCAATGAGTTTTGGTTGGATCAGTTCTCGCATAAGAGACAAAACTTCTTTTGCAGATTCCGTTTTTGTCATAGCAAAAAACTGGATGGTTCCATAGTTCTCTTGAAACTCCGTATTACTTCCTGCAGAGTAAGCAAGTCCTCGATTGTTTCGAATTTCTCTCATATAATAGGAGTTAAACCCACCAGCTCCAATGATATAATTCAAAACTTGGATGGCGTAAAAATCAGGATGATTGTGTTCAGGAAGAACCCCTATCATAGAAATAAAAGTTTGGTTTACATCCTTTATTACAAGACGAATGTCTTTACCTTCTTTTTTTACATTTTCAGCGAGTAAGGAAGGAGTAATAAGTTCCGAATCCTGTACACTAGTATTTTCATCTAACTTAGGAAAAAAATTCTCAAAAGATTGGATCTCATAATCCCCTGTGACAAGAAACCTTCGTTTTTTTGCCGATAAAATCTCTTTTTGAAATTGAACTAAATCTTCTAAACTTAGGGATTCCAAAGAAGTGATTTGCATAGAAGTGCCAGCTAAAGTCCCCCGAAACAGAGCTTCTTTTGCTTTTCTGGAACCGAGGGCAGTTGGATTGTCATTCCTACGTTTGATTTCTTCGGTGAGTTTTCCTTTCGTAGTATTTAGTAATGACTCATCTAAATACGGTGCAGTAAAAAAAGACTGCAAAACAGGAAGGACTTCTTTCTCTGTGGATTTTAAATAGGCTATGCTAAAAACGGTTTTTTCATAATCGATCGATACAGAAAAAGTAGCCCCATAAAATTCCAAAGTTTCTAAAAACTTTTCTCTGGGATATGTTTTTGATCCTGATAATTCCCAAGTATCTTCTAGTAATCTTGTGATTTCAACAGAACGTTTTCCTAAGTGTTTTCTCCCATGATAAACATAAAAATCTGCATATACAATCGGGAACTCAGAATTTTTTAACGAAAAAACCTCAACACCTGACGAATGTTTTACGGATTTGATTTCTGGAACTTCAAACTCTAGTGGTTTGAATTTTAAATCACTGACAAATTCACCCATCTCCCTGGCAGAAAGGTTATAAAAACTAAAAACAACTAAAAATAAATAAATACGTTTCATTCTGATTTTTTCCTTACGTCTTCCAATACACCAATCACAACCTTGTCTTTGGATAAATATTTAGGAACAAGAGTTTGAATTTCTTGGGAGGAAGTTTGTATAATCGAAGTATATTGGCGGAAAAGACCCGCCCAATCTCCGTATAACAACTGATAGTAACTTAATAAATCCGCAATACTTGCATTTTCATCTAAGGTTTTGATAAAGTCCGAAACCATTTGATTTTTTACTTTATCAAGTTCCTCTTTTGGAATCCCGTTTTCTTTAATTTTTGATAACTCATCCCAGATGATATTTTCTATGACTTCTGGTTTGGCATCCTCTCTTGGTTTAACAAAAAATACAAAATAATTTTGGTATCTTTCACCAGGATACCCATTGGCCGCTCCCACACTTACTGCCAGTTTTTCTTCTAAAACGAGTCGTTTGTACAACCTAGATCCTGTTCCTGAAGTAAGGACAGTGGACAGTACATCAAAAGAAGAATTGTCTTTATGCGGATAGGGAGGTTTTAAAAAACCCATCATCATTTGACTTCCGGATGGATGGTACACCTTAAATCGTTTTTCACCTGGAAACGATTTTTCTTCCACTTTATAAGTGGGTCTTGGTTTTCCTGGTTTTAGATCTGAAAAATACTTTCGAATAATGGCCTCTGTTTCTTCAAAATCAAATTGTCCAACAACAGAAATCACCATCCGATCGGGAGTATAATGTTTTTGAAAAAAAGCCTTTGTATCTTCAATTTTCAAAAATGGTAGGCCTGTGGAATATCCAATCACCGGTTTTCTATATGGATGGCTTTCAAAGGCAAGGGAGAAAAATTTTTCTCTAAGGACACCGGCACCACTATCATCAGTTCGCATCCGACGTTCTTCGATGACTACATCTCTTTCTGTATAATATTCTCTTAAAATAGGATTTTTTAATCTATCCGATTCGATCTTTGCCCAAACTTCGATTCGGTTGTTAGGAAGTTGGATTTGGTAGTTGGTTACATCTTGCGAAGTATAAGCATTGAATCCCACTTCACCATTTTGTTCATAAATATAGGAGTCTTCGTTTTTTACAATAAAGCCGTCTTGTAATTGGATTAGATTCTTTAATCTACGATTCAAAGTATCCGCTTCATTTTGCAAAGAAGAAGGAATGGATTCTCCCCTTGTGGTGAGATCTCGAATTTTGAGTTTGATGTCATCAAGCTCCGTTCCCCAAACTTCGATTTGTTTTTGGTATTTTTCTTCTTTTTCAAAGTCTGTGGTTCCCACAGTTTTTGTTCCTTTGAAGAGCATATGCTCTAAAAGATGTGCCGTACCCGCTTCTTCTGGTGTTTCATCCACAGCACCCACAAGAAATTTGATGTACAATGCCACAGTTGGCGAAGTACCTCGTTTCATCATCACAACAGTCAGTCCGTTTTCCAAACGAACTGTTTTTATTTTTTCTCGGAATTGGGATTCGGAAGTTCCAAAAAATTGGTCCTCGGAAAAAAGAGGCAAAAATTGTAGTAAGAAACAAAGGAAAAAGATTCGTAATTTCGACATCATCTACTAGTCTTGAAGTTGGAAATGGTTCGTAAACTTCTAATTTTAAGTCTCTTTTGTTCCTGCCGCCTCTTTACCATTGCTGATCCCAATTATGTGGAACAAGCTCTACTCAATGAAAAAGACGAAGGGTTTATTTCTCGTGAATTTTTCCAAGTCAAAGTCGAAATTCCTGTCACTTACAAAGAAGTTTCTGGATTTACAAGACGAGAAGATTGTAAACGTAGAGCCTTTATCGAAAGAGAAAAAGTAAGCCTACCGTACCTACTCCAAATCCAAAGACAAAAACACAGGCTCGGAGAAGGATTCAGCGAATATAATGCATCCTTAGAAGGAAAGGAACGGCAAACAAGGATTGCTACCAATGCAGCCCAAAACGCTGCCACCGCAACGAGTACACAAATCAGTCCCACAACTGCGGCCACTCCCATCTTACTTCAAAACGCGCAGACAACCCAAGGGTTATCCACTACAAATCCATCCCAACCGCAAATCGCTGGTCAGAACCTAGGCGAAGTTAGGGGGAATCCCCAAGAGATGAAAGAAAATCCTGTAGAAAACTTACACAACTTTGCCTGGTTTTTTGATGGCCTTCAACTCTACAAAGAAGATTATTCGGACCGAACAAAATGTGCTTTCCTATTCCGCAACATCCAACCTAAATTAATGGAACGTGTGGAAAAAACTCCCATATCAGAACCTAGGAAATTGTAGATGAACAAATCACTAACAAAAATTATACTTTCTTTAACTATCGTTATTCTTATTTGGAATTGTAAATCCAAAGAAACCAAAGATGTTGCCCCTCAAAGTAAAGATACAGAAAATATTACTGTTTTAGAATTTACGAAAGCCAAAGAAGGATTTATCTCTGATACATTATTTCAAGTTGCTGTCTCTAGCGTTTTGGAAACAGAAAACGCAAGGTTAGAAGAAGCAAAAACTATCGCAGAACAAAAATCCTTAAATTTATTAAAAACTTATACAATCCCCAATCTGACTGATAAGGGACGTAAAGAACTTCGCGAGATTTCCAAAGAAGGTAAGATTGTAGATAAAAACATTTCTGTGGGTGGAAGGTATTTTTTCTTATACCAAATCCAAAAACCAAACTTAAAACGTCTGGTGACAAAAGACTTAGAATAAAATTCTAAGTCTTCAATTGATCATTAAATAGAAAACGTTTTGTTTACTTTTGCTGGAATACAAATGTTTTTCACAAAATTACAATAAAACAATTTTGCATCTACCTGCAACTTCCCTTTTCCTTCCACTTGGAAGGTTAAGGGTCTTACATATTCAAAGTATTCTGGTTTTTTAGGGTGCACTGGACCTTTCAGTTTCAAATCAGCATTTAAAACTTTGAGTCCATCAGCACCTGACAAAAAAATACGATGCGGTGCTTCCATCTGAAATCCAAAATCTTTTGGTAAAAACATTTCCAACTCATACTTACCCGGAGATTTTTGTTTGATCGAAATTTCGATGGGATGGGAATCCAAAGGATCGGCAGACAAAGTAGAATAAATAACAATACTGCCGACAGACCCAATGAATACAAAAAGAGAAAGTATGAAAAGATTTCGAATTTGTTTCATATACATTAGACTTATAAAACTTTCCTAAAAACAACACAACGATTGGAATTTGTGCCCTTTTCGTTGTTGGATACCTGCCAACAATTCGAAAGTTTTGTGAAACTTTGCGTATGGACATAGGTTTTGTTCCAAACAAGTCCTGTCCCTTCGGCCATTCTCACCACATCCTCATCCAAATAAAGAATAGAATTTCCTTTTTTGACTTCACCCACTTCCATTACCATATAAGATCCTTTTTTTAAGACCCTAGCGGATTCCTTTAAAGTAGAACGAATGAACTCATTCCAATCATTTAAATTACTAAAGATACTGAGTTTTCTATCTTTTGACTTTTTGATATCAAGAAACCAGTGGCGTAACCAATTGTCTCCTTCATAGTCCACCTTATCTAGGAAAGGTGGTGAAGTCACAATCAAATCCACAGATTCAGAATCGATATCAGGAACAGAATTTGCCGAATTTAAGGAATACAAATTGTTTTTAGAAAATTCATGGTAAAACGGCGGAATTGGTAATGCTAAATCGCGTTTCATCTTTTGATAAATTCTAGGTTTGACGGGACGATATTCTGGCGATTGTCCCCTCTTGATATTATTTTTGGCCTGCGACTCAGGGGGTATTGATACTTGAGGAAAAGTATACACCGAAAAAAATCCAGTGCTATGTCCATGTAACCTTGAGAGAGCGATTAGTGAAATAAACTTCATTTCCACAGACGGATCTTCCGCCATATATCGTTTCAGATTTTTAATTTCTTTGAGAGTGCGTGGATGAAAAAAAGGAAGAAGGTTGCTATCAAATGGATCATCCTCAACTTCTCTATCCAAATCCAAAGAATTTAACTTTTTTTCTAAATCTTCAAGTCGCGGTACATATTGCCTAGCGCTCGCAAGAAAAATAGACAATGGATGGATGTCGTTATGAACCGCCACATGTCCTTCAATATTTGCCTGTATGGCCGTAGTTCCACGACCACCAAACGGATCGTAAACGACCCTATTTTTCTTTTTTAAAAATTCCTTCATAAAAAAAGAAGGAAGTTCTGGCTTAAATGATGCTCTATAACTTACGGTATGATGAATTGGATGTCCTTGGCGTTGTTTTGCAGTCCAAAACTCACCAAATACAATTTTATCGGAATCCTTTAGTAATCTGCCTGCTCCTGCCATCCTTTGCAAAAGCCTCCTCTCTCTTTATAGAAAGATCGGAGGAAAGGCGAATTCTAAATTGGATTTTTATTAAAAGCTATGGGACATAGTGTTTATGATTGGGGAAGACTCAATGCACCGTTTATAATTCAAATCGAATTTCCAGCCATTGCATGATCTTAACATCTTTTCCAAATTAGATACAGAAAAGACTCACTCATCTGCAGATGATTTCCATCAAACAATCAGAGATGATGAGTTTGATGTTGGTTCAAGTGTTCAAAGTGAAATACTTTTCGACTTCCGAAAAAAGAAAAAAGACAATGTTGACAGCAAAGGAACACTATGCAACCGAGCACTTCCTCTAACACAAGTTTCAATCAAAATTCTTTCCTACTTTCGAATAGCTAGTAAGATATTTGGTCGATTGAATATCTGGAAAATATTTAGATATAAAGCCTGTGTTTGTTTGGCTATTGCGTATCCGTCAGAAATAGAAAAAACCAAGATAATTTTAATTATTTAAGGCTAGCAACATTCTATTTTTAATCGTAAAGAATATATGGCCAGTCGGAACCCTGCTATACCTTTGCCGCGATCAAAAGATTTTAGATTGGAAAAATTTAGAAAGCCAGCCTTTGTCCTGTTTAGGCATATTCTCTTGATTGTCTGATTTCTTGAGTTCCTCGACCCATTGATTAAAAATATCTCCAGCTGTCCATTCTTTGTGATTTGTATAATGAAGTTCATAACTAATATCAATATTGAACTTACCAATCTTTGGAAAGTAGGCCATTTTCAAAAATGTCGGAACTTCTCGTTTAGCTTGCAAAAAGAGTTCCCTTACTTCTTTCAAAGATTTCCCCCCTTCTCGAAGAAGAGAAATAACCCTTGCATCACTAAGGTCATATTTCTTTTTCGATGCGACATTCAGATTATGAACTTCCGATAATTTGCCATTAATTCTATAAATAAGCTCGTATGCGATAATATTTCCCTCTAAAGATCCAAATACAAATATTGTATCTACTTCTTTTTTATTGAAATCTACAAATTCAAATGCAATCTCGATCATCTGTTCGCAGAGATCTTGAAATTTTTGATCAAATTCAATTGTGGGCATAATTAACCTCTGATAACATTTTGTTAGCTGTTATATTTGATTGGCCTTCGAAAGTCAAGATAGCTTTAGGATTAAGGAAAGTCTTTTAAATAATCTTCAATTTCGGTATAGACCTTATTATTAAGCATACTTTTATATTGAACCTCGAATTCGCCATCTAACTCTTTTTTTAGTTTCTTCCAAATCTCTATGCCTTTAGATTCGAATGCTTGTTGTTCTTCCTCAGAAAATTCAATGGAATCTGGAGGGTATTCATAGTCAAAACCCTTCTCATACCAATTTCTCCAGTTCTCGAGCTCTTCTTTTAAGTCGTCACTTAAATAGAGTCCAGCATTTTCATAAGGATACTCCGGTTCTTCGAAAGTACCTTCATCTGTTAATATCCAAAGGCAATCCCTAAGAACCTCAGCTCGTAGTTTGATGATTCTTTTCATAATATTTTCTCGAGTTTATGCCAAAGATCGACAGACAACTAATGCAAACGTACATAGTAATCTCCATCAAAGTTTTTATTTACATTCTCATCCGAATCAAATTCAAATAGAATTTTTAAATCGTCTTTTTGTCCTTTCCCATACTTTTCAAAATTTGAATGAAAATAATCTTCTAATTTCTTTCTAGATCCATTTTTCTCCGAGATTAATATGTCTTTATCTTGTTTAAAAAATACTATTAAACGAAATTTTTTTCATTTTCAACGAAGACAAAAACCTTGTGAGATGCATTTGGGCAAATGTCTTGAAAAAAATTCATACACTCTGCCTCAATCTTATCAATATTCAGATAGCGTTTTTTGCTTTTTCTTTTTGCCCTCTCAAAATCTGCCTCTGATGGAATATTTGTCATTGAACTTCCGTATTTATTTACTTTTTAAATTTTTAGTGAAAGCCTTTCACAGCTGCAAAGTCTGATATCTTTTCAAATATTCTAATTTTTCCGTTTCTTATCGGAGATAACGATCTCCGATAATCATACGAACAAAAGCGTAAAATATATATAACCAATAGACTAAACTTGGTAATGAGATATACAATTCGGGTATCCCTTTTTGAACTTCCTTCCATCCAAACATTATCACTAAAACTGCATGCAACCAACTATATAAATGAGGATGAGAAGGTAGAATTATCATATAATATAAAAAAATGAATAAAGAGATACCTATAAACTTCATTTCCCTTTCCATTTTGCAACAGGCGGAATGTAACCCATCTCTAAAAGTTTTTTCCCACAATGGGGATCGTTTAAAAAATCTTGGTATTCTTTATTCTTCGCTAATTTCTTTTCAAAATCAGGTTCTTCCCAATAGCAGGTTTCTTTATTCGCATTTATATATCGGTTCGGTTTAGTGTCATAGTGTAACATTTTGATTTGGAAATATTTTGAAGTACAGCGCTCGTAACCCCAGATGGACATTGGTCGATTTTGCCGTTTAAATTCGTGATACATTTCTAAGGCATCAATGCTACTTTCTAAAGTGACAATATCCCTTTCTTTATCAAAAAGAATGACTGAATAGAATTGGACTATTCCTTTATAGAGATACAAATTTACTAATAAAACTTCGTAAATAGTTGAGGTGTTCGATTTATTTGTTTTTTGGACAATGCCCTTTCCCCCCTCATACATAATGAATCTATCGATAGGGACATTTTTTTTTCGATACTGATAAGGAAGAATAGGAGAGAAGGAAAGTCTTTCCATTATTTTTCGTCCCAAAATTTGGTATAGCTCTAACTCGGTAGTTTTACCAGGTTTTATTAGATCTAGTAAATTCACGTCTACATTGAACAGTTGCCGTGTATCCTGATTATGAATATCCATTTCATCAGGAATGATCCTTTCTTCAGAGCATGCTTGACTCGAAGAAAGGATAAAGAATAAAAGTATTAACTTAGTTTTCATTTTTATCCTTGGTTAGGGTAGGTTGGTGATCCATACATTCTATAATAGTAAGGAGTTCTATTCTTTTGTCCAGGATTTAGCTTATAAATCTTTTCAAAACCATTCAAAAATAGAGAGGTGGAGTTATTTCAAAACATTACGAGTAGATTAAATCATAGTGATTGGGGAAGAGAGATTCTATTTCCGGAAGCGGATTGGATTTCACAGTGATTTGTAAAGGGATCCGCTCATCCATATAACTTATGCTATGTGCATGTAGAAGTTGCCTTTCCGCTCCAAGTTCTGCCAACAATTCTTTGGTGAGTCCAGACTTAACAAAATCCAAAAACATTGTTTCGCGCGGACCATATAGTTTATCTCCAAGAATCGGATAACCCAAATAAAGAAGGCTCACACGGATTTGATGAATTCTCCCTGTAACAGGCCTGACGAGAACCAAACTTATGTTTTGTGAATTATTATAACGTAAAGGTATAAAATTGGTAGAAACTGATTTAGAATCCAAAAATTCTTCTAAAGAGAATTTCATTTTTTTACGAATGGCCGATTCCAAATCCTTTCCGATAAACCCGTCCAACTTAGTTTCTTTTTCAAAAAAACCACGGACGACTGCTAGATATTCTTTTTGAACTTCCCTCAATTCAAATTTTTTTTGAAGCCAAGTGCGACTCTCTTCTGATTTGGCAAAGATGACAATCCCCGAAGTTTCCCGGTCTAGTCTGTGCACCGGGATGACTGTAGGATACGTTTTCTCAAGAAGGTTTAAGAGAGTTCGTGTGCGGTACCTGCCCGCAGGGTGCATCGGTAAATTTCCCGGTTTATCTACAAAAAGAAAGTCCTCTGTTTCTTTCAAGATTACATAGTTTGTATCAACTTCTGGCTCCTGAATCCTACCGGGAATCGGTTCGTAAGTTAAAGTATCACCTTCTCTGAGTACCAAATCTGCTGTAGCCATTTGGTCCTGTACTTTCACACGTTTTGCTTCCAAAAGGAATTGCCACTCCTCTTGCGTATGATAAGGAAATTTTGTAGTTAAAAATGTTAAAACCGTCTTACCCGTGTAAGGATATCGTATGACGGATTTATAAGATGACATTATTTAGGATTCTTGCGTTGGTTCATCTGAGGGAAACTCTGAATCCATTGTTTCCCCAAAAGGATCCCCTGGTTCCTCGTCAGCTCCCACAACGGGTGAGTTTTCTTCCGAAACGAGTTCTTCCGTCGAAGATTCTTGAGGAGGGTTTTGTTCTATAACTTCCCCTTCTTCTGCTTTCCCCGCATCCAAAAACTCCCCCAGGATTTCTAAATCTTTTTCTGTTAGGTTATAGAATTGGCAACCCACACGAAAGTTAGTCTCTTGGTTACGAATATTTTTGATGATCCCGCGAATGGTAACTCGTTTGCCCTCTTCTAAGTTTAAATCAAAAAGGATTGTGCCATTTAAAGTGACAGACCTAGAAAATGACCGAGACGGCGCGTGGATAAAACTAATACCGCCCATACTTAAATCCATAACTTGGCAAATATCGCGGGATTCTTGGAACACGCCGGTACTAATGATATCACGACTCACAGCATTGGCAAAGGTTTGGATTTGTTTATAGATTTCAAGGTCTAGAGGTTTTTCTGCTAAAACCTGTACATAACCAAGATGAACATAACCCTTGTATTTAATAGGAACACAAATTTCGGAGGTGAAGGAATCTGCAATTTTAGAACTTTCGAAAATTCTCAAATACTCATCAAAAGGAAAAAAATCAGCCGTAGCTGTAGACTTTTCCTTACGATCTATGATAAAAATATCTTTGTCATAATGGTGCATTAGCCGCAATCGGTTGTCCATACGACCTGCAAAAAAAATGGAAGATAGAGGAAAAGCTTTGGTGAGTTTTGTTCTGTAAGCAAGAAGGATGGCATCAACTTTTTTATCATCAAACCCAATGGCTTTAGAAACATCATTTACGTTAATGATATTAGAAACAACCATTCCCGTTTGGATTTGACTAGCCTCTACCCGTGATCCTTGTCGAGTGGCAGCAGTAATCTGAATTTTAACAGGTGTTAGAATTTCGATTCCGTTCCCGTCGCCGCCTGCCACAAGAAAATGTGCTAAAAATTTACTACCATTATGCACTACTGTCAGGATTCGGTCTCTACTAGGAAATTTTAAATTAGTGTTAATAACAAGTGCTTTATTTTTCAAAGCAATGATCTTCACTGGATACTCTTTGTCCAAATTGACAATATATGCTGGCAGTTTCCCGAAAAGTGCGGTGATAACCTTTAAAATTCCATCGGGGTCTTTGATTTCCTTATCCATAGTCAACCGTGAAGTTTATGAAGCAACATTGTTCGCTTGATGTCCACCAAAGTTTTGGCTCCGGTAACACTCATTGATTGTTTTAGTTCTTCCGAATATTTTTGTAAAAGAAAACGAATTCCTGCTTCTTCTCCACCAACAAGTGAAATGGCTACAGGTCGTCCAAGTAAAACAGCATCAGCACCAAGGGCCAACATCTTAAAAACATCCATACCGGAGCGTATGCCTCCATCTACAAGGAGAGGAATTTTACCTTTTACTGCTTCCGCAATTTTTGGAAGAACACGAGCGGTTCCTGGCATTCCATCCAATACCCTTCCTCCGTGGTTTGAAACAACGATAGCAGAAAATCCACCTTCCACCGCAAGTTTCGCATCTTCTGGATTCATAATCCCTTTTAAGATAAATGGCAGTTTTGTTTTCTCTTTTAAACGAACCAAACGATCAAGAGGTCTTGTGATACTCGATAAGTTCTTTTGAACCATCGTTTTGAAATTTACAGCAT
The DNA here is from genome assembly GCF_004770045.1 of Leptospira montravelensis. NCBI lineage: Bacteria > Pseudomonadati > Spirochaetota > Leptospiria > Leptospirales > Leptospiraceae > Leptospira > Leptospira montravelensis. Next base: position 909,694 of record NZ_RQFO01000004.1, read on the forward strand.
CAATATCCATCCCAAGTGCGAACACTCCGTCCGCCTCTGCCTCGGAAAAACGATCCACTAACATGGATTCATCTTCTCTTGGTTTGCAGATTAAAATCCCTTTTCCAGATGCTTTTTTCAAACTATCTAACATGATTTTGTATTTTTCAGGAGAAGCACCATCACCTAGCCAAGCAAGGCTTCCATTTTGAACAAAGGACCGAACCACTAGGTTGGCATAATCTGCATCGGTCATTACAAAATTCATATTGGTCCCAACACCAGTCATTGGTGCTGCCATAATTGGAGTTTTTAAATCGTATCCTAAAAACCTTGTATGAATTTCAGGAATTATATGGTCACGGATATATCCCGGCAAAATGGAATATTCAGAAAGAGCGACACTATTGTCATGGAAGGTTTCCATGCGACCCACACCGCCCATTCCAGGAATCCCGGAAGCACAATTACTTCCATCACATTGTTTACAAACCCAACAAATATCCTTTCCAAAACGAATTCTTGCTTGGTCACCTATCTCTTTTTCTGTAATAGAAAACTGCTCATCCACTTCAAACCGAATGGTTTGTTTGACTTTTTCAAAAACTACTTCTGCATCTTTTAAATTTTCAGCAACAATGATGACATGTCCCGACTTATCAATGTTATTGGTAGGTTCTTTAATGATATCCCCTGGTTTTGATTGGATAAAAACTTCTGAAACTCCATCTATTTTTTTTATCTCTTCCACTCCACCAATGGAAATGAGTTTTCCTGGTTTAGAAAGTAACGAACGTTCGATGGATACACGATTTAGCACTGGATCTAAATTGTCTGGTGTTTCGCCAAGAGAAATAAGAAGGGCAGCACGGTTTAAATTGACACCAGTAGATAAAGGATAGGTAAACGCAGACATAAACCCACCGGATAGTCTTGCCGCAATTTCCCCAATTTTGACTCCTTCTTTAGTGACTTTGATATCCCCTTTACCGGCACCTAAATGGATACCCAGTGCCCGCATTCCGCCTGCCATCACTCGTTCCACTTCGTCCAAAATCTCTTTCGACATCGCCGAAGGCATGTTATGTCCGACTTCAATAAAATAAGGTTCTCTTTCGATGATCCTGTCAGCAATACCTGTCATTCGAATTTGGCCTTGGAAGGCTAAGGCATCCACGGAAAGTTCAGGACCTTCCATATATTCCTCTAAAATCAATTCACCAGTAGGACAAAACCGTTTTGCATGTCTAAAAGCCGAAGGTAAGTCATCTTTATGATTCACCTTGATGACACCTCGAGCCCCCATATTGTCAGCTGGTTTCATTACCAATGGAAAGGTCAATGAATCCAGGGCCTCTTTGGCATCTAATAGAGACCAAACAGCTGCAAAACGAGGAATTGGCATTCCGAATTCCTTTAGCCTTTGACGCATCTTTACTTTGTTAGATGCAGCTTCTGCATCCACAAAACGAATTCCTGGTAACTGTAAAGCAGAGGCTACAGCAGCCACCGTCATACTAGCATCGGTTCCCGCAGTGATCACGCCATGAATCGGCGAATTTTGGGCAAATTTTTTCGATTCTCGAACCATTCCTTCCACATCCTTTGTGGACATGACTATGGATTCGTCTGCAATTTGAAATCCAATGGAAGATGGATTCATATCAGCTACGACTGTATGAAGTCGCATGGTTTTTGCCGTTTGGATGATGGGAACTTGTAACAATCCCCCTCCAATGATGAGGATTGTTTTACCTTCTACCGATTTCAAATGGTAACGCTCTCCGCCTCTAAAACAAAATTTGTTTTTACCTTTCTTGTAATGGAACCTTTTTGGATGATCCCACCTGCCAGTAGATAATCTCCATTGGTTTCATAAAATGTAGCAGATTGTCCTGGAGTTACACTTTTCACATCTTCCAGAAATTTTACTTTCCAAGTATTTCCCAATGAAGTCACCTTACAATGAACAGGTGCACTTCTATAACGAATTTGGACTTTCATTTCTTTTGAGTCACCCACTTCCATTGGGCTAAGTGCTTGGTAGGTAATCTCTTCCAATATAAAAGATTCGGAAACCGTTTCTTCTTCTTCCCCAAGGACAACTGTTCCGTCATCTTCGATGGCCAAAACATATAATGGATTTTTCCAAGCGATTCCAAGTCCCTTTCTTTGTCCGATCGTGAATCCTTCTTTTCCTTGGTGTTTGCCAATGATCTGGCCTGAGGCTAGTTTAAAAAATCCTGGAGTGAACTCCATTCCCTTTTTCTTCAAAAAAGATCTATAATCATTTTCAGGGATAAAACAAATCTCTTGTGATTCAGGTTTTTCTGCTACAGGTAGACCCATACGTTTTGCGATTTCCCGCACCTGTGCTTTGTCCATTTCACCAAGAGGGAAAACTGTATTTTTAATATTTTCTTGGGACAAACCGTACAAATAGTACGCTTGGTTTTTTTTCATGTCAACAGCATTACGGATTGCGTAACGTCCATCCACTTCGACGACACGGGCATAGTGGCCTGTGGCAATTTTTTCTATACCTAATATTTTGGCTTGTTCGAAAAGAGCACCAAACTTCACAAAGGTATTACACTCTACACAAGGGTTTGGCGTTCTTCCATCTTTATAATCATTAATAAAACGGTCGATGACTCGTTCTCCAAATACTTTTTCCATTTTAATTACATAAAAAGGAATGTTTAAAGAAAGACCTACATCACGTGCATCACGAATGTCTTCGGGAGAACAGCAGGATTTTTTCGTGGTATCACAGGCTGGTGCTTCATATTCCCAAGTACGTAGGTTGACACCGATGACATCGTAACCTTCTTCCATAAGTAGTCCTGCGGCTACAGCGCTATCTACCCCACCACTCATTGCTACTATGATTTTTTCTTTTTCTTTCACCTTAGTTTTTGGAATGAACAATTCCCACACGCCCCCGAGAGAAGTCCCAAAACAGGGGACGAGTCCTGAGGATGTCGAGTCCGATCACCCAAACCTCTTCCCTATCCTTGTCCCCCGGCAAAAGGAAATTCTCAAGTGAAATTCCAGTGAGAAACTGGACTTGCCTGTATTCTTCGCGGGTTCCAACCTTCGTCACCAAATAAAAGACAGAAGTCGACTTCATTAAGTTTGCCTTTTGGATTTTATTCCCTGCAAGAAATACCTTCTTTTCTCCAAGAAACCTATCCTGAGCTCCCTTAGGCAAAAGGTTTAAAGAGGAACCTGTGTCGACAAGGCCAAAGGAAATATGACCCTCCGGATACTCAAATTGTGCATAATAATGATCCCCTTTCTTTTTGATATTCAGAAATTTGAAATCCAGTGATAAGTAAGCATCGGGGTGTTCACAAAACGGGGAAGTTTCAGGAAATTGTTTTAACACCTCTCCTATCCAGAAAATACAACTGCCACGAAAAAAATCAAGGCCCAGGAGCCCCGGAATCGATTCAGGCAAAACCCCTTTTTTATTTTTTAAAATAAACCGTTTTTCACCCAACCGAAATTCCTTACTCTCTTCAGAGGAAGGCGAATCATAAAAACTCAAATCAGAACCTGTGTCCCATAATAATGACAAGGATTGGCCAGAAGACTCCAAACCATGAATCAGTAAATGAGTTCCCTCATCCGAAATGGAAATAGTGGAATGCGGAGGTAGATTTTTGGTTAGAGTAAAAGGAACAGAGGTTTGGTGGACACGAACAGGGCCTGGGTTACAGGCCCCAAACAAAACAAAGGAAAAAACTACACTAATTTTTTGATACAACGAGAATTGGGACATCGAGTATAATCTACAATACAATCCCGATATTCAATTCCTGTATTTTCATCTTTTGTCTTGTATTCGATAAAACAAGAGTAAGGTTGAAAATCATACGAAGAAAGACCCAAAGCACGATTGCGAATGGATTCATATACATCGGAAGAAACCGATGGCGAAAGATCGTTGAGTAGGTATGCTGGCTCTGCCATACTCTACCCATCGGCAAATTTCCTAATCTTTATAACAAATTGTGCGGTTTCTACCAGAATGTTTAGCCTGGTATAGTGCTTTGTCGGCCCTTTCAATCAGGTCTTTATTGTTTCTGTCGGTAGTACGAAAGCTGGAAACTCCCACAGACAGAGTTACCTTTAGATCGGTTCCATCATTCGGATTTTTCACAATCATGGACTCAACTGCTTTTCGAATTTCTTCTCCCTTGGTCATGGCTTCTTCTTCCGTTGCTCCCGGCATCACAAGACAAAACTCTTCCCCACCGTATCTTGCAGGAATGTGATGGCGAAGGGCAGCATTGATCAATTGTTTTGCCACTTCAATGAGAACCACATCACCCGCTTGGTGTCCATAGGTATCATTAAAACTTTTGAAATGATCCACATCCGTAAAAAGTAAACACAACTTAGTTCCTTTTTTACGACAACGATCCATCTCTTCTTTGAGTTTGGTTTGGAAATAATGATGAATTTTGAGTCCTGTCATCATATCTACCGTTGCCAGCTCATACAACCTTGCATTGTCTACAGCAATCCCTGCCAGGTTGGCAAGAGTGGTCATAAATTCTTTTTCATCTTCCAAAAATTCTTCGGAAGTCATTTTGTCACCGAGAACGAGAAGACCATTGACCTTACCCTTAGCATTCAAAGGAACAAGAATCTCTGCTCCCATTTTACGAAGGTAAGTGATGTCGGGAATGGATTTGAGTGTATCCATCAGGAGGATCTGGTCCATTGTGATGGCTTTGGGTTTCTCTTCAAAATAATGAATGAGAGGACTATCGATTTTTATTTCGTAGTTTTGTTCTTCTGAGCTGAGTTCAAATCCTTTTATGGATTGGGGTTCAAGTTTGAACAATCCTAAGTCAATTTCCGGCTCCAAATACATGGCTGCATGTAGAGTTTGCAACTGAGCCAAACAAATATTCAAAATAGCATCAATTAAATACTTATAGTCTAACGTGGAATTTAGGGCACGAGAGATTTCCAGTAGTTGTTTTTGGTCGTAGATTTTTTTTTCGTAATGCTCAAAAACGATATCAGTGTTTTCTTTAAAAGACAAAACGCACCGCCAGAATTCTGTATAAGATAGGAATCATTCGTCTTTTTTGACTACTGTAAAGTAAGATTTTGATGGAAATCGATAAATTTACGAACGGAAGAAAATAGAGAAGTTTTCATAATGTTTATGTTGACAATTAACCAATCTTTAAAATACTGGTTTTATACCGCGCGGTGGAGCAGCTGGTAGCTCGTTGGGCTCATAACCCAAAGGCCACAGGTTCGAATCCTGTCCGCGCAACCGTTTTTATCCTTTCCCTAATTCTTTACTTCTCTCCGTCGCTCTATGAATTGCATCTCTAACGGCGGTTGAGAATCCTCCCCTTTCCAATGCATCCAATCCATGAATGGTAGTTCCACCAGGAGAAGTGACCCAATTTTTCACTTCCATAGGATGTAAGTTTTTATCTTCTTTGCGTAAAGAGCGAAAATACGCAAGAGTTCCCTCTATGGTTTCCATTGCCAAAGATAAAGACTCCTCGTAACTGAGTCCTTCTTGCAATCCACCTTCCGTCATCGCTTGTAAAAACGTTAATACATAGGCAGGACCAGATCCAGAAAGCCCTGTCACTGCATCCATGAGAGATTCTTTAGCCACTCGAATCCCAGTTCCCATTCCATAAAACAATTGTTCAACGTTCGTTACCGCATTGTCTTCGCAAAAGTAAGCAAAGGCTCCCCTTTCTGCTACAAGCGGTAAATTAGGCATCACTCGCACAGCCAAAGACCCACTGGGTGCATTTTCCGTGATTTGCGAAAAAGAAATTCCGGCAGCAATGGATACAAAAGTAGCAGGTTTCGAAAATTCTTTTAATACAGGAACCACAAGGTTTGGTTTCACAGCGATCACAATGACTTCGGTCTCATTACGAATGGCCTCAAGTGTTTTGACAAGAACCACACCTTCCAAGTGAGACTCTTTTAGATTGGGATCAAATCCATACACCTTGGTTCCTTTTTTCACAAGCGCAGATGCGATTGCCCCACCCATTTTACCCAGGCCTACGATACCTACTGTTTCTATTGAATTCATTTGTTTATTCCCTTTCTCCAAAAATCTTCGACCCAATTCGCAAGTAATCAGATCCTAAAGAGGCAGCGATTTCAAAATCACCACTCATTCCCATCGATAATTTTTTATCGGGAAAATATGTATCACGTAATTCCGCAAGTAAGGAAAACACTTCTTTTGTTTCGGCCAAATCACCTGTTGAAGGGCCCATTCCCATAAAACCTTCCCAAATACAAAATTCATTTTGGTAACTGGAAAGGGTATCTTTCATATTTCGTAAGGTCTCAAAACCCATTCCATGTTTTGTATTTTCTTCTGTAAGATTGGCCTGGATGAAATAACGAATTTGTTTTTTTTCTTTTTCAGCACGTTTCAAAAGTTCCTTTAAAGACGAGATACTGCCCACACCATGAGTATGTGAAAAAATACCGAATAACTTCCGCAAGGTTCCCGATTGTACGGGTCCAATATGGTGTAAATGGACGGAGGATTCTGCCTCCGGAAACTCTTCTCTTAGTTTTGTGAATTTTGCGATCGCTTCGGGAATATAGTTTTCACCGAACTCACGTATTCCTTGGAGGTATGCTTCTCTTACCACTTCATAAGGTTTGGTTTTGGACACAGCTATGATCACGAGGGACCGATTCGGATATAAATCCTTTAGCGAGTTTTGGATGGAAAGATACAAAGAACCGTATTCGGCCACAATTACTTTGCTAACGCTTTTTCTAAGGAATCAATACGTCGTTCGATCTCAACAAATCGTTTTTCATTCCTATCGTTTTGCGTAGAGAGTTTTTGTTCTACATTCCGCATCCTCACTTCCAAACTGGAGGAAGTCACTTCTCCTGAGTCTTTTGTTTTAGAAGGTTTTTGCGTAAGGTATGTTTTTTTGACTTTTTTACTTTGTTTCTTTTCTGAAATAGAATTATACTTTTTAGTCCGAACTTGTTTTGGCTCTGCTTTCGGTGAACTTACTACTTTGGAATCAGGTTTTTGGTTTGGTTTGATCGAATCTTTAGTCTCTGCCTTAGGTTGTTTTGTTGTAGGAGAAGATTCCACTCCTTCGGAAACCACTTCTTCTTTGGCAGGAGTTTTTTTAGTTTTTTTAAGGTCTTCTTTTGGAGAGATGGATTCTTCTACTTGGTCCAACTTATCCTGCAAACGAGCGGCAGGATCCATCTTTTCTTTTGTCTTCGCGGAGGCGGCCACAGAAACAGAACGTGGCTGATTGGATTCCGGCTCCATATCGTCTAAACTCGGTAATTCGGGAAGTTTGGAACGATCTTCTAGCGATTCTTTGGTTTCTGTTTGAGTGAAATTTTCTTTGGGAGCGGGGATTTTGGGATTTTCTCTTTCGATTTCTCTATCTACCATCTCCACTTCCCGGTTTTTTCCGATGGTTTGGAGTTTTTGGTAAATTTCGTTTCTATAGATAAATGCAAAAATGAACGATGAAAGAAGTAGGACCACTAGAATGGCAGTTGTGAGTATTTTCAAATTGTCGCGGCGGCCCATGACGTGCGGATTCCTTTCCTTTGATAAGAACAGAGTACACGTTTTTGGTCTTTCGAAAAGTGAGAAATCATGAAAACTGCAAAAAAAATCACATTCTGTTTGGGTATGCTCCTCATGTTTTCCGGTCTTTTGTCTCTTCCGAGGCCCCATGATCCAGACGAAGCGGGTCGTGTCCATATTCTAAAATCAGCCCTGACCATCGATTCCAACTACCTTCTCTTTCTTGTAGAGGATTTTGAAGGAGAAAGACCTTGGGATTTTTACCGCGTGGATTCCTTTTTAGCGGTCACCCAATTTGCCGCCTCCGTTCCTAAATCAGAAGCCTTTTTACAAGAGACCACACTCTTAAAAGAATCAGGATACCCTCAGTTACAAAACCAAACCAGTTTTCTTTTACAAAGTTATGTAGAAAATCCAAGACTAGACCACTGGGAAGTACGCCCGAAAGAACCCATATTACTGCCACTCGGAATGCCCATCCAAGGAATCCTTTGGGTGTATTCAGAGGGACATCATATCAATTTAAGCATGGGACTTTCTCAAAAAAAATCTAAGGATTTGTATTTTGATTTAGGGACTTTGAATTTTGTGGGATGGCGAAGATTGGAATTTTCGATCAACCTACCTAAAGAAAACACAAGGCTCATCCAATCTATGTCTTTTCCTATTTCCTTTGCCGCTTTTCGTTTAAAAAGTTTAACTTCACAAAAGAAAGGTGAATTTCATTTATACTTTGACAATTTGAGTTTTGTGATCGATAAAAGAACTTTCATCTATCCTGGTTCGGAAGTGAACGATACCTGGGGTAACAAACGCTAAATGGTATATTTTTTTTACAATATTTTTGTTTTCATTATTTATTTTGTCTTAAAATTTCTTTCTTTCTTTGTAAATCGAATTAGAGAAGAATTAAGTAAAAGAGATCGTACTCTCCAACTGATTTTTTCAAAATCCGCTGAAGGAAAAACGGTGATTTGGCTTCATGCAGCAAGCGTTGGCGAACTGGACCAGGCGCGAGCAATGACAGAAACCATTCGGAAAAAACGTAAGGATGTTTTTATCATCCAGTCTGTGTTTTCTTCCTCAGTAAAAGAAACTACCTTTTCTGATCCATTGGCAGATGTATATTTTTATCTTCCCCTAGACCTTCCCCATGCTTATGATACCATCTTTCAAAAGTTTGTACCGAAAGTTCTCTTTGTCATGGCTTGGGACACTTGGCCGAATCTTTTAAAAACAGCAAACCGAATGGGTACAAAAACCTACTTAACTTGTGCCAGTTTGTCTTCTGAGTCCTCCAGAAAAAATCCCCTCATACGATCCCTAACGAAAGCTTCCTTTCGTTATCTCACAGGAATTTATCCAAGCCACGAACTGATGGCAAAAGAATTTAAAGGTTTGGTAAAAGAAAACACCGACTTTTCTGTGTTAGGAGACACAAGATTTGAATCTGTACTTGGTAAATTAGAAACAAAATCACCGAATCCAACCTTTACCAACTTTGTTTCGGAACAAAAAGATTTTTTATCCAAAAATAAACCCATCATCCTCGGTTCCACTTACGGCATTTGTGAAAAACATTTTATGGCGTATTTAAAGGAACATACAGATGAATCCTATTATTGGATTTTTCCACACAAATGGGAAACAGAACGTATGGAACAATGGATCCCCAAACTCAAAGAATTTGGCACAGTGAAAGTTTTTTCTAAACTCAATCCGGGAGAACCACTACCCAAATTTCTTCTTTTTGATCTGATGGGAATTTTGGCATTTGCCTACCAATACGGCAGTTTTGCTTATGTGGGTGGTGCCTTCACACATAGGGTTCACAATACGATAGAACCTGCGGCCCTTGGCCTTGCTGTCATTACAGGCCCCAAAATATCCAATGCACCGGAAGCAATCGTTATGCAGGAATTAGGTGGACTTTTTAAAACAGAAACGGAAATTAAATTTGTAGAAAAATTTGCCTTACTTGTGCAAAACAAAACATTACGCGAAAAGATGGGAAACGGAAATCGAAACTTTGTTGTAGAAAACAGAGGTGCATCAGAAAAGATTTATAACCGAGTTTTCTCTGATGCCAAAAATTAAAATTGCCGCAGTTACACTGAACACAACTCCCCTCGACTTTCTTGGGAACTTTGAATCAATTGTTCAGGCAATCAACAGCCCAGAATCAAACAATGCAGACTGCATTCTTTTTCCAGAACTTTGTATTTCTGGTTATGGATGTGAAGATGCTTTTTATAAACCTTCTGTTTGGAAACGTTCCGAAGAAATTTTACTTAAATTAAAAGATATATCCCCTAACCAAATCATCCTTGTGGGCCTTCCTGTTTTTGTTGGTTCTTTTTTGTACAATTGTATGGCAGTCCTTTTTGGTGGAAAGGTGGTTGCCATAATTCCAAAACTAAATTTAGCGAACACTGGCGTACACTATGAACGTCGTTGGTTTCACTGCGAATCAGATTTTATCAATAAAACCATTTCCTTTGCTAAAGAAGAAGTTCCCTTTGGACATTTTATTTTCCAAACCGAACACTGGAATTTTGGAGTGGAGATTTGTGAGGATAGTTGGTCTGTATTAAAACCGTCTTCTTTCTATAGCATTCAAGGAATTGATGTTTTATTTTCTCCTGGAGCTTCCCACTTTGCGATAGGAAAACAAAACATCAGAAAACAAATTTTTACTGAATCCAGTAGAAACCAGTGTAATTTACAAGTTTTTACCAATTTGATTGGGAATGAATCTGGACGAATTATCTTTGAAGGTGGAGCCATTTTCGCATCCCGAGGAAATTTAGTAAGCGAAGGCCCTAGGTTATCCTTTTCTCCTTATCAAATTACCTCCTACTCCTTTGATCCATTGGAGATTCGAGGAGCGAAAGCACGTGCTTTTCGAGAATCCAATCCCAAAATACAGAGGGAAGAAATTCCGAAAATCCAACTGAAACAAAAAAACAATGTGGAACCTAAAACATCCAATGGTTTTACCGTTCTCGACAAACGTAAAGAATCAGGACCGGACGATTCAGGAAATTCGGTAAATCTTTCCTCTTATGAAGAATTTACAAAAGCGGTTTGTTTAGGTCTTTTTGATTATTTAAGGAAATCAAAAACCAAAGGTTTTACACTTTCCCTTTCGGGTGGTGCGGATAGTGCCACTTGTGCCCTTCTCGTTTCTGCGATGAAAGAAATCGCCAAACAGGAAAATGGTGATTCTATTTTTACCACTCTAGGATTGGATGAATCCAATCTGCTTGTTACCATTTACCAAAAAACCGTTAACAATTCCGACCTTACAGAAACAATTGCAGAAACTCTAGCCAAAGAACTCAATTGCCGATTTTATTCCATTCCCATCGATGAGGCTGTGGATACATCAGTAAAACTCATTGAATCGGTTCTTGGAAAAACTCTGAACTGGAAAGAACATGATTTACCTTTGCAGAATATCCAAGCAAGAGTTCGTTCGCCGCTCGTTTGGTTACTTGCTAATCTAAACGGACATTTACTTTTATCTACAGGGAACCGAAGTGAAGCCGCTGTTGGTTACACAACTATGGATGGAGATTCCTCGGGCTCTATAGCACCCCTAGCAGGCGTTAGCAAAGAATTTTTATTAGAGTTTTTGGATGATATTCAAAAAGGAAACAACCGTTTTATTTCACCCAAAGATTCGATCCAAACTTTACGTAATACAAAACCGACTGCCGAACTAAAACCTTTGTCTGAACACCAAGAAGATGAAAAAGATTTAATGCCCTATCCCATCTTACAATCGATCGAGAAGAAACTTGTCTTTTTGGGATTAGATGACTTGGATTGTCTGGAAAATTTAAAACAAGAATTTCCTTGGGAAAAAACAGACACCTTACTTGGGTATCTAAAGAAATTTAATAAACTATTTACGATAGCGCAATGGAAACGAGAGAGGTTACCTCCCTCGTTTCATTTGGACGAATACGGTCTGGATCCAAAATCCAGTTACCGGTATCCGATTCTTTCCAAGGAAAGTTAGTTCTAAGGAGAAATGCCCGCTTTTTCGAAGGCATTGGCAGCTTCCTTTTCAATTTGTTCATTTTGGAATTGAATATTTTTCAAAATTTCCTGGAACTTTTTGTCCATTTCTGGATCGTCACCACCTTGTGTTTCAATTAGGTAGTTGATAATTTCCAATCGATCCTTCCCTTGTTTTTTTACATGGTTATAATAGAGAGTAACATCCGTGGCATTAGCTGCTCCACCAAACACAGAATTTGTGGCTCTTGCTAACTTTTGGTTGAACTCAGCCTGTTTTGTTTTCTCTTCAGGGGTAAGTCGTTTCGGAATCAAATCATTATCAGGAAATTGTTCTCTCAGTTCCTCAAAAGCCTGCATAGCTTCCGGAGGGTAAGGTTTTCCCGTTTGGGGATTGATCGGAATTTCTCCGGCTTCGGAATTGGCAATTGACCCATCTTCTTCATAACGCATGCCACCAGCATTATAGTAATCGGAATCGAAGATGGATCCAGAGTCCTCCCCACGCACCCCCAATCGGTTGGTGCCTTTAGGAGTGTTGGATCCTCCCCCAAATAAGGCAAGGGCCTGCGAACTTCTTTCTTTTTTACGGCGAGCTTCTTCTTCGTCCTCTCCACCCATTACGAGTAAAATGAGAAAAAAAAGCCCAATCATTGAAATGGACACAAAGAGTATTTTTTTTTGGATTCCCATAGATTGAATTCCTGAAAACTTGGAAGGGAAACGAGAAATAGAATGCGTTTTCCCTCTTTACATCCAATTTACTTAGTCTGCATATCTTTTCTCTCTTTTTTTCATTGCGGAACCAATACGGATACACCTGTAGCTCCGTTTATTTTTCTGGTTCCACCAAGTGTTCCGCAGATCCTTTCTGTGGTGGCTGTGAATAGCAATATCACCAATGATTTTAAGTTGGAAGCCACGCAAACCGTGGATCCAAGGCCGGAGTATGTGCTACGTTATTTTGTCACCAACAGAGAACCACAGTTCCAAGGTTACAATCTCTATATCACCACTGCCTTTCCTGGGATCATCCAAACCATCCAAGGCGAGTGGTTAGAAGATGGGGTTCAACCCAGTTTCCCACACCTTCCTTATGAAGCGTCCACCGAATCCTCGAAAATAGTTACAAAAAGGATTCGTTTTGCGGTTCCCCCGCCAGGAGCCGAATTCTTTCAAAAATGCCAGATTTACAACTTTACTCTACGTTCTATGTTAACTGGGGGATTGATATCCAATCCGTCGACACCCACAAGTACCTGTGCCATTCCCAACAAGGTAAACGATATCCAAACACTTTGTGCCACTGGAGCTGGTTGTAACACTACGATTTGTGCCAATCCTTCTTGTTCTACCCCTAGCTCTTGTGCTTTAGGCACAGCATGTAACCCTTGTACGAAGGGAAATAATGACCTTGCATGTACTTGTCCCGCAGGGGCCACCCCACCAGGATGCCAATACATTGGCCCATAAACGTGAAGCAGGTGCCCTTTATGTAGTGGCCACTCCCATTGGAAATCTGGGAGACATCACTCTAAGGGCCTTAGAAATCTTTAAAGAAGTGGATCTCGTACTTTGCGAATCGGCCAAAGAAACCAGGTCCTTATTTTCCAAATTGGAAATCGCAACACCGGTGCTTGCCCTTTATAAAGACAGTTCGGAAACTCCCTATGCCAATGTCCTAGAACAGCTAAAAGCTGGGAAATCGATGGCACTGGTTTCTGATGCAGGAACCCCTGGGGTTTCCGATCCCGGAAGTCAGATGGTGCGCACGGCCAGGGAAAAGGGAATTCGTATTGTCCCGGTGCCAGGTGCTTCCGCCCTAACTGCTCTACTTTCTGTTTCTGGATTTCAGGTCAATCCCACGTATTTTTTAGGGTTCCTCTCTGAAAAACCGAGTAAAAAACGCCGAGAATTAGAAAGAGCCTCTGAAATCGATGGACTAGTGGTTTTTTATGAATCCGTCCACAAACTCCCAAGACTCTACCCCATGTTAGAAGAACTCTTTCCGGAAACCGAAGTGCTTGTGGGAAGGGAGTTGACAAAGACCTTTGAAGAGGTACTTTACTATGCAAATCCTAGGGAATTGGCGAAAGATCCGCCCAATGCCAAAGGTGAGTTTGTTTTTCTCTTAAATCATCGAAAAAAAACACTTAAGGGAATTTCGGATTCCTCCGATATGTGATGTAGGAAGAGGACTAAATATATGAACGTCGACAAAGTAGGACGAGTTGGTGGTTACGGATACGAACCGAAAAAACCACAAGGGCCAAGAGAAACGGAAGCACAAGCTCCGGTAGATACTATATCTATCTCTGACGCCGCTAAAAAAATTGCCTCAGAAGCAAAACTGCAAGCAGAAGTAAAACAAATCGCAAAACAAATCGTACAAGCTCCTCCAGAAGAAGATCGTACGGAAAAAATCAGAGCGATCAAAGAACGATTGAAAAACGGCGACTACGACAATCTCTCCACTGAGATGTTGGATAAAATCTCCGACCAAATCGCGTCAACTTTCCTCGGACAACAGTAAAAAGGACGGGAGGTGAGGGATCCTTTTTTATTGTCCTCTCCGAGGATTTCTCTAACTCCGCCGAATCATAATTAGGGGATTGTATGCCAGTACTCCCCGAATGGATCAATTTTCAATTTCCACCTAAAATTCACTTCGAAATCGATTGTGGATACAAACTCGGATCTTTTGTTAAAAACATTGGGTCTCGAGTGGTTCTGATCACCACACAAAAAGAATTAGAAAACGCCGAAGAACTTTCTATCATCAAAACCAGCCTCGAAAAACACGCAGAAGGTGTGATCATTTATGATGACATCGTGGACCGAGTTCATTTTAAAGATTTAGATTCCTGTGCTCACTTCCTTAGAATTTCCAATGCAGATTGTGTTGTGGCTTATGGTTCCTTTGAATCGGTAAACGCAGGTAAGGCGGCTTCTCTTCTTGCCACCAATGATTTATTTGCAGAAGAACTACTCATTGGAAAAAAACAACCCAAGAAAAAAGGCCTTCCTTTGATCGTAGTTCCCACAAAACCCCTACTCGGAAATGAATGTTCTCCCTTCTTTTCGATTGTGGATGATAAGGATAAAAATAGAAAATACTTTGCTCATGAATGGGCCTTCCCAGAACTAATTGTGGCCGATCCAAAAATTGGGGCCGGGATGTCTAGTTCCGAAACTGCAAAAACCGGAATCTCTATATTGTCTGCAGCTGTTGACAGTATCCTATCTAAATATGCCAATGAGATTACCTCCTCCACGGCACTTCGATCCATTGAACTTATCTCTAAAAACATTGTACCTGCCATTCGTGAACCAAGAAACTTGGGACCAAAGAACTCCATTTATGCGGCAAGTTTACTTGCAGGAATTGCACAATCCACAAGTAGTCTTGGACTTTGTTATGCATTGTCACTTGCAGTAACAACCGTTACGAATTTAGATATTTTTCAAAGTATGTCGATCCTTCTCCCACATGTGATGGAATACAACTTAACCTCTTCTGCTGGTAAGTATGTAATGATTGCAAGGGCACTCGATGAAGACGTCACCAATATCTCAGTGATTGAAGCTGCGATCAAAGCGGTGGAAGGAATTCGTAAAATTTACTTAGAACTTCGTATTCCCCAAAGGTTGTCCGAATACGAAGTGAAAAAAATTGATCTTCCAGGGATTGCGACTTTGGCGGCAACTTACTCGTTTCTTGATTGTCTTCCTAGAGAACTTCCTAAAAATGAAATCGAAACCATCCTTGTGGCTGCGTTTTAGGTTCCCTTGATCCAACTAACGGAATTCGAACAAAAACTTTTAGAAACCTTTGCCCTCAGTGATCGCGATGCGAGACGATTGTTACGAGTCATCCAAGACCTTTCTATCGTTGTCGGAATGGACCATGAAGAGATTTTCGACTTCATGCGTTTTGGTGTGGAAAATGAGTTGGAAATTTTAAAAAGAGATTATAATTGGGAACACTTTCGAATTCGAATTCAGAAAAAACTTAAAAAATCTCCACCCCTTTGATTTATAGACAAGGAAACAATTACCACTTCTTTTTAGCAAACGCCGACTCGGTGGCCCGGTTCCGATCTTCCATTTTTCCCTTTTATCCGGTTCCCAAAAATAAAATTCCAGAACTACCTTCTGTCACCTCAGACCCAATTCTTTTTCCGCAGTTTTTATACGAGTTGCAATACAACAGACAAACCTTCCATTCTAAACCAGTCTACACTCCAACTTACATGGGTAGTATGAAAGTTCCCACAGATTCCGAATCCAAACCCATACCTGGTTTTTCTCCTCTGGCCATTCAGATAGGCGGAGAGCGTAACAGCCCATCCTTTCTTTACCGGGGAAAACGCGACAAGTTCCAATCGGCTAAGTATCTATCACTTAGAGACATCATCAATCCAGAACTTTCGGAAAACTTAGTGCGGGAAAAAATTGAAGCATTGTATTTTGATATAAAAAGTAAAACCTACCTATTTCGTTTGGTATCCATTCTTTTTTCTGGAACTCCCAAAGAAGAAGAAACTATTGTTTCCAATTTATTTCGCCATGAACCAGAATTTGCTAAATTTTTAAACAAACAGATGTTTACTGTAGAAATGATTCCTATGATTCATGGAAACTTTTTACAAGAAATTCTTAGGGATCATGATGAACGTTATATCAAATACATCCTTCCTAACCTTTCCAAACCTGTCTTGGAAGTAGTTCGAACTTCCATCTCCAAAAATAAAATGAAACAAATTTTGGATGGACCCACCAAAAAACCACAAGAGGGGGAGGATTTAGTTTCTGTCATAGAAACAGAACTCTTCAAACGATTTGCGAGAAATATTTATTACGAAGAAGGATCCATTTTTACATATCGGGAGACTGGGGATGAGGAACGAAAGGAAGAAGTGCCTTTTACGGATGCTGAGAAATTTAATTTTTTTATAGATGGCCAATCTCTCCAATTTTATGGAAGAACAATAACAAAACTATTTTTCAAAACCAGCGACTGGATCGATGTTTTGCGGTTTGATTTCTTTTTATCACGTAAAGAAATCGAAACAACCGAATTCCATCGGTTGCCACCAGACCTTCTCATTGAAATTCCTTATTATTCAACTGGGATCTTTCTTGTCGGTGGAGGGATAACCAAAGAAAGGAAACCATTCGAATTTTCTCTCCTTTGGTTTGATTATTAAAATTTAATCTAGTTTTTACTTTTTCTCTAGACCGGCTATTTATTTGTTTTCTCAATGGGGTCATGACCAATCAAACCAATAACCTTCTCAATCGAAATCGGATTCCGTTTTTCATTTGTAGTTTGTTATTTTTAAGTTACTACCTTACAATGTATCTAGTACCGCCACCACCTAACGAAACAAATTTATTACACAAATGGATTTTCGATTGGAAACTTTACCTACAAATCGCCGATGAGATTTTAATCTTTGCCGTCCTCGCATTAATTCCTGTGATTTATATTTTAGGGAATCCTTGGAAAAAAGAAAAATCGACCACGGCTCTATTTGCTTCAGGTTTGTTTTTCCTTTTAGTGGTTCCGATGTTTGTCCTTGTCGATTTACTCATTGGCCGATTGGTGTATCCTGTGAATTCGTATCCATTGTCAGAAGACACTATTGTTTTTCTTCTGAGTATGCAAGTGGGAACCATGCATATGATTTCGCTTGTACTGGCTCTAGCGATTTTACTATATAGTGTTTCTTATCGAAATAAGAATAAAAATGGTAGTTTGATTTTGGTCTTTGGAGTCCTTACATTTGGGTTCCAAATGATTTCAAGTTACTCCTGGTTAATCTCACCAGAAGTATTACTATTTTGCCAACTGAGTTTTCCAATTTGGATTCTATTCGTAGGAATTTCATTTTTATAAGTAGATTCTATCCACTGATAAAAAAAGCGAACCAAATAACAATCGCTAGGTTAATCTTTTTATTTACGATTCACCTAGCAAGGTAAAAAAGGTTTCCTTTAGTTTCCTGTTTTCACACGAGAAATTGCCCAGTTCCATTTATCAATTTCTTCTTTTCTTTCACTCTCTTTCATCTTGGGAAGAAATTGTGTGGTTTTGGTTTCTTCTTTTCTAAGGCTTGCCACTGATTTAAAAAATCCTCGTTCGAGGCCAGCGAGGTAGGCTGCACCAAGCACCGTGGTATCAACATTTTGTGGTCGGATAACTTTGGTTCCAAGAATATCTGCTTGGAATTGCATAAGCCAAGCATTGGAAGTAGCCCCCCCATCCACACGTAAAAACTTCAATGGTTTTCCTGTTTCTTTTTCCATCGCATTCGCAAGTTCATAAGATTGTAAGGCAATGGCTTTGAGTGCGGCTCTTGTGATCTGTGCAGGTGTTGTGTCACGAGAGAGTCCAAAGATAGCACCACGAGCTTCTTGGTCCCAATGTGGTGCACCAAGGCCAGCAAAGGCAGGAACAAAAACCAAATCATCTTTTGTTTTGATGGCCTTTACTAATTTTTCAGAATCTTTGGAGTATTCAAAAAACTCTAAATTGTCTCTGAGAAACTGAACTACAGCTCCTCCAATAAATACAGATCCTTCTAAACAATAGACAGTTTTTCCTTCGGGGCCAAGAGCAAGTGTCGTAATCAAACCTTGGTTTGAAATTCTAAATTCGTCTCCTACATTGAAGAGTAAAAAACATCCAGTGCCATAAGTGTTTTTCGCTTCTCCAGGTTCTGTACAAAGTTGACCAAAGAGAGCTCCTTGTTGGTCCCCTACAAGAGAAGATATCGGAATCCCATCGGGAAGAGATTTAACACTAGAAGTGAATCCAAATAAATTTTTAGAATTGTATGCTTTCGGAAGCATAGACATAGGAACACGTAAGATTTCACAAAGTTCTTCATCCCATTCTTTGGTTTGGATATTAAAAAGAAGGGTTCTTGAGGCATTGGTATGATCGGTTTTGTGTTCTTTGTGACCTGTAAGTTTGTACAATAACCAAGTATCGATGGTTCCAAATAATAACTCACCTTTCTCTGCTTTGGCACGAGCCCCTTTGACGTTATCAAGGATCCATTGGATTTTGGTTCCTGAAAAATAGGCATCGAGTACAAGACCTGTTTTATTTCGAAAATTGGAATCTAGGCTTTGTTTTTTTAAGTCCTTACAAATATCAGAAGTTCTTCTGCATTGCCAAACAATGGCATTGTACACTGGTTTGCCGGTCTTTTTATCCCAAACAACAGAAGTTTCCCTTTGGTTTGTGATTCCTATGGCCACAGCATCCTTAGGATTTAATTTTCCATTTTTTATGGCTTGGCTTATCAGTTTTTGTGTTTTGACCCAAATCTCTTCTGGATCATGTTCTACCCAACCTGGCTTCGGATAGAATTGTTTGAATTCTTGGTAAGCAGAAGAAATGACTTTTCCTTTATCGTTAAAACAAAACGTTCTGATACCTGTAGTTCCTGCATCGATTCCAATGATATAACCCTTTTTTGCCATTTTAAACCTCTATCTCCAAACCTTCATAAGCCATAATGATTTCTAATTTTCCGTGTGGATCAAACATCTCTTTGTATTTGAGTGCTCGCAAATAAACTAAATCTAATTTTTCGTCATCGTAAGAAGGATCATGGTGAAACATCACAAGTTTTTTAACCTTCGCACGAAGAGCAATGTCTGTGGCAATGGATGCGGAACTATGACCCCAATCAATTTTTTGTAATGATTCTTCAAATGTATATTGTGTATCAAAAACAAGTACGTCGGCATCACGGAAATAATCAATATATGTATCAATATTTTCCATCTCTTCTAAATTGAATTCTGCATCAGAGGCAAAGATGATTGCCTTGCCCTCTTCCATAAACCGGTAAGAAAAACTTCCTCCGGGATGACGGACTGCTTTACTAAACGCTTGGATATGGGGTCCGAGAGAAATAGTTTCCCCTTCCTCTAAATATTGGAAAGTTTTTTTGGCAGCATAATGATCAAACGACACCGGGAAATGTGTGAATACAAATTGGTGTTCTAATCTTTTTTCTGCATCGTTCATACAAGAAACAAATTCAAAATGGTTGCCAGGTAAAAAGAGTGGTACGAAAAAAGGAATTCCTTGGATATGATCCCAATGGGTATGAGTCAATATCCAATAGGCATGGCCTGTTCCCTTACCAAAGTCAGTGGCCATCATTTGGTTGCCTAGTTCACGTAGTCCAGTTCCTCCATCAATGATGATGAGGTTACCTTCCTTATCACGAATTTCGACACAAGTCGTATTACCACCGTAAGTTGATGAAGAGGAAAAACTCAAAGAATTAAGAAAACTATGAATACTTTGTTCATTCTGAATGTCTGTCGGACTTGCCAATGAAAGTATTTTTTCGATTTTATGTTTTACGCTTTCAGGCCGAATGGGTGAAGCAATGGATCCGCGAACACCCCAAAACTTGATTTTCATTGCTCTTTTTCTAGAGTCCTTTTTTGAAAAATCAAACGTTTTTTGATTGTCTTTGAGTCTTTCAGATGTTGTCTTAACTGAAGTTATGTTTCAGTATGAAATCAAACGAGAAAACGATAAGGCAATCGTCCTCTTAAATGGCTCCCTGTCCGTAAAAGACACTCCCAAATTTAGAGCGGACTTAAAAGAACAAATTGAAATGGCAGAAATTAAAGAACTGGTTTTAGATTTTAAAAATTTAAGTTACTTAGATTCTTCTGGGATCGGAATTTTGCTACATGCCTACAGTTGGACAAAGGAAAAAAAGAAACAGGTTCGCATCATCCATTTGTCCCCAGAAGTTCGAACGATATTTGCTGTCGCAAACCTTCTCGATATCTTTCAACTCAAAGAGTCCATCTAAGACTACACTCGGTAGTCCTGGATGGTTTGGATGAGAAACGATACGATTCCAGAAAATACATAAAATCCTACCGCACCATACATCACATAGGGCCAACGATAAAATCCAATCGCAAGTAACAACAAACCAAGCCCTAGAATGCTAATTCCTAATTTTTTCCAAGAGAAAAGTCCTCTGATGGCAACTTGTGGTTTGCTATATCGTAAAGTCGAAACCATAAGTAAGGCTGTGATCACAAAAAATAAAACAGCAGTCCAAAGTGGCACTTGAGACACAGAAAACACCAAAGGGAAAATGCCAATCACAACCCCGGCGACAGGAGACGGAAGTCCGTTAAAAGATTTGGGATCGTGAGCTACATTAAAACGTGCCAATCGGTATGCCGCACAAATAGGATACAAAGCAGCAATGAACATACCCAATGGAAAATAATCTGGTTTGTCAAAGATATCGAGTTTGATATCGTAAAAGAACATTTTGTACGACAAAAATCCAGGAGCAATTCCAAAGGTGGTAAGGTCGGCAAGGCTATCTAAGTCTGCCCCGAGCTCGCTTGTACAATTAAGAGCGCGTGCTGCCATTCCATCAAAACCATCAAAGAGAGCGGCCAAAATGATAAACACTCCCGCTAAGGTATAAAGTTCGTGGGAATTGGATTGTGATGGATTTGTTTCTGCTACCAGAAGCATAGAAACAAAGCCCAAGGTTAAGTTTCCCAGTGTAAGTGTATTTGGAATCCAGGTAAGTTTTAGTTTCATATTATTTGTTCAAAGTTTCGTTTGGGACTTACCTTAAAGTCGAGTCCCACAAAAGATTTTTGTTTCCAAAGATGGTATCCAAGACATGCCACCATCGCTCCGTTATCTGTGCAGTAAATTTTTTTGCTAGGATAAAATAGGTCAAACCGAGACCTTTCCTTTTCTTTTTCCAAACAATCTCGAAGTGTCCCGTTGGCAAGGACACCCCCTGCCGCCACAACTGTCCGAATCCCTGTTTTGGTGATGGCTTTTCCTAGATTACGAGTGACAAGTTCAAAGGCAGTCTTTTGGAAATAGTAAGCGATCTTTTCAATGGGAAGTGACTTTGCATTTTCCCGTTTATAATATAACACTGCCGTTTTAAGCCCACTATAAGAAAACCGAATTTGGTCTTCCCCATCTTCTTTCAAAAGTTTTGGAAAGGGATTTTTTTCACCAGATACCGGCCTGTATGCATTTGCTTTGGCTTCCAAATAGGGCCCACCAGGATAGGGAAGATCCAAAACGGCACTGACCTTATCAAAGGCCTCTCCGAGAGAATCATCCTGGGTATCTGCAAAAATCTGCAAATCACCAAATCCTTTGTATATATAAATGGAAGAATTTCCTCCCGATAAAAGAAGTCCAAGCCAAGGAAAAGGAGGAAGTTCTCTTTCTAAACCGATCACAGCTAAGTGCGCCTCTAAATGGTTTACAGCAACAATCGGGATACCAAAAACAAGAGATATACAACGAGCCAACTGTGCACCGATCATAAGAGAACCAACTAATCCCGGATAGCTGGTCACCGCTACGTAGTTTAAATCGGAAAATTCAATCCCTGCTTCCTCCATTGCCACAGAAAGTAGCAAATTGATTTTTTCTAAATGGGCTCTGGAAGCAATTTCAGGCACCACTCCCCGGTAAGGGGAATGTGAATCGATTTGGCTATATATTTTTAGAGAGAGAAGTTCCCTTCCATCACGAACAATCGCAATAGAAGTTTCATCACAACTGGATTCAATTCCTAACCCGTAGGCCATTATTTCAAAACACGAATGGCTTCAGAAAGTTGTGTGTCTAAATCCAATCTTGGCTTTGCATTAGAAGACCCAACCCTCATTTCATTAAACAAAAAAATACGAGTGACCGAGTCCGAGATGGTTAGATTTTCTTTTTTAAGTATGGCTGCAAAATCAGAAAGAGCAATATCATTCAATTCCGAATGTGTTTCTAAAAAGGGGCGGATTAAATTCTTCTTAAAAAGTTTTTCCAAGGCATATTTTTCATCTTCACTGGCAGAAGTGGGATTAACGATATAATCAGGAGTGATTCCCTTTCCATGAATGGAAATTCCAGATGGAGTATAATATTTTTGAATGGTAATGGCAACCCCAGTTCCCCCTGATAAAGGAAAGATGGACTGCACACTTCCCTTTCCAAAACTTTGGGTTCCGACTACCACAGCACGTTTGTTATCTTTTAAAGCACCCGCTAAAATCTCGGAAGCACTGGCAGAACCTCCATTCACCAAAATGGCAATGGGGATATCCAAAAACTTTTTCTCTTTTTTATCGGCTTTATAACTTTTTACGAGGACCCCACCTCTTCCTTTTACAGAAACGATTTCGGCATCGGGAGGTAAAAATAGATCCGCAAGGTCGATGGCCAAATCCAAAAGTCCACCTGGATTCATTCGCAAATCGATCACTAGTTTTTTAGCACCAGAATCCATCATGGTTTTCACTGCCGAAACAAATTCTTTGGTGGTAGTCTCTTTCCCCATAAACTGCACCAGTTTGATATAACCAGTTTCTGTTTCCGGAAGATAATGTGACCTTACATAACGAATTTGGATCAGTTCCCGAACCAAATTAACCACAAAAGGATCTTTGATTCCCTTTCGTTCGATCTTCATGGAAATAGAGGATCCCACATCGCCACGCATCATTGCGATAGATTCTGATAAAGAAACTGACTTTGTACTTTTACCGTTAATCTCTATGATTTTGTCTTGGGGTTGGAGTCCTGCCTTCCAAGCCGGAGTTCCCTCAATCGGTGCCACGATAATAAATGCATTTTCTTGGAAACTAATCTCAACTCCAATTCCACCAAAACTTCCTTTGGTTTCGTTTTGTAATTCCCCAAATTCATCAGTGTCCAAAAACCTGGTATGTGGATCACCTAAACTTTGTAAGGCTCCCTGTATGGCGCCGGTATAAATTTTTTTCTCTTCCTGGGGGTCTACATAATCATTTTCAATGTAGGAAACTACTTCATGGAGAATTTGTAAATATTTCTCCCCGTCAGTGGATATGGCCTTTACCTTATCTGTGCTTACAAAAAAAACTAGGGCCACCAAACAACCGGTAATTGCCCCCCAAACCAGACGTTCTGAAATTTTGATTTTATTCATTTCCATAAATTGACTCGTAAAGAGCTTTGTTTTCTTTTTTTAACATTTCTTTGGCTTCCGGGATAGACAACCGGTACACTTCGCATGCTTCTTCAAAGAGAGCCATGTCTGTGGGAGTGGGTCTTTTGGTATCTGCCATAAGCCCTGTTTGGATTCGGTTTTGTGCAAACCTTTCCAAAACGCGTTTTAGATCATAAGCATCGATTTCTTGTTTTTTGGGAGCGCAAGAGAGGACGAGAGATACGATAAGAAAGGTTGGGAAAGAAAAAAGATGTTTCGACATCCCTTCTAAACTCGTTCCCAACCAGGCTTTGGTCAATCAGTAAATACGATAGAGTCCGATTAGTTTTCCAATTATCGTAGCCTTTTTGGTACGAATCGGTTTTAGTTTTACGTTTCTTGGTTCCAAACGAATCATATCGGGCTCTTTGTAAAAAACTTTCAAAGTAGCCTCGTTTTCGATCATGGCAACTACGATCTCTCCATTTCTTGCAGTGTCCTTTTTCTGGATGATGGCAATGTCTCCATCGCTAATCCCTGCTTCCACCATAGAATCTCCTTTCACACGTAAAGCAAAGGTTCCCGGTTTGGTCGCAAGGTCTTCCGGAACCGCGATGTATTCTTCGATGTTTTCTTCAGCAAGGATAGGAGAACCGGCTGCCACTTGCCCAAGAAGTGGAATTCCCGAAGCACGAACGAGAAGTGCTTCGTCCCCATTTCCTTTCAAAAGTTCAATGGCGCGGCTTTGGTTTTTAGAAGTGCGGATATAACCTTTTTTTTCAATGGCCTTTAGGTGGTCATACGCACCTTTGGCAGTAATTCCAAATTGGTCCCCAATCTCACGGATGGTGGGTGGGAACCCCTTCTCGCGGACAGTGTCCGATATGTATTGCAGGACAAATTCTTGTTTTTCCGTGAGGTCTTTCATACTAAACAGATAACTAGGAAATGGGCGTTATGTCAACAAAAAACTAGGAGTTATAATTTTAAATACTCACTTTTTAAAACAAAACTTCCTTCTTCCACAATGGCTTCCCCTGATTCAACACCTGTTACAACTTCAACCCAATTGTCGTAAACTTTCCCTACTCCTAGTTTTTTAGCAGAAAAAGAACCATCTCCATTACGAACAAAAACAAAATTTTCACCTTCTATTTTGTGAATACAATTTACAGGAATGACTTTGGCTTTGTTAACTGAAGACTCAACCGTAGCACCCACTACCGTTGCGGTTACACTTTGTCCGGGACGAAGTCTTCCTTTTGAGTTTCTCACTTCCAAACGAATCTCTGCCGTTTTTTTGATGGGATCAATGACATCTCCCACATGAGAAACAACTGCCTTCAAAGATTCATCTTTAGATCCAATCGGAATGACTTTGGCTTCGTTTCCCATTCGAATGGATGCCAAATCTTTTTCATATACTTCTAAATTGATCCAAAGAACACTTAAATCAGCCACGGTAAACAAATTGTCTCGAGCATTAACCGCCTGACCGATGATAGCTTCTCTTTCTGTAACCGTTCCCGAAATAGGAGTTCTTATGTATAAGTTTTTTGAGTTATATTTTCCAGCTTCTAAATTGGTAATTTCAGCATCGTTTAATCCCAAGTTTTCTAAAGCATTTCGGGAAGTTTCCATTTCCGCTTTCACGGATTTGTAATCCATTAAGGACATCTCGTACTCTTTTGCAGAGGTTACTTTTCTTTCATACAAATCTTTTGCTCTATCGGCTTGCACTTTTAAAGCTTCTAGCCTTGCTCTTGCTTTTAAGTAATTTGCCTCTGTGGTGCCAAGTTCTACCGATTGAATGGAAGCAAGGGCTGTACTCTTTTTTACATACTCCCCTTCCTTCACAAAAACCTGTACAATCCGTCCACTAACACGAGATCCCACTTTTGCCACACTGTTCATATCATAAGATACAGTTCCAGGAAGTTGTAGTTCTTCCTCGAGTGCTTTTTCTTCCAAATAAACAACGGAAAAAGGATGATTCTTTTGGATTTCCTGAGAAATGATAAATTTGGATTTATCTTCTGTGAGAGCTTCTGTTTTTTTGCCGGGTCCAAAAAACTTGGTATAACCAAAGTAAGCCAAACTTCCAACGAGTACAAGTATACTCAAGGAACGAATATTCTTAAAATTGAATTCTGTTTTCATATAAATTTAAAACTCCGAGCTATCCATCTTTCCGATAGAAGCTTTGTATCCTTCCAAAGCATTGTAATAGAGATAAATGATTTCATAATAACTACGAAGCACGCTGAGATAATTTTTCTCAGCCTCTAAAAACGTTACTAAATTAGATGCACCCCGAATGTAAGCAAGCCTTGACTTCTCTTGCACTTCTTTGTTTTTTTCGAGTAGTCCCATTTTTTGGTAATCAAGTAACTGTGATTCCCGAGCCTGTAACTCTTTAATAGCAGCAGAAATTTCAGATATGATTTCGTTTCGTTTTGCATCGACATCGAATCCTAGTTTTTTATAAGATTCTTCTGATTTTAAAATTTCCCCTTGTTTACGATCAAACAAAGGAAGTGGTGTTGCCGCATATACGCCCGTAACATTTTCATTTCCTTTATTTAAAA
The DNA here is from genome assembly GCF_004770045.1 of Leptospira montravelensis. Taxonomy (NCBI): domain Bacteria; kingdom Pseudomonadati; phylum Spirochaetota; class Leptospiria; order Leptospirales; family Leptospiraceae; genus Leptospira; species Leptospira montravelensis. The sequence continues at coordinate 935,889 of NZ_RQFO01000004.1, forward strand.
ACTCAATCCCGAGTGTTAAAGGAGGAATGATTTCTCGTTTTTTGAGTTCGATATTCATTCTTTCCTTTTGTTGGCGAATTTTCAAAGCAACAAGGTCAGGACGTTCTTCAATATCAAAGTCATTCAAATCTATTCCAAATTCACGTGTAGAAATAAACTCCAATCGACCTTTAATGCTTAAAGGAGAATTTACATCAGAGATTCCAATTAAGATTCTAAGATTTTTTACAACTTGAGCACGAAGGATCCTGGCATTTCGGTATTCACGTTCAATTTGTACACGTTCCAACGCCAATCGATCATATTCTAAAAAGGAGATATCTCCTTTTTCCGCCCTAAGTTTGGTTAAATCCAAAAGGTCTTGGTAGTTTTCCAAAAACTCCTTTTGGTAATTAATTTGTTCCGTCACATAGAGATAAGTCCAAAAATTTTGACGAAGTCGCAACCGAAACAAACGATCAAAATCTCGAAAACTGGCAATCGTTCCAAGAAACTCTTGTTTGGCGACTTTTTCCCTCTGAGGGATCACTCCACTCATATCAAAAGGTTGGTTGTAAATAAAAGAAGTTTCTGGTCTACCTGTCGCTGAATTCACAGAAGCACCCATAAACTGCTGTTGCATATTCATTATGGGATTGTAATACAAACTAGCAGTAATGATATCTCCCCGAGCCATACCGATATTTTGTTTTTCACGAAGATAAAGCGGATTACTAGTGACAGCAAAATCTTCTAATTCATCTAAATTCCATTTTTCTTTCGAATCTTGGACTCTTGAATCTTCACCTAGAAAAAACAACTCATCTTTAGAATGCAGTTCATACACTGCTTTTTCTTTTGGAAAAACAGTGGATGTGTGAATTCCGAGAAGGAACAATACCAAAAACTTCGTTATATACTTCATACGGTTACAAATTTCTTTATATAATCTTCGATTCCAAACTGGATGACTTTTATGGCTTCCACACGATCATATACTTCGGTAATTTCTACAGTTCCCGTTGAAGGTGAGTTTGGATCGAGTTTGTAAGTTAAAAAATAATGGTGGAGTTTGTTGATCAGTGCTTTCGGAACTTCTGAAATATCTTTGATTTGACCGAACACTTCGTCCCCTTTGAGAACAGCTACGATTTTGTCATCGGCCTCGCCTTTATCAATCATCCTAAGTCCACCGATGGGTATAACGGTTAAAATCATATTTCCATGAGTGATGGGATTGACACTGAGTACACAAATATCAATAGGATCTCCATCTCCGATAATGTCTGGTCTTCCCACAACTTCCGAACAATGTTTTCCAGAAGCTTCTCCTGAAAATGTTCTTGGGATAAATCCATAGAGAGTCGGCGAACGGTTGCTATACTTTTGAGGTCTGTCCACTCTGATAAAACCAGAAGCTTTATCAATTTCATACTTTACTGTGTCTTGTGGTGTTAGTTCGATAAAAACATCCAACTCATCTGGTGCCTTTGGTCCTAGTTCCAATCCATGCCAAGGGTGTGCTACGTAATAATTAGGTTTCATTTAATTCCTCTTTTTTTTCGATTTTTGATTTGGTTTATTTGTTTTAGAATCATCTTCCGTTTGTGAATCGTGATGTTCTGCTTCGTAATGTTGAGAATGTCCGTGAGTATCGTGAGTTTCTGAATCTTTGTATTTTTTCATTTCTTCTACAAAGTATTCATTCATTTTACGTTCCCTTTCCATTTGTCTAATTTCTTGTCTCTGTGCTAGTTTGACTAAAAACTCAAAGGCAATAGGAAGTAGAAAACGTGAAAGGATGGTCGCCACAAGAACCCCACCCATTACCACTGTTGCTAGTGGTCTTTGCACTTCTGCACCCGCACTTGAGGCAATGGCCATTGGTAAAAATCCAATGATGGCCACAAGTTCTGTGGTCGCAACCGCACGAAGAGTATATACTGCGGCTTCCACCACAGCTTTCGATGGATCACGTGTGACTTTTAATTGGTCTTTGAGTGCGGAAGCATAAACAACTCCGTTTAACACCGATATACCGGCTGCCGCAATAAATCCAACTCCTGCAGGAATAGAAAAAGGAAGACCTCTGATCACAAGCGAAAGGATTCCTCCCGAAAGTGACAATGGCACTAAAATAAAGACTCCCAATGCATAATAGACACTTCCAAAAGCAATAAAGAGCATCGCAAAAATAATCGCACCTGCAATGGGAATCACTATAGCAAGTCTGTTCTTCGCACGAGTGAAGTTTTCAAACTGCCCACCCCAATCCACGTAGTATCCTTGTGGTAATCCTGATTCAATCGACTGAGTCGCCGCTTGGACATCATTTACAAATCCTATCATATCTCGTCCACGAACGTTTACTTCCACAAGGATCCTTCGTTTCAAACCTTCATGATAAAGGGCAGCAGGTCCTTCTGTCATCGTAATGTCTGTGACTTGTCCGAGTGGAACTGTTCCACCAAGCTCCGTCATCACGGGAACGTTTTCGATCACACCAATGTCTGTTACGTCAGCATCCAAACGAACAATCAAATCAAAGCGTTTGTAACCTTCGTAAACTTTTCCTGCATTGGCGCCCACTCTAAGTGTTTCAATGGTAGTAAGAATTTCTTCGGCACGAACTCCATACCGGGCCATGTTTCCACGGTTCATTTTGATTTCGAGAAGTGGTAAACCTAAAAGTTTTTGGACTCGTAAGTCAGCAGCCCCTTGAATTTTTTTAATTTTGGAGGCATAATTGTCTGCAATGGATTTTAATGTCTTTAGATCATCGCCGTAAATTTTAATGACAATATCTGCTTTGGAACCGGATAACAATGCATTGACGCGGTTTTCAATGGGTTGTGACAAACTGATGTAGGAAGAAGGAACACTGTTGTTCACAGAATTTTTCATGAGCTCCATCAGCTCCTCGCGGTCATGTGCAGAAACCCATTCCTTTTTAGGTTTCAATTTGACCATCATCTCCCCTTCTTCCGAACCAATGGGTTCTGCTGCCGATTCCCCCCGACCTTGTCTGGAAACAACACTCATTGCTTCTGGAAATTTCAAAATCACCTTTTCCATTTCCAAATTCAAATCACGAGAGTGATTGATGGCAGTAGAAGGCAATCGTTTGATATCGATGGCAATTTCACCTTCATCAATTCGAGGTAAAAATTCTGATCCAAGAGTGGATGCGAGCATAAACGATAACAAAACAACACCAATCCCGGCATAAGTAAACTGGCGTTTGAACTTCATCCCATAGGTCAGAACTTCTGCATATTTAGTTTGAAACTTTTCCCAAAAGGCTGACTCATGTAAAATTGGTTTTTTATAAATATAGGACATTAGAGCTGGGAAAGTGGTAATCGAATAAAGAAGGGCTGCACCTAACGCAAAAGCAACGGTAATGGCCATTGGTCGGAACATCCTACCTTCCACACCTTCCAGTGTCATGAGCGGTAAATAAACGAGTAAAATAATCCCCACACTAAACGCGGAAGCCCGCACCACTTTGATACAAGACTCCATGATCACTTCTTCCATCCCATCTTCCATGTCTTGGGCTGAAGTTTTCGAAAGAAGAAAACTCTTACGTAGTAAAAATCCATGAAGAGTGGACTCTAACATCACAATGGAACCATCCACTAAAAGACCAAAGTCGAGAGCACCCAGTGACATCAAGTTTCCCACAATGCCAAAGGCATTCATTAAAATTGTGGCCACCATCATGGAAACAGGAATGGCAAGGGCAACGGCAAAGGCACCTTTCACTGTTCCTAAGGTTAAAATCAGACAAACAAGAACAATGATGGCAGCTTCCACCAAATTGGTAAATACAGTCGAAAGAGTTCGGCCAATGAATTCCGAGCGGTCATAATAAACTTCGATCTTCATCCCTTGGGGAAGACGAGATTCAATCTCTTTCATTTTTTCTTTCACTCGGCTCACTACTTGAAGGGAGTTACTGCCGAGTAACATCATGGCAGTCCCACCCACTACTTCGCGTTTGCCGTTCATGGTACTCAAACCAAAACGAAGGGCAGGTCCTGTTTCCACTCGTGCAATTTGGCCCAGTGTCAAAGGAATCCCATCTCTTGATGTTCTTACAGATAGCCTTGCTATATCATCAATCGATTTGAATTGGCTTTCGCCTCGAATCACAAATTGTTCTTCACCCTTTTGGATGTATCCACCACCTAAGTTGACATTGGCACCTTCTAGTGCTTCCGTGATGTGGGAAAGAGTTAGATTATGAGATAACAGACGTTTGGGGTCAATTTTAATTTGAAACTGTTTGGCATCTCCCCCCACCACGTTTACATCAATGATTCCTTTGACAGAACGAAGTTGTCTTGCCACCTCCCATTCCATCACCGTCCGCAGTTCTTCGGGAGAATGGCTTTCCGATACAAGAGCAAATTCATATATATCGCCTAGACCTGTGGCAATAGGTGAAAGTTCCGGTCTTCCATAGGATTTAGGAATAAAGTTCTCTGCTTGTTTGAGCCTCTCATTGACAAGTTGTCTTGCAAAATAGATATCCGTTCCATCTTCGAAGATAACGGTTACAGAACTCACACCAGTTCTTGAGATGGAACGAATCTCTGTGACTTTCGGCATCCCGTTAAACTCAAGTTCGATGGGGTAAGTGATAAATTGTTCTACTTCTAACGGAGAAAGACCAGGGACCGAAGTGACTGCCGACACCTGTACGTTTGTCACATCAGGAATGGCATCGATCGAAAGGTGCAGCGCATTGTAAAAACCAACAATCGTGAGTGCTGCTGTCAAAACGAGGACTGTGGCTCGTTTATGAATGGAAAACTGAATGATTTTTTCTAACATAATTCCTATTTCAAATAAAAAACATCGCAAGAGCCATTAAAGGCTTCCGCTTCTAGACTAATCTACATGCAACGATTAAGCCAAAACAGGAGGTGGGAGGTAAAGAAAGTGGAATAAGATAAGAATTTCATGAAAAAATGCAGGTTCTGTTGCTAGTGAGGACCAACGAATGACCGAAACCTTCACCGGCGATTCGTCTCTACGAGAAGGAACCAATTTCAAAACCTGGTTGGATTCTTTAGAGGAAGTAAGAACACGAGTCGTTTCTTCCAACTCGTAGGATTGGTATTGAAAGTCCAAATCTTCGAGAGGAGAAACAAACCGGTCGTCGACCAGATTCAGATTGATGAAAACCGCCAAAAGCAGGATAAACCCTGACTTCCAGAAGCGCCTAATTTTCACTGTTTTTTCCTATTCTTGAGACCCAGGTTCAAGAATAGACCCAGAGACTCAAGTGAAAACCCCGGAAATATGAACTTTTTTTCATTTCCTTTTGATGACAAATACTTGTGTAGTTGCCAAAACTCGAGAGTCAAACAAGACTATCCCTACCGATGAAAGACGAATCTATAGACACCATCATTAGCGACGACATCACGTTTCGCGGAACCCTTTCCTTCAACCAAACATTAAAAATCAAAGGGCAATTCAAAGGCACAATCACTTCTCAAGGCAAACTCATCATTGATGAAACAGGCGACGTAGAAGCTGATGTAGAAGTTGGAAGCCTTGTGGTTCACGGAAACCTAAAAGGAAACGTGGACGCAAAAGATAAAGTTGAACTTAAAAAAAATGGTAAGGTAGTGGGAGATATCAAAACACCGGGACTCGAAGTAGAATTCGGTTCCAAAATTATTGGCAATTGCATCATGTAACCAAGGTTCACTTCGGACCATTACTTTCCGAAGTAAGAACCAAAGTGGATTCCAAACGCCCCCTCTTACGTTACTTAGTCGATAAAAGAGAGGGCCTTCGTAGCATTCATCCCAAAGAACTGCTCACATCCGATTTTTCTTGTTTGCACTCACCTTTCTCCCTTCCCGATCTTTCGACTGCTGTCGAACTGATTCTTTCATTTGTGAAAGAAGGAAAAAAAATCCTCCTCTATGGAGATAGGGATTCGGATGGAGTGAGTTCCACTTGTTTACTGGCTTTCTTTTTAAAATCACATCCGACCTTTTCTTCCATCAATTTAGAAGTGATGGTTTCTTCAGAAAGTGATCCTTACGGTCTTTGTAAAGAAGCACTAACAAAAATTAAAAAAGTCAAACCAGACCTACTCATCACTCTCGACTTTGGATCAAGCCAAGCTGATGAAATCGAAGAACTTACGAAAACTGGAATTCAGGTCATAGTACTTGACCACCATGAAGTTCCTGTTCGTATCCCAACAAACTGTGCTTTGGTGAATCCAAGAAGGACAGACTCCCAATACCCTGAAAAAAAAATCTGCACGGCAGTGCTTTCTTTCAAACTAGTCACCGCCATATTATTCCGACAAAGTGATGAATTTGGAAAAATTTACAGGAAAATAGAATTAGAAGAAGGCGCTGGAAAAAAAGAATCCATTTACTTTCAAAACGGGATTCGATTACAAGAAGAGACAACTACCTCACTACCTTTAGACGACTCTTCGATATTTCCATACCCTGAGGACTTTACCACGGCAATCCCAGTGGATTTGGAAAGAAAACTTTTCTTTTACCAATGTTCCAAGATCCCCGATTTTTTTACTGATTTGGAAGAAGAAACAGACCTGGCAGGAATTGGAACCATCACAGATATGATGCCTCTAGTTGGGGAAAACAGGCATTTTGTCAAACTAGCCCTAAACTCACTCACCAAACTCTATGTTGGTGATAAAAAAAGAAAAGGTTTATCGGAACTTTTAAAAGAACTGAAACTAAGCCCCCAAGGTGTTACCACAAAAGACTTAGGTTGGTCGATAGGTCCGGTCTTAAATTCGGCTGGTCGGATGGGAAAAACGGAGGAAGCAGTTTCTCTGTTATTATCGGAAACTAGTTCGGAAGCCAAAACCAAGGCCAAACAACTCCTTTCCATCAATGAAGAAAGAAAAGAAAGAACCAAACGTAATATGGACCGCGTCGAACGTTATTTCCTTAGAAAACCGGAACGTACCTCACACGAAGTCGTATTTTGTTATGAACCTGATATGGAACCTGGGGTCAGCGGAATTGTGGCCACAAGGATGGTGGATACTTACAAAAAACCTGCCATATTTCTTGCACCTGACAATGGTGATGCGAGAGGAAGCATTCGTTCCTATGGTCCCGAAAATGTTTTAGAACTATTAGAATCTCTCTCTGAACATTTCCTACACTTCGGTGGGCATCCGGAAGCAGGAGGATTTTCTATCAAAATCGATCAAATCCCCGCCTTTGAATCTGCGTTGTATACGGCTGCTAAGGCTTGGTTATCCTTTGATAAAGATAAACCCAAAGTTCATTCCATTGAAACAGATTTTACCGTCCTCACAGAAGAAATCGGTGAAAGATTACTCAAAGAATGGAAAGACTTGGAACCGTTTGGCCAAGGAAATCCCGATATCAAACTTGCAATTAAAAATGCAAAAGCAATCCATCTAACGCCACTTAGTGGAGGGAAACACGTTCGATTCCATTTGATTGGAAGTGGTTCTTTAAAGTATATGATTTGGAATAAGGGAGAAGAATTCCAAAAGTTTATGTCAGAACATGGAAGTTTTGATTTGGTAGGAAGTTTAGAAGAAAATTTTTACCAAGGAAGGACCACCCTTCAATTTATCGTTGAGTGGTTTGGGATCACGGCAGAAAACCCTGCCGTATCAAATTAAAAAAAGTTTTTTTAAGCAAACGATTTAAATCTCTTTAAAGTTCCATTTTTTCCCAAAAGGAATCCCTTCAGAAAAGAAGAGATTCTTTTGTCCATCAAACATTGATTAAAACTTTTGATTCATCCACATAAACAGGAGTCCATCCTGAATTGTCTTTGAAGTAACGAACCGCTTTGATTCTTAAATTTTTGTCGAGGGTAAACCAATGGTTGGTATTGGCAGGGATGGAAAGAAAATCACCTTTACTCACATGGACTTCAAATCTTTCTCCATCAATGATGAATCCAAAAATTCCGCTACCATCAATGATATAACGAACTTCTTCATCTGTATGGATATGTAGTTTATCAAATTTAGCTAACATGTCCTGGATTCCAGGAACTTCGTCATGCAGGACAACGAGGTCATTGGCTTTGTAACCATGTTCTTTCTTTAGTTGGTCAAATCGATATTCCAATCCTGAGAGGACTTCCGCTTTTTCAGCGTCAGTTAAGCCCTTTTGGTCGAGGATGAGATCCAAAGTTTCTGGGGTTTTATAGAATTCATACACAAGACCCTTGGAAACAAGGAAATCCTTAATTGCTGAGGGATCCTGAAGAGTTCCTGACTTTCTTTGAATGGTTGCCATACGAATTACCTACCTACGGACTACCCTTTAGATCCCTTTCTATGAATCAATTATTTTTTCGCTATCCTGGAACTAATTCTGTTATAGCAGATTTGTTATTTTATAACAAAGCCCCAGGTTGGAAAAAGACCCAACCCACTGTGAAAAATAAACTCAAAAGAAATACTAAAAATCCAAGGGTTGGCATACTCGGAAGGTCACGGACACCCGCCACAGCACCCGTCTCTTGTTTCATATAAGATTGAATGGTGATCTTCATATAATAGTAAAAAGCCACACAAGAGTTTGCTACGGCCCCAAAAAGAAGGATTCGATTGAATAATAAATCCGATTCGGCAATTTTTTGCAAAAGGAAAAGTTTAGTCCAAAATCCGATTAAGGGAGGAAAGCCAGCAAATGATAAAAAGATGATAGAAAGAGAAAGGGCCGTTAACGGATGTTCTGCGCTCAAATGTGCGATCCCATTGACAGTCACTTCGTGTTTGCCCTGCTCTAAATAAGAAATAATAGCAAAAGCTGCCAAATTTAATAGAGAATAAGAAAATAGATAATACAAGGCTTCGAGGCCCGCACCGCAAGCGATCCCTGCCACAATATATCCGGCATGAGAAATAGAAGAGTATGCTAACATTCGTTTGAGGTTTTCTTGTTTGAGTGCCACAATATTTCCCCAAGTCATAGAAACAAGAGCAATCACTCCCATTAACACTTTCCAGGATTCTCCCATCTCTCCCACAGGAATATGATTGAATAAAACAATCATTAGTCCGAGAGCCGATGCTTTTCCCGCACTTGCCATAAAACCAGTGATGGGTGTTTGTGCACCTTCATATACATCCGGAGTCCAAGAATGGAATGGAACAAGTGCTGCTTTAAAAGACACTCCTACCAAAAAAAGCCCAAAACCTAACTTTGAAAAATTGGATTCATAACCTTTTAGAAACAGACCACGAAGTGCTCCGTCTAGGTTAGTGGTTCCCGAACCTCCATATAAAAATGCAATTCCCAGTAACATAAACCCAGAGCTAAAGGATCCGAGTAAAAAGTATTTCATGGCACTTTCTAAAGAAGAAACAGAGGTCCGAGCCATTCCAATCATCACATAGAGAGCAAGAGAAAGGATTTCTAATCCAACAAAGATCACAATAAAGTCATAACCTGAGGTAAGAAACATCATCCCCGACAAACAAAAAAGAAGGAGAGGAAAAAACTCAGGAAACAATGTTTTATGTTGAGCGAGAAATGGTGGTGCAATGAGTAAAGTGATAAGACCAGCAATCAAATAAATTCCACTGAGCCAAACGGTAAGAGGACTTAGGGAAATTTGTGAACCAAAAAATTTACCATACCCTGGAGATCCTGTTGTATGATACAAAGCGTACATGGCACCGAGAATTCCAAGAACCGAAAGCACCCAAAGTGGTTTGGAATCATCCTCTTTAGGAACAAGGAACTGAACTACGAGAGAAAGTAAAGCCACTCCACATAGAATGAGCATGGGAGAGATTGCTATTAAATCATTGGAGGATGGAGTATATGACATGGGTTAGTTTCCTATTGTCTCTTTTTGGATTGGTTCCAAGTCAAAATCGGACTCAATGGACTTTTCCAAATTGTCTAAGTTTTCATTCAAATTCGGTTTGTTTTCTTTCACAGAAAGAAAAGCAGGAAGTGCATATTTTGATTGAAATGACCCTAACCTTTCTTCAAAGGATAAAGGTTCTTTTCCTAAACTTGTATAATCAGAAAATTGACGGCTTACCTTTCCACCAAGGAAATCTTTTTGTATGTCTTTTCTTTCTGCTACGGATTGCACCGATGCTGAATTCAAATATACATTGGAGGAAGATTGCAAAATTTCTAAAAATGGTTTTGGATAAATCCCAATCCAAAAAATAAAGAAAACAAGTGGAGATAAAATTCCCACTTCTCTAAAGGTTAAATCTTTATATGGTTTGGCTTGGATGGTTTTACTCACTCCAAATAGGAATCGTTTTACAAACCAAAGTAAATACAAGGCGCCAAGCACCACACCTGTGGCAGCAATGCCACCAAGCCAAATATTGGATTTGATGGCTCCCATAAGAATGAGAAACTCACCCACAAATCCATTGGTTCCCGGAAGTCCCACAGAAGACAGAACCGCTATGAGAAAGAAAGTGGAGAACACAGGCATCTGACCGGCAAGTCCACCAAACTCGGCAATGTTTCTTGTATGAGCTCTTTCATAAATCATCCCAATCATAAGAAAGATCATACCAGTGGATATCCCGTGAGAAACCATCTGCAACATTCCACCCACAACTCCTTCGTTTGTAAAAGAAAAGAGGCCCAAAATACAAAATCCTAAATGGGAAAGGGAACTATAAGCAATGATACGTTTGATATCGGTTTGGACAAGTGCCGCCATCGAACCATAAACGATACCGATGACAGCAAGGATCTGAACCCAATTTTGAGAAAGTAAACTTGGTTCTGGGAAAAAAGGAATACAAAAACGAATGAAACCATATGCACCGATTTTGAGTAATACACCTGCCAAGTCCACCGAACCAACAGTAGGCGCTTGTGTATGAACATCCGGCATCCAAGTATGGAATGGGAAAAGTGGAATTTTGATAGCAAATGCTAAGAAAAAACTAAAAAACAAAAACCATTGGAGAGGTTCGGAATACATTCCGAGACTTGCTGTCGACAAAGACTCAATCGAGGTTTTCCCTGTTTTAAAATATAGGGTGAGTATACCACCTAACATAAACAAGGAACCAGCCATAGAGAATAAAAAGTATTTTAAAGCAGCTTTGGTTCTTTCTTCCCCACCCCAAATTCCAATCATAAGAACCATTGGTAATACCATAAGTTCCCAAAATACATAATAAAGAACGAGGTTACCGGCAGCAAAAACCCCAAGGACCGCTGTTTCCAAAACAAGTAAACAAATATGAAATTCTTTGATTTTCTTTGGAATATTGGACCAAGAAGCAATACTCGAAAGAAAAAACATAAAGGCAGTTAAGGCAAATAAAAGAAGGGAAATTCCATCAAGCCCAACATGGTAGTCTACACTCAGCTTGCCCGATAAAATCCAATCAGGAATCCAGTGGACAAATTGTAATCCCGACTTACTGGAATCAAAAAAGAAAAAAAGACCTATAGAGAGGATGGTTGTAAATGCCGACGAAAGTGCTGAGATGACAACAACTGCCCCTACTCGTTTTTGAAATACAATGAGTAAAGAGGATAAAATTGGTAAAAAGATAATGATCGATAAAATTTGTTCCGGCACCTTACACCCCCCTCGTTAATAGATACACTAAAATACAAAATGTACCAATGACAACATACAAGGCGTAATCGCCAATAAATCCTGATTGGAACCTTCGTAAACCGTTGGCTATCACACCAAAACTCCCACCAATTCCCAAAAAGAATCGATCAAGAATCTTGATATCAAAAAAGAATGCCACTCCTTTTGATAAAAAGAGAAAGGGCCGCACAAAAAGAAAATCATAGATTTCATCGATATAGTATTTATGGAAAAGAATCTTTCGAAACCCTGTATGTTCTTCCAGAATGGGGCTCTGTTTTCTTTGATAAAGGAAATAGGCAAGGATAAGTCCAATGGTGGCAATTCCTACAGAAAAAGCAGCTAACGAAAGTTCCACGTCATGAACTAAAGATTTGTGTTCGGCTAAAGTTCCCTGAAGAGAAGCCAATTCATAGCCTTTTGACAATACAGGAGCAAAAAATCTTTCTAAAGCATCGATATGTAAAAAGAAATGTGGGGTCTGTAAAAAACCGGCAACCACAGCACCTGTCGCAAGAATTACCAGGGGCAAGGTCATAGTCCAAGGAGATTCATGAACTTTGTGGTGGGGGTCCGTGTTGTCCTTTCCAAAGAATACAACAAAGACAAGTCGGAACATATAAAACGAAGTGAAAAAAGCTGCCACAACGCCCATTGTCCAAAGGATAGAACCAAACGCACCGTAGGTGTAGGCTTTTTCTAAAATTAAATCTTTGGAAAAAAATCCAGAGAAAGGAAAAAATCCTGCAATGGCAAGAGTTCCCAGTAAAAAAGTAAAAGAAGTGACTTTGATTTTTCCGAAAAGTCCACCCATATGTTTGATGTTTTGTTCATGATGGAGGGCGTGAATCACTGAACCTGCACCAAGAAAGAGTAAGGCTTTAAAAAATGCATGTGTCATCAAATGAAAAAGTCCCGCCACATAACTCATGCTACCCATCGCAAGAAACATAAAACCTAATTGGGAAACAGTCGAATATGCGAGAATTCTTTTGATATCGTTTTGTAAAGTTCCAATGGTGGCAGCAAACAGAGCTGTTACGGCTCCAATGATGGCGATGAAAAGAGAAGTTTCCGGTGCGAGTAAAAATACAAAGTTAAGCCTAGCAATGAGAAATATCCCGGCGGTTACCATTGTTGCCGCATGAATGAGAGCAGAAACGGGAGTGGGACCTGCCATCGCATCAGGCAACCAAACATACAAGGGAATTTGGGCCGACTTACCCATAGCTGCAATAAAGAAAAAAAGTGCTACAATGTTTGCATAATTTGCAAACTCACCCATTTCACTTAAATTGGTTTGGAGTTGTAAGTATTGTAAACTACCACCTAACCAAAATAAGAATCCAGTTCCTAATATAAATCCAACGTCTCCAATTCTATTAAGGATGAATGCTTTCATCCCCGCTTCTGCTGCGGAGCTTTTGTCGTAATCAAACCCTATGAGTAAATAAGAAGATAAACCCACCCCTTCCCAACCAAGAAAGGTAAGCACTAGGTTGTCACTGAGAACCAAGTTTAACATACAGAATATAAATAAATTCAAGTAGGCAAAAAATCGATTATATCCCGCATTCCCTTTCATATAACCCATCGAGTACAAATGGATGAGAGATCCAATGCCTGTGATGATAAGAGTCATATAAAGAGAGAGTTGGTCGATTTGGTAACCAAAAGAAGATTTAAAATTACCCACCACAATCCAATCAAACACAGGGACCAAATGCGGTGCGGTTCTTTCCATTGGCCGGAATTCGTTAAACGCACCTAAGGTGATAAGGAATGGTATGAACACAGCCAAGGTCCCAATGGCACCGGCAAACCTATGAGGAATCTTGTCTTTCAAAAGACCATTATGCAAAAAACCTAGGAGAGGAAGAAGGACAACTATCGGAAATAAATCTAACATAGGATTACCATCTCATCGATTGGAGTTCATCCACATTGGTGGATTTTTTATGCCGGAAAATGGCAATCACAAGCGCTAGTCCCACAGCCGCTTCAGCTGCGGCAATTGCCATCACAAAGAAAACAATGGTTTCCCCTGAAATATGCGAAAGCGCTTTGGAAAAGGTAACAAAAACTAAATTCACTGAATTTAAAATGAGTTCCACTGACATAAAGATGATGACGATGTTTCTTCGGATGAGAACACCTAGTACACCAATGGAAAATAAAATTCCAGCAAGACCTAAAATGTATGAAACGGGAATGCCATTAATGAATTGGTTCATAACACGTTGTCCTTCGTTTGTTCTACTTCCGTTAGTCTTTTTTTGGCAAGGATCACTGCACCAAGAACAGCCACGAGAAGTAAGATAGAGATCATTTCAAAAGGGAGTAAATAATCTAAATAAGTGGAGGCACCGACACTGGCGACATTCCCTTTTGCATTGATAGTTCCCGTTCCTTGGATAGGAAAAGAATACTCGGTTAGTTCATATCCTTTTCCTTTTTGTTCTGAATGAGGAACTCCTGTTGTGAGTGCACTATACAATAAAAAGAAAAAACACAAGGCAAACAGAGAAAGTAAAACCAAACGGATCGGGTGTTTTCTATAACGCGAAAGAGTTTCTGTTCTTTGCGAAAGTAGCATCAAAACAAATACTATGAGAACCATAATTGCCCCAGCATACACTAACACCTGCATGGTGGCAATAAACAAGGCACCCATAATTCCATAAATCCCTGCAAGAGCAAAGAATGTAAAAACAAGGGAAACTGCAGATACAACTGGATTTTTTTGAAAGATGACACTAAGGGCCGTAACCACAGTGACTGTCCCAAAAAAAATAAATAATAAAAAGGATGGAGAGGATTCAAAGTTCATATAAATAATTTCATCCATCCTTCTTTCCAATATACTGTATAAATCGCTGCGAACATCACAGCAAAAAGTCCCCAAGGGATCATTTTTTTCCAACCCAGTTTCATGAGTTGGTCATAACGAAAACGAGGAAGGGTCCAACGAACCCAAATAAACAAAAAGGCAAAGAATAGAACTTTTAAAATAAAAAATCCAAGTCCATAAAATGCTTGGTAAGGAGAACCTGCCCCTAAGTGAAATGGAACGTTGTATCCGCCAAAAAAGAGTAAGGTAGTAAGACAAGACATGGTAATCATGTTCATGTACTCGGCCAAAAAGAAGAGTGCGAACTTAAAAGCCCCATATTCTGTATGAAACCCAACAACCAGTTCCGATTCCGCTTCTGCAAGGTCAAAAGGAAGGCGATTGGTTTCGGCAAACATCGCAGTTACATAAATAAAAAAGGCAACAAAACCAGGAGGAGACAAAATATTCCACATGTCTTTTTGGGAATCACTAATGTCTGTTAGTTTGAGTGATCCGGTCATAATCACAATCACAACAATGGAAAGTCCCATAGGAAGTTCGTAACTAATCATCTGAGCCGTAGAACGAACCCCACCAAGTAACGAGTATTTGTTGTTACTGGACCAACCTGCAATCATAATTCCATACACAGAAAGGGAAGAGATGGCAAGCATGTATAAAACCCCTGAATCGGGATTGGCAATTTGTAAATCAATGGTTGTGACACCTGTAAGTGCTGCAAGCCACTCCGGTGCCGGAAGACTTCCCCCAAAAGGAATCACAGCCCAGGCCATAATGGCACAAGTCATAGAGATGGTGGGAGCCAAAAGATACATCCCTTTGGATACGTTTTTTGGAAAAATTTCTTCTTTGGCGATGAATTTGATTCCGTCAGCAAGAGGTTGGAAAAGTCCAAAAATTCCGGCACGGTTGGGGCCCGGACGATCCTGGATAAAACCAGCAAACTTACGTTCGGCGAGCGTGTAATAGGCCACACCCGTTAAAATGATAAAAAACAATGAGAGGATTTTAATTCCCCAAGCAAGTATTAGAGCCCAGTCCATAATGTTTCGATGACCTTTAGTGAGAGATGCTCACTTCCTTTTTCAATCGAGCCGAGAACTCTCCTTTAAACTTTGTCATCGTTGGACGGACTGCCATAACACAAGCATCCGCTAACGGACAGATGGTGGTTCCACCTTCCATATTCCTAGACAAAGAAAAAATGAGTTCTACATCTTTTTCTGTTCCTTCTCCGATTTTAATTTTATGAAGAAGGTCTTTTACCCAATGTGTACCTTCCCGACAAGGTGTACATTGACCACAGGATTCATGTGAATAAAACTCTGCCAATCGGTATGTGGTTTCCACAAGATCTGCAGATTCGGAAAGAATGATGACCGCCCCAGAACCTAACATGGATTTGAGAGAAGCAATCGATTCATAATCCATAGTTGCCGTCATGGCCTCTTCTGCTGTGAGAATCGGAGAAGAACTTCCTCCCGGAATCACTGCTTTGAGGGTCCCATCATTTTTTATCCCACCACAGATATCGTAAATGAGTTCTTTCATGGGAGTTCCCATTTCGACTTCATAAATCCCTGGTTTTTTCACATGTCCGCTGACAGCAAAAAGTCTTGTTCCCGGTGATTTTTCTGTTCCGATTTTTTTGTATTCTTCTCCCGTCATACGAATGATATGCGGAACATTACAAAATGTTTCCACATTGTTCACAACGGTAGGACATGCATAAAGACCAGATACAGCTGGAAAAGGAGGTTTTAATCTTGGATGGCCCCTCCTTCCCTCAAGGGAATTGATGAGAGCCGATTCTTCCCCGCAGATATAAGCACCTGCTCCGGAATACACAACCAAATCAAAATCATATCCAAGGCCTAAGATATTTTTTCCAAGAAGGCCTGCTTTGTATGCTTCCTCAACAGCCGCTTCCACAATCCGAATTCCTTTATGGAACTCACCTCGAATGTAAATATAACCTTGGTGGGAGTCGATTGCTTTGGCAGCAATGACCATCCCTTCGATGAGCATATGTGGGAATTTTTCGATTAAAAGTCGGTCCTTAAAGGTTCCCGGTTCCCCTTCGTCCCCATTACAAATTAAGTATTTGGGTTTGTCGGTTTTAGGAATGAATCCCCATTTGTTTCCTGTGGGAAAACCGGCACCACCGCGACCACGAAGGCCGGAGTTTTTCACATCGTTTACGATTTGTTCGGCGGTCATTTCCGTCAGAGCCTTTTTTTGGCTTTCGTATCCGCCGACAGACCGGTAATGGCTTAAAGTATGGGAATCCGCGGCACTAACATGAGTTGTGAGAAGAGTTTTTAATCCCATTTTATACCTGCTTTTCCAATTCGGAAATGATAGCTTCGATTTTTTCCGGTGTTAGGTTTTCATAATATTTGTCGTTGATTTGAGCCACTGGCCCAAACCCACAAGCACCGAGGCACTGCACTTCATCCACTGTGTATTTTTTATCACCCGTGGTTTCACCCGGATCAATTCCTAATTTGGAACAAACATGTTCGGTGATGGAATCAGATCCCGAAAGATAACAAGAGATATTTCCACAAATTTGGATATGGAATTTACCCACAGGTTTTTTATTGTACATGGTGTAAAAGGTAGCAACGCCATGAACATGAGCTAAGGAAATGGGATCTCCAATTCGGTCTGCAATGTACTGCATCCCTTCCTGGTCCACAAAACCTTTGTCAGCTTGTAGTAAAAAAAGACAGGGTAAAATTAACGAACGTTTGCTCGGAAATTGTGGAATCAACCTCTGGAACCTTATTTCAGAATCTTGTGAAAATTGATAGGCCATTAACAATCCAACTCCCCTGCAATGACATTGAGTGAAGACATAGTGGCAATGGTGTCAGCAAGTAAGCCCCCTTTAACAAGTTCCGGGAACGCTTGGTAATACCAAAAACAAGGACGTCTTACATGCACTCTCCAAGGAGATTTTTCCCCTTCGGATACCACATAAAAACCGAGTTCTCCATTGGCAGCCTCGGTGGACATATAGTATTCTCCCGGAGGCACCTTCACTCCGTGCATAATGATTTTAAAATGGTAAATGAGTTCTTCCATATTGTGATACACACGATCTTTCGGCGGAAGGAAAGTGTGTGGAACATCGGCATGGTATGGACCTTCTGGGATTCCATCGATAAGTTGTTCGATAATGCGCATGGATTGACGCATCTCTTCCATACGAACAAGAGTTCTGTCTAGGGCCGATCCATCTTCTCCCACTGGAATGTCAAAACCAACTTTGTCATAGAACATATATGGATCATCTTTTCTTACATCCCAAGGAACACCGGCCGCACGTAGGTTCGGACCAGAAAATCCATAGGCAATCGCACGATCCGCAGATAAACCACCAATCCCAGCTGTTCTTTCATTAAAAATTTTATTACGAATGAGAAGGTCCTGGAATTCATCTAAAGCAGGTTTTAAACCTTTGATTACCGTTTTGATTTCGGATTGGAATTCGGGATAGATATCACGTTCCATTCCACCCACACGACAGAAAGTTGTAGTGAGCCTAGCACCCGTTAGTTTCTCTAAAATCTGATAAATATTTTCTCTATGGTGAAACAAATGGAGTAAGCCAGAAAAAGCTCCAAGGTCCACACCCATAATTCCATTACAGATGATATGATCCATAATCCGAGATAGTTCCGAGATGATCATTCTTACATAAGTAACACGATCGGGAACTTGGATTTGCATCATTTTTTCAACGGTAAGGATCCAACCAATATTATTGAGTGGAGTGGACACATAGTTCATACGATCGGTACAAACTAAGAACTGATTGTAATCGTAACGTTCACCTAATTTTTCAAAACAACGATGGACATACCCAATGACGGATTCTGTATCCACCACACGTTCTCCATCAATTTGGATTACGTTTTGTAAAATTCCATGAGTGGCGGGGTGACTGGGTCCCAAGTTAACAAGTAAATGGCCTTCCGGTAGATCTTTGAATTTTTTTCCAAAGTGTTCGGCTGTTTTTTCGTACATTACCATAATGATTTCCTACCGCCTAACCGGTAATATCCTCGTTCACATGAATGGTGAGTAAGTCTTCAATGAGATAATCTTGTCCCGGTCCCTCTAAAGGATAATCCTTACGAAGTGGATGACCTATAAAGTTATCAGGCATAATCAGCCTTTCCATTTGAGGATGGTTTGAAAAGGGAATTCCCATCAGGTCATACACTTCTCTTTCTGGCCAATTGGCAGAAGGAAAAATACTAACTAAACTTGGAACCTCTTCCCCTTCTCCCACAGGAACTCGAAGTTGCAAACGGAAGTGTTTGTTTTTAGGAGAACGAAGTAAATATACCACCTCGAACCTTGGTTCTCTTTTTCCAAGCCAATCCACAGAAGTAAGATCGTTTAGGTAAGTGAATGCAAATTCAGGATGATCCTTTAACGTTTGTGCAACGGTGGGAAGGGCTTCCTTTTTGATACTAAAATAGAGCAAATTGGTGTTTATGTCCCTTTGCGGGAGTAACACATCGGAAAACCGCGAGTTAAAGTATTCAGTAATTGTATCTTTCATGCCACTACGAGAGGTTTGTTACGTTCGTTGATTTCTTCGATTTTTCTCATCACTTCTTGGCGTCTTGCTTCTAATCCTTGCCCTTGGACTTTCTTTTGCAGTTTGACTAGGGCATCAAGGAGAGCTTCTGGACGAGGAGGACAACCAGGAACATAAACATCCACAGGCAGGATTCGGTCGACACCTTGTAACACACCGTAGGTGTGAAACATTCCCCCGGAAGAGGCACAAGCACCCACAGAAATTACAAATTTAGGTTCTGCCAATTGGTCGTATATCTGGCGTAAGACGGGGGCCATTTTATATGTGATGGTTCCAAGAACTAAAATCATATCGGCTTGGCGCGGTGAAAAGGAAGGACGTTCTGCACCAAATCGAGCGATGTCGTAATCAGCACAAGAAGTACTCATGTATTCAATTCCACAACAAGCTGTGGCAAAAGGATAAGGCCATAATGAAAAACTTTGTCCCCATTGGACTACGTTATCCAATGTAGCGACTTGGAACATGTCGCCAAACATCTCACCCGGTTTGGATAGTGTTTCTGTTAATCCCATTCCAGTGCTCCCTTTTTCCATATATAGTATAGACCCACAACAAGTATGAGTAAAAAGAAAAACATCTCCACAAGGAAGAAGGTACCAAGGCCCGCTTCTTTAAAGCTGATTAAGTTCACTGCCCAAGGATATAAAAAGACGGCTTCAATATCGAAGAGGATAAAAAGAACCGCAACAAGATAGAACTTAATGTTAAAGAGTCCTCTCGCATCACCGTAATAGGTAACTCCACATTCAAAGGTATCTTGGGGTTTTGATTTTTTCTTCGGATTGATGAGGAAGGCAAGGGTCAAAATCAGAGCGGAAAAACCGACTCCGAGTAAAAGTTGTAAAAGGATTGGCGCAAAACTATCTGGTGCAGAACCCATGTATGAAAATGCTCTCACGAGTGGGGTCGATTGTCAAGATGAGAATCATTTTCCCCTTTGTTTTCGTGTTAATTTCGATCGTTTGTAATTTTTGCGGCCGATTTGAGATATATTCTCAATACCGGTCCCCCCAAAGTCGCTCCAATTGTTCCTTTAAATTCTTTTCCATACCTTGGTTTGTCGGATGATAAAACTGCGGAATGTCTGGATAAAAATCAGTGGGAAAATAACGTTCTTTTAGGAAATGCCCTGGGAAATCGTGGGGGTATTGGTAATCTTTTCCTGCCCCTTCCTTCTTATGTGTGGCTGTGGGAGCATTACGCAAATGGTTTGGAATTTGAAATTCCCGTTTTCTTTCTCGAACCAACTGCAAAGCTTTGTCAATTGCCAGATAACTCGCATTAGACTTCGGTGCCGAAGCAAGAAAAGTAGTACATTGACCAAGCGGAATCCTTCCCTCTGGCATTCCCACTCGTTCCACAGCTTGCCAAGTGGCAATGGCTAGGGGAAGTGCGTGGACACTGGCATTTCCTACGTCTTCACTGGCAAAAATCAGAAGTCTCCTTGCGATAAAAAGTGGGTCCTCTCCCCCTTCGATCATCAGTGCCAAATAAAAAAGGGCGGCATCGGGATCGCTCCCACGAAGGGATTTGATAAAAGCAGAGATGATATCATAATGACTTTCACTGTTTTTATCATAAAAAATTACATTTTCACCCAAAATTTCAGCTAACTTGGATTCGTTGATACTTCCCGTGTCTTCTGTAAAACTTAAAATCCGTTCTAGATACCCAAGGAGTTTTCTGGCATCTCCTGAACTTCTACGAAAAAGTTCCTTTTTTAAGTCCTCTGGAAATTTTTCCTTGTGATTGAGTTTGGTAAGACAAGTTTCAAAAATCGAATTTTCTTCTTCTTCTGATAAAGTGGTAAGTCGATACACTAGCATCCTAGAAAGGAGAGCTTTATTCACACGAAAACTTGGATTTTCTGTGGTTGCCGCAATTAGAATGATTTCTCCCTCTTCCACAGCGGAAAGAAGAGCATCTTGTTGTGAGGAGGAAAACCTATGAATTTCATCTAAAAACAAAACGATGGTTCCCCTGCGTTTGGCTTCTTCCAATACTTCCCGCACTTCTTTCAGACCACTGGTCACACAACTTAAATAACGTTTTTCTAAACTCCAACTTTGTGTGAGAAGGTGTGCTAAGGTAGTTTTTCCAGAACCAGGTGGGCCGTAAAACAGAATGGAGGTGGGTTTAGTGATGGCTCTTAATGATTGCACCACTTGAGCCTGTCCAACAAATTCTGACCAAGACTTGGGCCGAAGTGCGTGGGCCAGTGGGACTTGTTTGTTTTGTGAAAAAAGGGAGTCCAACTTAGGTGTTTTCCAATTCTTTTTTTACCGCCATATAACAATTGTATATGGTTTCATTACAAACATCACAACCGGAATTACAACAAATAAGAGACCTTTCCGAAACCTTTCCTTCCACCAAATTTTTCACAAAAGCAGCAGTCCGATCAGGCAAAAAGAAAAATCTTACTTTTTCTAAAATTACCTCATCGACAGTTTTAGGAAATAAACGTTCTTCTGACATCTATCCTCCAGTGATCCACCCCAAATACATGGCATAAAAATATACTGTGACTCGCACAAATCGAAAGAGTGAGCCGAGTAAAAATAGCGAATAACGCATCTTAAAGGTTCCCACCGTATAAGCCATCCAAGAATAGGGAACGGGAGTAAGGGCACTTATAACCACGGCTCCCAATCCATATTTTCGTAGATACGGGAGGAGTTTGTCTTCGTAATGTAAAACCATTTGCCGACCTAAATGAAACTTGGGGATAAGATACAATCCAACAAAGTATGCTAAGGATCCACCAATGATACTCCCAAAAGACATAGAGAGAATGGTTTTTAAAGGATCCATTTCTCCCGTGATGGCAAGCATTAGAAAAGCATCGGGAGGAACAAAAGCAGGCAAACTATCGGAAAGAATCATTCCCACAAAAAGCCCCAAATAACCAAAGATGCGGACAAAGTGTTCGCTAAATCCGAGCAGTTCCTTTCGAAAGAAAAAAGCAAGTCCAAATACAATCGTAAGCACTATCACAATCGATAGAATGGTTTGGAAGATAAGGCTACGAAGGTTGATAAAAGTTTCTTTGTCTTTTGTCATAAAATGAAATCTCTGGCAAATTCACCTTGTTTTGTTAAGAGTGATCCACCTAACCTCCATTTTCTTTTCGGATTAAATTGCGATTGGTTTTGACCCAATCTTCAATTTTAGTAACCGATTCCTTGATAAGTGCATCCAAACCGTTTTTTTCTTCCGAATTAAAATTTTGTAAAACAAAATCAGCCACTTCCATGCCACCTTTTTCTGGTTTGCCAACTCCAAACCGTAACCGGTGGAATTCTTGCGAACCTAGTTTTGCCACGATATCTTTTAGTCCGTTGTGGCCAGCCGTTCCGCCGCCAATTTTATTTTTTATCTTACCAAAAGGTAGGTCCACTTCATCCTGAACGACTAAAATTTGGGAGGGAGGAATTTTATACAAATTGGCAAGAGTTTGAGTGGCTTTTCCAGAAAGATTCATAAACTCTAATGGTTTCAAAAGATGGACTTTGTCTCCGTCCAGAGTATGAGTTGATTCCATATATTTTTTGGAATCTTTGAAAGAAACACTGAAACTACTCGCAAGAGCATCCAAGATCATAAAACCAATGTTATGGCGAGTGTTTTTATATTTATCCCCTGGATTCCCAAGGCCCACAATGAGAAAATGAATCATACGTTTCCGAGTAAAATATGTAACAATCGTTCTGTGGCTTTCACAGCTGCCACTTGTTGGTCAGAGTCAATGCCGATAGTGCGAATGGGATGCGTTTCACCTTCCACTTTCCAAGTAATGACAGTTTCAACTAAAGCATTGGTATTTCCTCCGGGAGGAATCCGAACTTCATAGTCGTAGAGTTTTGGAATTTGGATATTTAATTCTTTTAAAATTTTACCAAGGGCATTCATAAACGCATCGTAACCACCGTCCCCTTCTCCCTTTGCCGCGTAATCCTTCCCTTGGAAATTCACCTTTACTTCGGCCTTTGGTTTGACTCCGATCCCACTCGTTACTGTGCAAGTCTCAATACGAAAACTTGCTTCCAGATTTTCGCCAGTGATATCAGAGATGATATAGGGAAGGTCTTCCTTGGTGACGGTTTTGTTCTGATCTCCCAGTTCAATCACCCTTTCCAAAACTTTTTTTTCAATTTCGGGGGAAAGAACCATACCCAACTGTTTTAAATTTTCTGTAATGCTTGCTTTACCAGCTAACTTTCCTAATGCGTAAACCCTAGATCGTCCAAACCTTTCAGGCAAAATGGGATTGGCATACAAATTTCCTTTTTTATCTCCATCGGCATGAACTCCGGCAGTTTGTGTGAATACATCCTCACCAACAATCGGTCGGTTATCCGAAATGCGTTTCCCAGAAAAAATCGCCACAAGCCTTGAAGCATTGGTGATTTCTTTTTCCACTATGGAAGTTTTAAATTTTGTTTTGTCATGGATTGCTGTGACAACAGCTTCTAAAGGAGAATTTCCGGCACGTTCGCCAAGTCCATTCACAGCCACATGGAGCCCACGAACCCCCGCTTGTACTGCTTCCAAACAGTTAGCAACTGCTAAATCATAATCATTATGTCCGTGGAATTCAAACCATAGTTTTGGGAACTCTTTTACAAGATCAGTAATGGCTGTCCGAACTTCAAAGGGAGACAAAACACCCAAAGTATCAGCCAAATAGAATTTTTGAATCGGAAACTTGGATACAACACTTAAGTATTCTAAGACGTAATCCCTGGAATGGGTGTATCCATTTGACCAGTCTTCTAAATAAACATTTACGGCGATTCCAGAAGCAGCTGCAAATTCGACAGTTTTCTGGATGTCTAAAAAATGTTCTCTTGGGGTCTTTCGAAGTTGGTTTGTTAGGTGATTGAGCGATCCCTTTGTGAGAAGATTAAGAACCCGAACCCCGGTCCCCTTCATCCATTCGACAGTTTTATCGTAATCAACAAATCCTAAAATTTCAATACGGTCTAACAAACCTTCTGATTTGGACCATTCCACAATTTTTTTAACTGCTTCAAATTCACCGGGTGATACACGAGCGCTAGCGATTTCCACTCGGTTTGTTTTTAAATCCATTAACAGGTGTTTTGTGATATTTAGTTTTTGTTGCCAAGAAAATGAAACACCGTTGGTTTGTTCCCCATCTCGCAATGTTACGTCGAGGATTTCTATACTAGAGTTTGGTTCGGTCATGATTTCAATCGGTTGATGTATTCTTTGGAAGGGGCAAGAATTTCCACAATCGTTGCACC
Source organism: Leptospira montravelensis (assembly GCF_004770045.1). Taxonomy (NCBI): domain Bacteria; kingdom Pseudomonadati; phylum Spirochaetota; class Leptospiria; order Leptospirales; family Leptospiraceae; genus Leptospira; species Leptospira montravelensis. Next base: position 960,226 of record NZ_RQFO01000004.1, read on the forward strand.
CGGGTTTGACCGAAACATTGGATCGGTCTCCACTAATTTCAGAAAACCGCAAGACTCTACGTAGTCAATCGCCATTCTCCGTAGGATTCCTTCCCCAATTCCATGTAAAATTTCGACGTACGATTCCCCATCCATAAAAGCATCATGGAGTTCTCGTTCTAACTTGATACGAGCTTCTTCAAATCGGAGTTTGCGGATGTAGATGGTACGCACCTTACGTCCAGAAAAATGGACTTAGGTCAAATTGCAACAGAAACGAACTGCATCTAGCAATTCTCTAGTATTCCAAGGTTTGGAAAAAATGGCATAGGTTTTTGCTTCTTCCTTCACACGGTTGATGGCATCACGATCCGCATGGCCTGAAATCAGAATGGACTTGATATGTGGGTATTTTTGGTGGACTTGGATGAGAAATTCGTCTCCTCGCATTCCCGGCATCAACCAATCAGAGAGAATGAGAATGACTTCCACTCCAGAACTGCAAAGGTCATCGATCACTTCCATAGCTTCTTCTGGATTTTGGGCTGTTTCGTACGTATAACCACCACCGATTTCCCGTTTTAGTTCTTGTACGAGGGAAAGGAGCAGGATCGGCTCATCATCCACGCATAGAATTGCGTTTTTTTCGGTTTGTAGCTGCGTAATATTCAATCTCGTTCCCCTTCCATTACCTTTGGTAAATACACCCTAAATTCCGTTCCGTGATCGTCTGACGTGAATTCAATTTTGCCCTTCATTTTTTCTACGATTTGTTTACAAATGTCAAGCCCAAGCCCAATCCCTTCTCCATGTTTTTTTGTAGTAAAAAAAGGTAAAAAGATCTTATCACGAATCTCTGGGGAAATTCCTTTCCCCGTATCCCGAATGGATGTGATCACAGAGTCCGCACTGGAGGTAACTGAAATTGCCATTTTCCCACGATAATCCATTGCTTGTAATGCATTATTAATAATATTAATCCAAACTTGGTTGAGTTTATCTCTTTCCGCCAAACAATAATCAGCTGTATTATATAGTTTGGTAACCTCTACATCATTTTTTATCTTTGAATGGTATAAAGTTAGAATTGAATCTATTTCGGTAGGGATATGAACATTTTGAAACTCTGTTTCTGTTTCTAAACGATCGGTGTATAAATAATGTTTGAGAGCATTCACCACATGAGATGCTTTTTCGGTCGCAGTTTGAATTACATATACTAAACGGTATAAACTACCTAAAATATGTACATTTTGTAAGATTACCCCAGACTTTGGTTTTTTTAGGACTTTAAGAAGTGGCTCATCGAATTGTAAAATTCCAAGAGAGGTCAAATCTTCCATCACCTCTTCAGGATTCTCAATCTGGTATGAATTCAAAATACCTAATCTTTCTTTTTTTTCAGCTCGGTTGAGTAGACCAGAATTACGTGATCCAAATGAAAAACTTAGTTGGAGTAAATAACGAAAGTTTTCTCTTTCAGAGATATCTAAAGATTGCAAAAACTCTGGTAAGTTAGTGATATCATTTTTAATAATTTCTGACATAGCACGAACACTTGAAGTGATAGCACCTAGTGGAGTATTTAATTCATGAGTAATCCCAGCAGCAAATTGCCCAAGTGCAGCTAGTTTTTCACTCAAAAGTAGTTGTGTTTGTGTATTATGCAAATCGATTAGAATTTTTTCTTTCGTTTCAATCATTTCCAAAAGACTACGATTACTTTGAATTAACGCCTCAGTCCTTTCTCCAATTTTTTCTTCTAAATTTGAATTGGTTTCCATCACCAAACGTTGGCTTTCCTCCACGCGTTCAAAACTTTGTTTTAGTTCCCTTGACATAAAACGAAACGCTTCTGATAAATCTTTCAGTTCAACAATCATACTTTCGTCTACGGGATAATTCCAATCTCCTTTGGCTAATGACTTAGAGGCTTTGGCAAAGGAAAGAACAGGTCTTGTTACAAATTCTGCAACAAAAGCGGCAAGTAACAAACTCAAAAGAATGGCCCAAGCAAAGACCATTGCTGATTTACTGTTACCAGTAAGGACTCCACTCAAATAAAAAGAATAGGGAAACAAAGTGATGAGATAAGTTTTTTCTTTTAATTTTGGATGGGAATACACAGTAACCATCGCATTCCAGTTTTCACGTGAGAGAGGTTTTTTTGTGACTACAGCAAAACTAAATCGTTTTTCAGAAGTATTAATTTCATTTCCCAACTTTTTGAGTTCAACCCTGGCTATTTCCAACAATCTTGATTTTCCACGGTCTGAGGCAAGTGATGCCAACGGATTTAAACTTTCATCTAACAAATAAACTTTGCCTTGTTCATTTACTTTGGAGGAATCAAGAACTTTTCCAAGGCCGTTTGTTCCACTGAATTCTTTACTTGTTTCAGGAAAGGAGGACAAATATAGATCTAAACTTAAATTAATATTCTTTGACCATTGTTTGTGTAAAACCTCTACCATTTGAAAGGCTGATTGTTCTGCATTTTTTAAAGTTACATAAGCAGTAATACCAACGAGAAAAAGCACCAAACCAACAAAAGGTGCAACAATAAACAACTGTAACGAAATCCCCGTTTTAAGTCCCGACTCCGATGCTAATAAATCCAATTCCTTGGGTCCCGATTTCCAAACCATTTGTGGCTCAGAAATGGTTACTTCTTTCACTTGTCCTGGAACCTCTGCCCAAAAAAAAACGAACTTACGGACCATCGGAAAAGTGATAAACATAACCAGGGGTGCGAGTATCCAAGTAATTCCCGTAGTAAAGAGAAGTGCAGAGCTAATGGTATGATAGGAAATTTCTGCGCCAAATTGTTCGGAACATAAATAACCCCATAAAAAAGGCTCTAGTAGTAAAAACAAAAGTACAAATATTAGATAATAAACCCATACGTTGGCCTTACGAAAATTAGGTGATTTTCCGATCAATTGGTAGGAAATCCAAAACAAAGAAGGATTGATAAAGTATCCAGGTAACCAGTCCCATAAAAATTCAGGAGGAACTCCCTCCATCAGATCAGATAAGCCATAGGCAAAGGGTACAGCCAGGAGTGCCGGGAATCCAAAAAAATTCAAACAAAGGAAAACAGATAAATCCTTTAAACTTTCAAAAGTTTGTGCACCGGGAATTAAAACTATGGAACTCCCCAAGTATCCGGTAATAAAGATAGTCACAAAAGTAATGAGAAACCAATAAAAGCTGGTTAGGTTCCAATTCCAAACCTCTCTTGAGATTCTTAACGATTTTCCATTCCGAAACGTAAAACCAGTAAATGCGAATATAGCGATAATTGAACCTAGTAAAAAAGAAAACCGACCCCAAACCTCTAAAATGGGCAAAGGGATGTTGGAAACAAGTCGTTCAATCCAAACAATGATTTCGGCCATAGCCCATGAATCGTAACGAACTATTACTTTTAGTAAAGCAAAAACTTTTTGACTTTAGAAGCAAGAGAGGAAGGGAATTCCGAATCCAAGGAGGAAAGTGGGACCCACTTACTTTCGACTCCAAAGTTTTTTGCCAATGTTTCTATCTGAGTTCTCTCTTTCAAACTTTGACGATGTACAAAAAATTCCATTTTATGGTGAGTGATGGTATGTTTGAATTTTCCAACGGAAAGAGGACTTGGACACCATTCTTTTAACGCTAAAAAAAATGGTGTAGGTTCATAGGTTTCTTCGGGAATTTCTCCCATAAATCCATAAGGCAAATGAAACATATCTTTCAAAAAACGCATTTTAGGTTCTTTTACGAGTAGGATTTTGTCCGTGGAATCAAAAACCAAAATTTCAGCACTCAATTGAATTTGTTTTTTTTCTTTGACCCTAAGAGGAATTTCTCCCGTCATTTGATGAATTCTCGCATAACAAGATTTAGATAAGGGGCATAATAAACATTTGGGAGATTCAGGCAAACAAAGTGTGGCACCAAGCTCCATCATGGCTTGATTATGGTCACCAGGATAATCTTTGTTTAAAAAACCATCTGCTTTTTGTTGTAAGTCAAAGTCGGCTTTCGATCCTAAAATATTTTCACTATATCCAAAATAACGAGAAAGAACTCGTTTGACATTTCCATCTAACACAGCAAAAGGCAAGTCATAAGCAATAGAAAGAATGGCTCTTGCCGTATAGTTTCCAATTCCAGGAAGTTTCAAAACTAAATTTAAATCTTTAGGAAAAGATCCATTATAATTTTGTACAAGAAAAATGGCTGCCTTTCTTAGGTTACGTGCGCGGCTATAATACCCAAGCCCTTTCCAATAGGCAAGAACCTCTTCTTCCTCGGCAGATGCTAAAGACTCTGGTGTGGGAAACCGATTCATAAAGGATTCATACAGAGGAAGCATGGCATTCACACGAGTCTGCTGCAACATCACTTCAGAAACCCAAATAGGATAAGCTTGTTTTTTCTTTCGAAACGGAAGGTCCCTTTTATGAATTTGGTACCAGTCCTGTAGTTTTTTTTGTGGGCTCAAGTTTCCGAGTCTTGGATACTATAACGAAGAAAGGTATTACAACTTCCTTCTTCTGTATAACGAACCAAATCATAATCTAAACGAGTGGATCGGAAGAATTTGGAATGTGCCAATCGTTCTCGAATTTCTTGACGGATATGATCACGAGCCTCTTGACGTTTGTCGTAATGGGCAGGAGAAAGGATTTCACTTTTATAAGATAAACTCCCCTCACGGTAAATCGCCACCGTAACCTGCACCCGGTATTTTCGCTGTAATCCTTGTTTTACTTCAGTATTCATCGTATCAAAAAAAACCGGTTTTTCTTCCTAAATAGATTTTCGGTCTGGGGGATAGGGAAATTGAAACCCACAGATTTTTTTCATACTGCTTGCCCAAAATTTCGAATTTAATTTTCTAGATAATGAGAACATAAGATTCAAATGAGCACCAAATATAACGAATCGCCATTTTTCTACAAAAGACGCCCTACTCGCGAAGTGATGGTTGGTACTGTGGGAATTGGAGGTAAAAATCCAATTCGTATCCAATCCATGATTACATCTAACACCAGAGATACGGAAGCAAGTATCAAACAAATTGCTGATTTAGAAAAAGCAGGATCAGAAATAGTTCGCCTAACAGTACCTAGCCAGGCAGATGCGGATAATTTACCAAACATTCGAAAAAGAATGAAAGAATTAGGACTTAAAGTGCCACTTGTTGCGGACATTCATTTTACACCGCAAGTAGCACTCAAATGCGTGGAATGGGTTGAAAAGGTGCGAATCAATCCAGGAAACTTTGCAGACAAAAAAAAATTTGAAATCATCGAATATACAGACAAAGACTACAACGAAGAATTAGAAAGAATTGAAGAAGTATTTACTCCCCTAGTCCTTCGTGCTAAGGAACTGGGAGTTGCTATGCGAATTGGAACCAATCATGGAAGTCTTTCTGATAGAATCATGAACCGGTTTGGAGATACTCCTCTCGGTATGGTAGAATCTGCTTTAGAGTTCATTCGGATTGCAGAAAAAAATTCATATAACGACATTGTTGTCTCCATGAAAGCATCCAATCCGCAAGTAATGATCCAAGCCTATCGAATGTTAGTTTCCAGGTTTTATGATTTAGGAATGGATTATCCTTTACATTTGGGTGTGACTGAAGCAGGCGATGGAAAAGATGGAAGGATTAAATCAGCCATTGGTATTGGCAGTTTACTCGAAGATGGACTGGGAGATACCATCCGTGTTTCACTGACAGAGGATGCCATTCATGAAATCCCTGTAGCCAAAGAATTAGTTCGTAAATACAATGATTTGTTTTTAAATGAAAAGAAAATATCCTCTTTTCCCAACTCTCCTTCACAACCAGGAATGACTGAAAATCGAGATACGATCTATACTGAATTTCGGGATCCATTTCAATACTCCCGATTTTATTCCAAAGAACTTAGTTTAGGTGAAACAAAACTGGGAGATTCTTCTCCGGTTCGGATTGAAATCTGTTTTCCTTTTTTTGGATCTGAATCAGCGGAGGAAGTCCTCCACCTCATCCAAAGAGAAAACAAATCAGGAAGAATTCCTGAGATGCTCCACTTTGCCATCCATTCCGAACTGGATTTGATATCTTTAGGCACAATGGTGCGCCGTGGATCTTTTCCCTTACCGGTATCTGTGGAACTATCAAAAGAACTGACTTACCAATATGATAGTTTGGCCGAAGACCTATACCGCATCCAAAAGTGGGTGGTAAATCCTCAGATATTTTTTAAAGAATCTGAAGAGTCTTGGGATGACCTTTTGGATTTTGTAAGTCGTTTTGCCAAAGACAAACGTTGTGTGGAGTGGAGTATCGAAGCCGAAGACATTCACCTAACAGAAAAAATTGTAAGAGAATCAAAAAAACGGAAAATAGAAAACCTGATTTTTTCTGTAAAAAATGGGGATTTACTTACAGTTCGAAAACTGGCATTTCATTTACGAGAATCCGATTATCCCATAACCCTTGCCACCCAAACACAAGATAAAGAAACTTTGCTCTATGAGTCGTCCATCCAAGTGGGTGGAAGTTTGCTAGATGGAATTGGTGATGTGGTTCGGTTGTCCTTTGGCGATGGTGAACCAGAAGAATCACTAATTTTAAGTTTTGATATTCTTCAAGCAACTAGACTTCGCCTAACAAAAACAGAATATATTTCATGTCCTTCTTGTGGCCGAACTATGTTCGATTTACAATCGACAACGGCGATGATCAAAAAAAGGACAGGGCATCTGAAAGGTGTGAAAATAGCCGTAATGGGATGTATTGTCAATGGTCCCGGAGAAATGGCAGATGCCGATTTTGGATATGTTGGTGCCGGAATTGGTAAGGTTCACCTCTACAAAGGGAAAGAAATTGTAAAAAAAGGTGTTTCGGAAGAAGAAGCAGCAGACCAACTCATCGATCTTATTCGCGAAAATGGTATGTGGAGTGATCCAAAATAAAAAGTAGTTCCCCTCTAACCACGGATGTGAACCATTTCCTCCGTGGAAGAAAAAGAATCTAAAGATATCCTTTCTAGGATCCAAACGATGGAAAGGGAACTTTCTTTTTTAAAAGAAAGAGTCCTTTCGCAAACGAATACACAGTCTCCCAAAAACCAAACTCCCCCTGTTTCGAAACCAACTCCTGTCCTAAATCACCAAACAGAAGTAACGTTAGATGAAGGTCCGAATTGGTTTGTACAGTGGATTGGCGAAAATTTATTTGTTAAGTTAGGAGTGTTTTCACTTCTTGTGGCAACCATTTGGTTTTTCTATTTAGCCATCGAAGAATATTGGATCAACGAATCTGTTCGCATTTGGATTGGGCTTATCTCAGCCATTCCTATACTTATTTATGGATTCCGTGTAAGGCATTCAAGGCCTTACCTTTCCCCAAGCCTTCTTGGACTTGGAATTGCGGTTTTATTTTCCGCATATTATTCTGGCTATCTCTGGTATGATCTTTATTCCACAGAAACCTGTTTTGTAGGTCTCCTCATTCTGAGTTTAACTACTGTAGCTATATCCCATGCCCAAAAAAGCGAGGTATTATTTGGATTTGCGTCTCTTGGTGCATTTTCAGTTCCTCTCCTTTTGTCGACAGGCCAAAACTCATATCCATTCCTATTCACTTACCTACTCCTTTGGAATCTTCTTTTTTTCTGGGTAAGAAAAGATAAAGATTGGAAGGTAATTCCTTTATTACTTCTGGCAGCAAACCACCTAATCTTCGTTGGATGGGCAAGCGACCATTTAACCGACGCTAAACCTTTTTTCCCAATTACCTTCCAATTAGGTGTTTTTATATTATTTTTATTACGAGAATTTCAAACTTTAGAATCCGCAAAGTCAAAAGACCAGATTCTTACTCTTGTAACCATTGCATTTACAGTAGGTTTAGGATTTGTTCAATCGTTTTGGGCCTTCTCAATTTTTTATCCAATCGCAAAACCTTTTTTACTGAGTCTAATCCTAATTTTGTTTTATGGATTGTATGAACGTTCCCTCAGGCGAACAAAACTTAATTTAGAAAAGAAAAAGCTATATGATTTGATAGGTCTTTTTGGGCTGCCATTCATAGTCAGTTTGATTGTCATTGGAACCACTGGAAAATTTTTAGCATTTAGTCTAATCAGTTTTGCCTTTCTTGTGACCGTTGCCTCAACTTATTCCAAACAGCTGTATATGTATTTCGCTGCATTTCCTGTTTGGTTTTTTGCTCTGTTTTATATCTTTGCATTCACCTATCGTTCTCAAAACGAAATTCCGTTTCTCAATGGTCGTTTTTTGGTTTTTGCTACAGGTTCAGTTTATCTAGTGCTTTCTTATCTTTATAGCAGAAAGTTCTCAGACTTGTCTAAATTATTTTTGTATGCTGCTTATCCTTACTGGTTACTCGGAACTTTCGTTGAAATATACTTAGGATATCCAGAGGAGAAACAATTATTTCTATATACAGTCAGTTTGATAGTCTATGGACTCGTTGCTTTGACTGTTGGATTTGGAAAAAAAATCCAAACCTTACGATACGTTGGATTTGGATCATTAACTCTTGTTATCATAAAATTCTATTTATATGATTTCTGGAATTTAAGTTTAGGATATCGAATTTTAGCAGGTCTGTTTTTAGGAATCACCCTCATCGTTACAGGAACGTTTTACAACCATTTTAAGAAGGAAACAAAATGAAGTTTAAATATTTACTCCCTATTCTATTATTTTTTACCATTACAACACAAGCGACAAGTCGACCCCTTGCAGTCCAAAACTTTAAATACAAAAAAGAATTAAAATTGACTGGCAATCTTTCCCCTAACGGAGTTGTAAAACTCATGTTAGACGAAGATATTTACAGACACTCATTTTATGGAGACTTACGATTAACCTACAACGGAGAAATCATTCCCTATTTTATCCAAAATGCGGAAGAAATTTCGAAAAACACAGAAAAAGTAAAACCAGAATTATTATTTTCCAAAAAAGATGATTTGGAGATATACGTATTGGAACTTCCCAAACTTCCAGAAGGATTGAACTATACTAAACTATCTGTTTCGAGCGCTTATGACTATGAGACATCCATTACATTAAAGTTAGGTGACAATCCAGACCAATTTGTAGAATCGAAAACAGTTTTTTTATATAAATATGGAAGTCAAACATCTGGTGAAATTGATTTAGGATACACAAAACATCGTTTTGTTCGTTTGGAAGCAGAACCTGGATCTGATTTAAAATTTCCATCAGCGTTTCGTGCCAAACAAACCAAAAATCTATATTATGAAAAAACACATACAGTTGCGGACCCTGTCCTTGCCGAAGACCATTGTCAGTTTTTATTTCCCAATGAATCTAAGTCCGCTTTCCAAATTTTGAAATTACAATTCGCGGAAGAAAATTGGGAACGAATGGTCACGGTCCGAGGAAAAATTAACAAAAAAGAATGGGAAACTGTATTTGATGGAACCGTTACACATAAAAAATCAGAAGGTGTTTATTCGGAAATACCACTTTCCAAAACGATCACTTCCGAATTTGAAATTCAAATTTACGACGGAGAAAACGAGACGCTACACCTAACGAATGTAATCTCGGTGCAGCCATTAGAAGAGATTTATTTTTTTGCAAATGCGGAAGGTTCGAAAGAGGGATATGCACTCTATTACGGGAACCCTTACCAATGGCCTGCCAGCTTCGATCCTTTTTCATACCCTTCGAGTGAAGCTACAAAGACCAATGAAGTAAAACTAGGAACTCTCTTAATGGAATCAGAAAACCCCGATTTTAGTTTTAGTGTTCTCTACCCACCCATTTCTGGATATCTAGCAACTGGATTCTTTTATTTGGGAGTGCTAGCTTTGTTATTTCTTTTATTTTCCATTTTAAAGAGTAAAAGGGCCGTTCTTACTGAGACCGAATCATAAGACTACAAAAACAAGTGACTCACGAAATAACCTTTTCGTGAGTTCGATTTGAAATTCACTAAGTTATTGATAGTGAAAAATTATCTGAATTCAATTTGCATTAAGATCGAAATGCCGTTTTCTTTTCCCATGATTCCAAAATAGGATTCATCATGGAAAACCAAAGTGGCGGAAATAGTGCAATTAAAATCATAACTTCATAACCAAAGGGTAATTGGGGTGCCTCATCAAAATGTCGCAAGGTTTGGTATCTTCTCCCGGCATTCGCATGATGATCAGAATGCCTTTGTAATTGGAAGAGAAGTGCATTGGATACAAAATAATTTTGGTTCCAAGAATGGATAGGTAATACCTTCTCAAATTTGCCATTAGGGTTTTGAATTCTCTTTAAACCATAATGCTCTATATAGTTAGTAAGTTCTAAAAGAGAAAATGCGATAAAGGATTGAAAAAGTAAAAACGCGAGAATATCCAAACGAAATCCCTTTCCACTTCCTATAGATCCCAAAACTACCATAGTCGTTAAAAATAAAATGGTAATGACCATATACCAAATCATCTCATTGCGATAATGAAATACTCCAAGTCCGAATTTAGATAATCTTTTTTTCTCTAATTCCCATGCGGAACGGAAAGCTCCCATTACTGTTTGCGGAAAAAACTGGTAGAAGGATTGATTTTTTTTAGAAGAAGCAGGATCATCAGGTGTGGATACATTAGTATGATGTCCTCTGTTGTGTTCTATATAAAAATGCATATAACAAACAGTCATATAAATCATTTTTGCAAGGAATTGTTCATACTTCGTATTTTTATGACCTAGTTCATGACCTACTGTAATTCCAATCCCACCCGTAACGATTCCCACGGCAAGGGCAAACAAAATAAACTCAGTGGTTGTATGTGGGAAAAAACTAATGCGATATACAGACCAAATTACAAATATTAGCTGAACATAAGCCCAAGTTTCTGTCAGATAACGAAAATAAGAATCGTTTTGTATTTTTAAGAAATCATTTTCAGATGGATTTGATTTATCTCTACCAAGTATTAAATCAAGAACTGGTAAAACTATAAAAACAGTAATAGGAACAATAATATAACTAATTCCCCCTTCTGCTTCGGCAACCACAACAAGAATTGGTAAAACGTAACAAAGTAAAAAACTCAGTCGTTTTGTAAGAGTCATATAATTATCTCCTTATTCTTTGTTTTGGAACAATACCTTCAAGTTCTCCAATCCTTCAAATAGTTCAGGCCAATTTGTATTTTCAGTAGCTTTATTTTTTAAAAACAAAGCTCCCAGAAAAAAAGATAAAAAAGCCTTTCCACTCATGACATTGGCATTGGCTGGAAAGAATCGATCCAAAGCTCTTCTATACGTTGAAAAAGAATCTTCCACCAACTGTGATAACTCGTTAGATTCACTTAGATGCCTCTTTACATCCACAGCAAGCAACATCAGGTTCATAAAATGATCTTCTCGCGAAGCGACAAAATTCATAATGTCAGATAGACCTGAGTGATTTTCTGAAAGTTCGGTAATCTCTCTTGCATCAATTGCGACCAGTTGTTTTACCATCGACTCAAAGAGAATCTCTTTGGTAGGAAAGTAATGATAAAGAGTTCCCGTGGAAACTCCCAGTTCCTTGGACAATTCGCGCATCGAAACCGATGACACACCTCTCGTCACAAAGATTGGCATACATTTTGTCAAAAGTTCTGCCCGGTAAAGATCGTGGTCGACTATCTTAGGCATCGGACCGATTCCTTTTTTATATCGAACGTTTGATATAAAATATTACTTTCACCACGAAATGTCCACTCATTTTTTGTAATTACATCCAATTCCCAATTATTTCTTTTTTTTTCCATAAAACTCTAGTCCTACCCCTAACCAAAACACGATACAATGCGGATTTTACAGGAATAGGCACCAGTAAGAAGTATGGAAGGGAAAGTTCAAGCGAGAAAAGACAGGTGATTTTTATGACTTTTAGGAAACAGGACCCGTCCAATCTGATAAACCACAAGAGAATGATCCAATGAACAAAAAAATCCCGATGCTCTTTCCTGCGACTCTACTTCTTTTTATATTTGCCTGTACCGGAACTAGGCCAAGTTTTTTAGGTGTTAAGTCAGAGAAATTGGCTGAATGTCCAGGAACTCCCAATTGTATTAGCAGTTTTGCAAATCCCACAGACAAAGAACACTACAGAAGCCCACTTCCCTACCAGAAACCTTTAAAAGAAGCTGTCCAAGTATTAAAAAGAAAATTGGAACTTTCACCACGTACAAAAATCATCGAAGAAAATCCTAACTACATTTATGCAGAATTTACATCACTCATCATGCGTTATGTGGATGATGTAGAATTTTATTTTGATGAAAAAAATAAACTCTTACACTTTCGGTCTGCTTCTCGACTGGGGAAATCAGACCTAGGTGTGAATCGAAAGCGAATTGATTCCATTCTAAAGGATTTAGAAATTTAACAAACGCGGTTAAACTTTCTAAATCCCAAGATTAGTTTACTATTTTTGATGTCCTCTGTGAATTTCCTGTAAGGAATTCACAGAAAAACCTTTATCCTTCATTTCCACCAAACCATGAATGAGTGCTCTTGCTGCTTGCGAAGTGGTCAAACAAGGCACCTTATATTTAATGGCCGCTTGGCGGATCGTAAAAGCATTTTCACGAGTGACCCTTGACAATGGAGTATTGATGATCAAATGGATTTTTTTCTCTTTGATGTAATCGATTACGTTTGGAAAATACCCGTCATAAATTTTGTTAATTTTACTGGATAGGATTCCATTATCAGAAAGAAATTTATGTGTTCCTTCCGTTGCGATAATGTTATACCCTAAGTTAGATAATGATCTTACTGGTTCGAGTAATTCCTTTTTTGTTTTATCATTGATAGTCACAAAAACAGTTCCATGTTTAGGTGGTTCTTCCCCTGCCATAATCTGTGCTTTGACAAAGGCTTCCCCTTTTGTCATCGCAACTCCCATCACTTCCCCTGTAGATCTCATCTCTGGTCCTAAGATGGTATCAACACCAGGAAACTTACTAAAAGGTAAAACCGCTTCTTTCACTGTAATCATAGGAGCAGAAAAACGTTTTCCTAATTTAAAAGAGGCCAAAGTTTCACCTAACATCAAACGAACGGCAATTTTTACAACAGGAATTCCAATTGATTTTGCAACAAAAGGAACAGTTCTTGATGCACGAGGATTTACTTCTAGAACATAAAGTGTTTCTTCTTTGATCGCATATTGAACATTAATGAGTCCTTTAACATTTAATTCCAAAGCCAAACGATAAGTTGCTTCTTCAATTTCTTGTAACATACGTTGAGAAATGGATTGTGGTGGCAACACACAAGCAGAGTCACCGGAGTGAATTCCCGCTTCTTCAATATGTTCCATGATTCCTGCGATAAATACATCCTTTCCATCACAAAGAGCATCTACATCCACTTCGGTCGCATCTTGTAAAAAAGAATCCACAAGAAGTGGTCTATCTTCTGATACCTCTTCGGCTTCTTCCATGTATTTATCGAGTTCGGACTCTTCATTTACAATTAACATGGCCCTTCCACCTAACACATAGGAAGGTCTAACAAGAACAGGATAACCGATTTTTCGAGCAATCTCTCTGGCTTTGTCTTTGGAAGCGGCAATTCCATTTTCAGGTGATTTTAAATTCAGTTTTTCCAAAACTTCCGCAAAACGTTTTCTGTCTTCTGCACGGTCAATGGAGTCGGGACTGGTTCCGAGAATCGGAACTCCCCTTTTTTCCAATGATTTTGCTAATTTCAAAGGCGTTTGACCACCTAACTGAACAATAACGCCGTCAGGTTTTTCTTTTTTGAAAATTGCCATTACATCTTCGAGACTTAAAGGTTCGAAATACAATCTGTCTGAAGTATCATAGTCTGTGGAAACTGTTTCTGGATTGGAGTTCACCATGATGGACTCAACTCCTGCTTCCTGTAAGGAAAAGGAAGCATGGCAACAACAATAATCGAATTCAATTCCCTGCCCAATGCGGTTTGGACCTCCACCGAGAATCATCACTTTCTTTTTCGAAGTGACATCAGCCTCATCCTCCTCGTCATAAGAGGAATACATATATGGCGTAAACGCCTCAAATTCCCCGGCACAGGTATCGATTCGTTTGTAGACTGGGTGGATGTTTTTTTCTTCTAAATATTTTTCAATTGCCTCTTCTTCCTCACGAAGAGTTTTTTCCACTTTGGCTTTTGTAATTTCAATGGCAGCTCCACTTCGAACTTGAGATAAGATTTGTTCTTCTTTACTTAGAAAAGCAAGTTGGCGATTTGAAAAACCTGCCTTTTTCATCTCTTCAATGATCGCCCTTCCCTCTTTTCGGAACTGGTTCTCTAATTGGAATAACTCTTCGAACTGATAGAGAAACCAAGGATCTATTTTACAAATTTCAAAAATCTCTTCTACACTCATTCCAAAGTTAAAAGCCATTTTTACATAAAAAATGCGTTTGTCTGTGGGACGTTTTACCTTTGCAGTAAGCCAAGTTTTTCTTTCTTCTTTAGGAATCGATTCCCATTCCAAAAGTTCTTTCAGGTAACCATCACTACCAAATCCAAATCGGTCGGTTTCCAAGGAACGAAGGGCTTTTTGAAAACTTTCTTTGAAGTTACGACCAATGGCCATCGCTTCTCCCACGGCTTTCATTTGAACCCCCAAAGTATTATCCGAACCAGGGAATTTTTCGAAAGCAAACCTAGGAATTTTTGTAACCACATAATCAATGGAAGGTTCAAAACTAGCAGGAGTCACACGAGTGATATCATTTCGAATCTCATCTAAAGTATATCCTATCGATAACAGGGCAGCAATTTTTGCAATGGGGAATCCCGTTGCTTTCGATGCCAGTGCCGAGGATCTTGATACACGCGGATTCATTTCAATGACAATGACATCTCCATTCTCTGGATTTACGGCAAACTGGATATTAGAACCACCAGTTTCCACTCCAATCTCTCTAATGATGTCAATAGACATATCGCGGAGTCTTTGGTATTCTCTATCACTTAATGTTTGTTGTGGGGCAACAGTAATGGAATCTCCTGTATGGACACCCATTGGATCTAAATTCTCGATAGAACAAATGATGACAACGTTATCCGCCAAGTCTCTCATGACTTCTAATTCGAATTCTTTCCAGCCCATAACCGATTCTTCAACTAATACTTGTGAGATGGGAGAAGCAGATAATCCTTTTTGCGCTATTTCTTCGAATTCCGACTCTTCGTAACAAGTTCCACCACCGGTTCCCCCTAAGGTAAAGGCAGGGCGAATGATGATAGGAAATCCAATTTCGTCTTTTGCTTTTCTTGCAGCATCCATGTCGGAAACCATAAAAGATTTTGCGACCCGGATTCCCAGTTTTTCCATTGCTTGTTTGAATAGTTCCCTATCTTCTGCTTTACGAATGGCCTCTACTTTCGCACCGATTAACTCGACATTGTATTTTTCTAATACACCTTCTTTATGAAGGGCCAATGCTAAGTTGAGAGCTGTTTGTCCACCTACAGTCGGTAAGATGGCATCTGGTTTTTCTTTTTTAATGATTTTTTCAAGAACAGGAACCGTGAGTGGTTCGATGTATGTTGCATCGGCAAGATCGGGATCTGTCATAATGGTTGCCGGATTGGAATTTACGAGAATGACTCGAATTCCTTTTTCTCGGAGGGCCTTGGTAGCCTGGGTTCCGGAGTAGTCAAATTCACATGCCTGCCCGATGACGATTGGCCCGGATCCGATGATCAAAATTGATTTTAAGTCGTTACGTTGCGGCATAGTTTCCTCTTTTTTTCCTATTTAGTTTTCATTTATATCTGATAAAGAACTCGGTATTAAATACTCTCCTGCGAGAGTGGCGTCTTCCCATTGGATCACAGTTTTATACAGTAAGTCTTTCATTTTAGCACTTACTGGGTGATTGGGATAAAGATTTTTCCTATTAAGAGGATCGTTTTTTCGGTCATACAATTCAAATAACACACCTTGGCGTGTAGGTATATATATTAATTTATAATTTGAATTTTGAACTGACCTATGTTTAGAAAAAGCAATGGTTTCTCGGTAAATAGGATCTGTGATCATGATTTGGTAGTCCTCTTCGGGAACAACTTGGTGGAGAGAAAGAATATTCGGATAAGGAATCCTTTGTTTTTGAAAGAAATGATCCCCAACATCAGAAAACCAAATTCCTGTTTCCGCATACACAAACCTCTCCTCTTCCCAATTGGTTTTTCCAAGGATAGGAAGTAAAGACTTACCAGGATACTCCTGTTTGGTGGGAATTCCAAAATAATCCATAAGAGTTGGATATAAATCCACACTGGATGTGATTCCAAAAAACTCGTGTTCATTTGTTGTTTCTATTTTAGATTTTGGAAATTTTATGAGTAACGGAACATGAGTTACCGCTTCCCCTCGTAAATGTTCGCCGTGCCCTTGTCCATGTACATCTTCATATAGTGCTTCCCCGTGATCCGCTGTTAAGATGATGATAGCTTGGTCATAAATCCCACGTTCTTTGAGTTCAGAAAGGATCTCTCCAAACTCAGCATCGAAAGCATATACCGCACTATCAAAAAGTCCCCTGATTTGGGTTGTTTCTTCTTCATTGGGAAGAGACGAGTTTGTGGGGTCCACAAACTTCAAATACTTATATTTACCATAATAATTGGGACTCGTAAATGATTTGTAATAAGGGTAAGAAGGAGTATAAGGGAAATGAATGACACTAGAAAAATAAGTTACCGAATAAGGAGAATCTTCTTCTCGTTTCACTATGGAACGAAGGCGGTTAAGGATACGAGTTCCGTCTCCCCAAGTAGATAACCCATCCATCTCCTCTAAATACATTCCCCCAGAAAACCAAGATCCAGTTAGAAATGGCAATAAAAACAACTGTGACTCAGCAGTTCGCTGAACAGTCATAATGCGAGCATTAAAATCAGGAGCCAATACTTCATCAAATCCAAAGTTAGCACGAGGGAAAATATCGGCGGCAAAACTTCCCACCGCATAACTTCTGTATCCCAATTTTTGTAATCTTTGTTGGATCGTAGGAAAAGAAGCAGATCCTATCCTTTGTTTTTCTTCCAAAGAAGGAAACATATCCCGAACCTTGTGGCTCATCGAATATTGTCCCGTTAATAAATCTGTCCAACTAGGAAAAGTGCGCGGAATCGTTGTATGGTGGTCATGAAAAATAAAACTATCTTTTGCAAAGGAATCAATATTAGGAGTAATACTTTTTCCATTTATTTTTTGGCCCACTTTATCATACCGAAGGGAGTCAGCAGACAAAATAAAAATGGGAGGTTTCCCCTCTTCTTTTGATTTAGACAAAGCCTCAATTCGAATCCAAATACTTGGAATTAAATATAAGAAAATTAAAAGAAAAATGATCAGTCCATAAGATTTGATATGAACCCTTTGATACTGTTTTCCTTGCCAAAATAAAATGGCAAAATAAAGAATTCCCAATATATAAAATCCAGAGAAATGAACCAAACCTAACACAAGCACATGCACTAAGGAAAATAAGGTTTCTTTATTTTTATTACGATACACTTGGAAAAGAAGAATGGTGATAAAAACAAAAAGTAGGAGTCCTAAAATAAAACTGAAGTAAAAGGGACTGGTATGATCTGTTAAAAAATATAAAAACGAAGCAAAAGATGGATATCGGAAAAAAAAGAACTCACCATAAATTTGAGGAAAACTGACTATCGAATGACAAAGTGCCAAACATTCGATAAGGAGAACCCAAGCCGATAAAACGACCCAAGAAACTTCTCTTCGGTTCAGAAAATGGTAGATTAAATAAATAAGAGAAAAGAGAGAAAGGTGTATAAAAAGAGAAACGGAAAAAACTTTGAGTGTTGTTGTAAGATAAACTCCAAAAAAAGCACCTAAATACTGTTTGAGGAAGTCTCCTACATCGACTCCCATGATGGTAAAACTTGTATTAAAGAGTAAAAAAAATAGATAAAAAAAAACTGTAAACCAAAGGGAGATTTTAAGGATTCGGATGGGGAAAAGAGGGGCTTGGTTCGGACCCATTAGAGTCATAATTCCAGAACCCCTGATTCCGTAAACTTTTCCTAGTCCCCGTTTTCCGAAATCCTTACAGTTTCATTTGGCCACTCCGCATGAGTTTCGGGGGAATACATGGCCTCAACCCGGGTGGCCGGCATCTTAAAACTTCCCGAATGGTTCAAACGAAAACTATGTTCGATGGTATGGGTTCCTTTGGGGAGATACTCAAAATACGCTCTGTACATAGAGAGAGTCCTTTCTTCAAAACTCAAATAATAGGAAGAATCGCCCGTCTTTCCTTCCGTTTGGATGATGGATTCCCTACCAAATCCCCGACCCAGAGGGAGAGAACCTGGAGGAATTGGGTCTTCCACAACCACCCAAGTTTTATCAGAATCAGCCTGGATTTCTAAAGTGACCCTAACAGTATCCCCTTTTGTCAAAACCCCGGATTTTGCCACTTGAACTGGTTCAAAAGTTCGTTTGATACGGTAGCCACTAGAAATAGGAGCCTTTAAAGGAAGGACAGAATTGACAGACCACTCCACCCAAGGTTTTCCCTTTCCATCGTAACTTACAGAAACTGTCTCCGGTGTAGTTCCGATGGTTTGAGATACCGTCTGTTTCCCGTTAGGTTCCAGTTGATACACGTCTTTTGAGGATTGGATTTTTATTTTTCCGCCGGTGACTTTTTCGGATTCGAGGAGTTTACTCACACGGTCAAAAACTAAAATGGAATAAGCATTCCCAAGTGTAGTATCATAACTTCCCCGTTTTTGCATTTTAACAAAACCTTTGATTAAACGAGGCATATCTTTTTTATAACTTGGTTCCGAAAATGACCAAAGTAAAAATTTTGCCATCGTATAATCGCGACTTCCCAAAATCCACCAAGGATTCGTAAATCCAGAATCAGCAATCACAAGTTCGGAACCTTGGATATTGAGTCTGGATCGTAACGTACTTGTAAGGCGAGACTTTACGGAACTGTCACTACCGTTTACCCTTCCCCAAATTTCTGATAAATCAATTAGGGATGCTGTTGGTAAAAATTCAAGGCCATCAAAAATGGGTCTTACTTGCTCCCATTCATAAGTTTGGTATCTTGTGAGAGCTTCCCAAACTATGATTTTTCGAATCACGGAATCGGCCCCAAATCTATATCTTTCTCCATTGACACGGCCTTCTACATATCCTTGTAAACCGGCGATCATTTTTCCCAAAACATCTTCTGGGATTTTTTGATTGGTAAGTTGTGCTGATGTTAATACATAAGCAGTGAGGATTTCACTTCCATGTTCCATACGAGCAAAATATTTAACAAGGCCATCATAATCTAAAAACGAGTTTAAATCAGATAAAACTTCACTCCATAAAACACTTGATTTCAACCCGATGGCCTTGGAAACACGTTGTTCCATACAATAATATGGATAGTTATGAAAATAATTTTGTATTCCAGACAAACTCGTTAGGATGGTAGGTGATGCCTTCCATATCATTTTACCTGACTCAGGTTTTGAACCTTCGGGAACCTGGACTGATTCTTTCATTGGTGATTCATATAAAAATAAACCAGCTTGGTATACTCTTTCTGTATCGACAGGTAAAACTTTTTGTTCCACAGCCATTTGATCAAGGACTGTTCCGTTAGGTGATGAAACCTCTAACTGGAACTTTCGTTTGGTAGTATTTTCAGGGACGGTTAAATCCCAAAAAACAACTTTAGTTTCTCCTGGAGCGAGAATGGCAGATTTTGTTTCCAAATCTTCTTTGACATCGGTTCCATTTTTTACATCCGCTACAGTAAGACGTAACCGAAGTTGTTCTTTGTTTTCACCTGCATTTCTAAGTGTCACTTCATGGCGAAGATTGTCACCTAACCTAACCACAGGTGGAATTCCAGAAAAGGACTGAATTTTTTGAGTGGTTTGGATTTTTGCCATCCCCGTTCCAAACTCTTTGGTTCCGGAAGTAACCACAGCTACAATGCGAAAAGTAGTGAGGGAATCATTTAAAGGAAAACTAAACTTTAATTTTCCATCTTTTCCAACAATGGCCTTTCCTTTCCAATAAAGTAAGGTATCAAAAAGAGAACGTGTGGATTGTTTTCCACCACCACCGCCCTCTGGTTTTGCTTTCAAACCAAAATGACGTTTTCCTATGATCTGTGATTGGGCAGTAGACGTTCCCACAGAATGAGGTCTTGTTCCCATCATGGAATCTAATAAATTCCAAGTGGGGTTCGGAGATAGTTCCAAGAGAGCTTCGTCCACAACCGCAAGTGTCACTTCTGTTGATTCCACAGGAACCTTTCCCTCTGAAGTTTTGATTTCAATTTCTACGTTTGCCGTTTCTCTGACTTGGTATAATTTTTTATCAGGATTTACAGAGACGGACAAACTGTACGGTTTGTATCCGACTTTTAACATAGTCAGACCCAAACGGTATCCTGGTTTTGCTAAATCCACAAGACCTGTTGGTTTGGGATCTCCGACGCGACCACGAACTAAAAATACAGATACAAAAACGTTGGGAGCATATTCCTTTTTGATAGGTATAGAAATCACTGGATCTTTTCCTGATACCGGAGTCACAAAATAATCGAGAACACCTTCCCTTTCTATACTGACAAGAGCTGTTGCTTCTCGGAAAGGAGAACGAATCTGCACTTTAATGGTTTCGCCCACATCCACGGAACGTTTCTCTGGGAGAATATCCATTCGGTTGTGGTCACTCACATCAAACCAAGCTTCTTGTTTGGAACTCACCCAAACATTATAACTGGAGCTGGTTAGGTTTCCCTTAGAATCTTTAGTTTCTGCAAGAAACACGATATCACCCACACCAGGCGACTTTCCTTCACAAATCAAAATTCCTTTAGAATCTGTTTTTCCTTCGCAAAAATCTCCGAGTTTTGTTACTTCTTCATAATGTTCATAGGCATAAAAACCACCTACTAAACGTTTTCGGTTGGAATAAAATTCTTTTTTGTAGGCAGTGACTTTTATTTTTTGAGAGCCAATGGTTTTGTCTTTTTGATCAAGTGCCACTAACTGAAGTTTAACGTTATCTTCTGTAAACAACCAACCATCGGGTAGGATTCCCAAATGAATTTCTGAAGGGGAAACAGGAAAACTTCTAGAAACAGTTTGGATTTCGCCAGAGGGATCGGCATATTCCATTTCGACTTGGAAATTTCCATAACCGGGAATGGTTTTTAATCCACTAAACGTATATTGCAGAAAACCCTTTTCATCAGTTTTTAAAGCAGTGGAAAGAACTTCCGGTTTAGATTCTTCTACTTCTTCTTCGTCATAACCACTGGCCTTCCACTTTCCTTCCTTTATGGATTCTGGGGAAAAGGAAAATGCAGAATACTCTTCTTTGGGTGAATAATGACCGGGAATTACTTGTGAACGAATTTTTACAGGAAATCCACCGGCCCCTCCTCCCGACAAATACTCTAACCCAAAAAGAACTTTGGATTCTCTTGGAGAAACTAACTCCTGTTTGTCGCCTGCAAGTTGTATATTCCCTTTGACTACAGGGAGGCGAAATTCCTCAACTCGAAATTGTGTGATTGTTTCCCCATAACTTGAATCGTCATTTGAATAAGGGTAATATACAATATAAACCCCATGTTTTGCATTTTTAGGAATTTTAAATTCAGATTCGGTGTGCCCAGGAAAAGACCAAACCAAAGGCAATGGATATGCCTCTCCTGACCCTTCGTGTTTGATAATGACTTGCGATGGATAGTCTTTGGGATCAGCTGGAATCAGTCCCTTATTTCCAAATCCGCGACGAACATGTCTTAAATGAACCGTTTCCCCTTTTTTAAACAAAGTTCGATCAAGAACAATAGATTTGATTTCTTTGGAATATCCGGTTGTGGCACTCGGAAGTTGGTAACGCCAACTTTCGATTCCTTTGTCCCAGGTGCTTGAGGTAAAACTAATATCGTCATTTTTTTGTACAAAAATGGTTAAACCAGAACCTAACTCATGATAACCGCAATAGGGAATTTCCTGGAAACTTAAATTTCCAAAAAGCATACTACCATCTTTTCCTGTAATGCCCGCTCCTCGCAAGTTTCCTTTACAGTCTAGAACTTTCACTTGAACCCCAGGTTCAGGAAGTCCTTGGTCAAGGTTTGTCACCCAAACAAGGCTAGTATCTTTTCCCCATTTAAAATGAGCCGAAAGATTGGTGACAAGGGCCGCACTAGAAACATACATTTTCCCTTTTTTTTCGAGAAGACTGTTTCCAAGAACATCACTCGCAAGCTCTACTACATAAAACCCTGGTGTTTCCAAAGGAATTCCCACCACTTCCATTGGCTTTTTCCCATTGGGTTTGGGAAGTGAGAAAGTCGAAATACCTGAGTTAGCTGGTGGATTTTGGAATACAGATTGTTCACGTTCTCTTGTAGAAAGAATTTGAAACCATTTTTGGATTTCTAAAATATCCATTGTTTTTTGGCTTTTTCCTCCTACACCAAGAGAAATGGATTTCATAGGCAGGTTTACTTCTAAATTTCTAAGTGTTACCGGTAAGGCAGGTTTGGCTTTCGATTCCAAAATACCAAATTTGGCACCAAACTTGGCAAGGGGCGGAAATTCATCTGTTTTAAATTTTAAAGGAAAAGAACCAATATTCGATAAACTTCTGTTAGTATCGTCGACAAGTTCCGGAACTCGAATTTCAAATTCACTGTTTTCTGGAAAGGGACCAGGAAAACTCACCCACTCATAAAATTCGTTTCCTTTTTCTGCCATTGGCGATTGAGGAAATTCAGTACCATCCTTAGAGACCAATTTGATTTTTTGTAACAAGGAACGGGATACCGCAGAACTAAAAGAAAGAGAAACTGGTAAGATGGGAATACAATCTGCTTTTGCATTTACTCTTTCACAACTAAACCTAACAGAGAATACAGGCCTTACCGTAAATGACAATACCTCATCTTCTCTAATTTCTCCACCCCAAATCGACTTAGTTCCTTTCCCCAAAACAAGTTGGATTTGCCGATCCGGTAAAAATGTTTGTTTAGATTTTAAAAGAACTGTTTCTTCTATATCGGTATCACCATTTGATTTTAAGATTGCCTTTCTTTCAGATCCAGTGACGAGGACAATAGGGATTCTGTTTCCTAATTCTTCTGAACGAAAGTAGGTATATTTTTGAAAAGAAGTAAGATCCGGTTTTGCATCCAGATGTAAAACGAAGATTTGGTCTTCGGTAATAGAACTTCCATTATATGGAGTTGCATATTGTACAGAAGGTCCTCCTGTATGAAAGGAAAAACTATGTTCCCCTTGCACTAGTTCTCCACTAAATGTTTTGGTTCCTTCTTTCAATTGGAAGGAACACTCCACACCCCCCGGAAGTTCTTTTTCAAATTCATAAACCCAGGTAGTTGAATCAAGAAAACGACTGGTCCCAGGAAGCGGACATTTGATTTGAAAGATATCAACTTTGGGTCGAATATCTCCGAGAGAAACCATAGGTTTTGTGAACCGTACGGTCACTTGTTTGGGCTGTTTGACAAATCCATTGGGAGTGAAAAATTCGATAGCCGCAGGAAGGGTTTGAGAATCATCCGAACGAACTAAAAATAAAGAAAGGAAGAGGAAAAGAAAAAGCCGGCTCTTTGCAAACATGACAAAATTTAAAAATAGGGAAGCGGCTTGGAAAGAAAAAAAAGAAAATCAGGGATATTGACCCCTCCCTGCGGGTATCATAAGGAGAAACATCTATGAACGATCATTAGACCCAAACTAAGCCCAAAAGGTTCCCATTTTATGGAAAGAAATTTACCTAGACTCTATTTTTTACCTCAGATTTTAAGAGAAAATGCCAGTAAGAAAAAATCTTCTTTTTTAGATGTTTGTCTATCATGATAAGCAAATACAGAATCTGCTGACCTGCGATATACATACTCAAATCGAAGTAAACCTGGATTATAAGTAAGAATATCAAAAGTTGCCGTGTAACCGTTAGCCATAAATCCATTTTTAGTTCCCGTATTTACCATCACCTGAAGCGGATCATAAAAACGTTCTATGCGAAAACTCATTCGGTATTCTGGAGTGAGTAAATAACTGACCCAAATCGTTCCGTGATACCACTGACGGTATACATGTGAACTAGTTTCTCGATATTCACTCAGATTTGGATCATAGGTATTTAACCAAGGTTCATAAACAAAACTTTGTTTATTTTTTTGTGCACCCACATCGACCTGACCAACTAAACTGAATTGATCAGATAAAATCCATTCCAAAATAGTATTTTGATACATCCTTAGTTGTTTTCTTTCATAATTCGGTGCCTCATTACCAATAAATTGATTTAGAGTTAAAATAAAGTGTTGGTTAAAAACATATTTAATCTGTCCACCAAATGATTTATCTTTG
The DNA here is from genome assembly GCF_004770045.1 of Leptospira montravelensis. Lineage (NCBI taxonomy): Bacteria > Pseudomonadati > Spirochaetota > Leptospiria > Leptospirales > Leptospiraceae > Leptospira > Leptospira montravelensis. Next base: position 984,661 of record NZ_RQFO01000004.1, read on the forward strand.
TTATTATCTGTAATATTTTGCCAACCATTCAATACCTGCAATTGTCCACTGAGTTTATCAGAAAATTGGTGAGACAAACGAACACCCGAAGAATAATAAGGTACGTAATCTAATGCAAATGCCCTCGTATAGTTTACATTATTTTGTGAAATCCATGATTCATATCCAATATTTCCAAAAAATATTCCTGCATCTATCCAAGTTTTATTTGAAATTTTAAAACCTACAAACGCTTCCTGTATTTTTTTCACAGAATTTTGATTAGAATATTTTTCAGTGTTTAATTCTGATGCATAATTTGCGTTTACTGAAGTTCCCCATTGAAATGCGATTCTACCTCTATAATTTTTCTCTTCTATTTTTGCTTCTATGTAGGCCAAATTTATATTAAATTCAGAATTTCGAACCGCTTGTGTCGTAAAATTTCTTTCGTTATCTTTAGGAAGGTTACGATTATATAAATAATATGAATCTACAAAGCCACCTAACTTGACAATACTTGGCAAAGGAACGGTTTTAGAAGATGAATCAGAACCTTCTTTTTTATCAATCAATTGATTTTCTTCGGCATGAATTGGAATTAACAACACTAAACTTACATAAAACAAAACAAAGAGGTGCACTCTTAAATTTATGGAACATCTGATTATGATGTTTGAAAAAACATTATATTGATCTATCATAGTAAGACCAATTTAGCATTTTTTTATCTTCTCTACAATGTTTGGAGAATTATCTTCCCTGAATTTACGTTAAGAACTTATTAAGATAAATTTGATATAACCAAATTTAAAATTTATGAGTAATTTATTGTGTCACCCAACGATAACCAATACCAGGCTCAGTTATCAAAAACCTTGGATCACTTGGGAAATCTTCAATTTTTTTTCTAAGTTGAGTGATATGAACTCTGAGGGAATTCATTTCATTTAATGCTTGGTCTCCCCAAATCTTTTTAATTAGTACGTCATGAGTTATGACTTTCCCTGCATTTTTTATTAAAAAAGTAAGGATCTGGAATTCCGTTGGAGTCAAACGGACCTGAGATTGATTTTTAATGACTTGATAGTTTAGAAAATCTACAACCAAACCTTCTTTTTCCCAATTGGTAGGTGTTTCTTCAATGGGAAGTCTACGCAAAGCGGTGCGAATCCTTGCGAGCAATTCCCCCATACTAAATGGCTTTGTAATATAGTCATCGGCACCTGAATCAAGTAATGCAATCTTATCTTCCTCGGAACTCATTACCGACAATACAATAAAGGGGACTTCGGAAAATGTACGAACTTCCTTGATTACCTCAAGTCCAGTTCCGTCTGGAAGTTGTAAGTCGAGTAAAACCAATTTTGGTGAATTGAGCGCAATGGATTCAACTGCGTCTTTTCTTGAGATCGCCTCAATGGTTCGATATCCCTTTGCTTCAAGTGCAATGCGTAACATCTTGCGAATTGCGCCATCATCATCGACTAAAAGAATCAAATCCTTCAACATATACATTTTCTCTTATTTAGAAAAAGGTATGTCAATGAGAAACCTTGCTCCCCCTTCTTTCCTATTGACTGCTTCAATATTACCGCCATGTAACTCAACGATTGATTTGGTTATCGCAAGACCAAGTCCAGTCCCTATTTTTCCCGATGATTCACCTCGATAAAACTTCTGAAAGATTCGCGAAGAATCAAGCGGAAGACCAAATCCGTTATCATCTACTATCCATTGAATGGATTTTTCAGTTTTTTCTAGCGATATCCAAACGGTTGAACCTTCAGGAGTATACATACATGCATTATAAAGTAAGTTAAAAAGAGCGTGGGAAAATAGAATTCGATCTAGTTCAATTGGCAAATCCAAATCATTTAACTGAATCTTAATTGTATGGTTTAATTTGTTTTTGCCCAAATAAGAAATCGAATCGTGTATAATTTCAGATGGATATACTTTTTCTTTTTTCAAAGTTAAATATCCGGATTCAATACGACTAATATCTAATAGATTTCCCAATAGCAAATTCAAGACTAATGAACTTTCCTGAATCTCTTCAATTAGATTTTTTCTAGCATTTATATCGGCATCAATATCAGGATCAAGGAGTGCAGATGCCGAGCCTTGAATGGAAGTCAGAGGAGTTTTTAATTCATGTGATAATGAATTAAAAATCAGATTGTATAATTTTTCTGATTCTTTTATCAAAAAATTTTTCCTAGAATCTTCTGAGAGAATATCTCGGTCCAGAGCTAAAGCAACTTGGTTTGCGACTGTATTCAGAAGTATTTCTTTTTCCAAACTCGGTTCCTCAGTAGAGTTAACATTAATTACACCAGTAATGCCTCCTGGGGAAACAAGTGGATAAAATGTAGCATTGGCAAGAGATAATGTTTCAGTATATTTTCCTGCCGGTTTTCCGTTTTTGATCGTCCAAGTAGCCACAGCCAGATCTTTTGGATCTTCAATGGCGGGAGAAAACTCACCACCTTGGTAAAAATGAAGTTTTACAGGAAACGGAAAAATTCGTTTAAAGAATGATTCACCTGTTTTGATTATTTCCGACGCCGTTGAGGTTTTAGATAAATTTTGTGTGAGTTCATAAAGAATGGAAAGTTTCTCTTCTCTTGACCTAAGTTTTAGTTCATTTTTTTTAAGCCTTGCCGTTAAACTTCCATTAATGAGAGCAATCAACATAAAAATCACGAACATCAAAGCATCTTCTAACTTCGAAATATAAAAAGTATAAAGAGGTGGGATAAACAGAAAATTCCAAAATGAAGCAGAGAGAATCGCAGCAAGCAAAACAGGGCCGCGACTAAAAAATATCCCAAGTACTGCTACAAAAAACAAATAAAGAATCGAAATAGTCCAATATCCAATATAAGAAATTAAAAATTGATTACCTAAGGTAACGATTGAAGTTAAAGCAAATACAGATATATATTGGCGAATACCAGAAGAAGGAATTAGTTTTTTATAAAAATCAAATTGTAACGAGAGATCGTCTGCATAAGGTAAAACAATAAGTTCTACACCTCTAAGTTGTTTGATGAGTTTAGAAGGTATGTTCCTCTGAAAGATATCCAAGAAAAAACTTTTTTTGGGCCTACCGATGACCAAACGATTGATCCGTTTTTCCTCTGCTATGGCTAGGATTCCAACTACTGGATCAGATTCAAAGGAGTGGATAACTTCTGCACCTAATTCCTTTGCCAACCGAATGTGAGAACGTATGGAATTGGCAGCTTCCACACTTTTCTCTTCTTCGTTTTCTGAAAAAAATGCATACAACTCAGAATTCCTTTCTAAAGCCAACTTTTTTGCATACCTCAGCAATGTTTTTGAATTAGGGCTTGCCGAGATCGCAACCATTACCCTTTCTCTGCCTTGAGGCATCCTTTTTTCTACGTACTTTGCAGTGTATGACAAAGACAATTCCCGAAGATAGGTTAAGTTTTCTTTGCGAAAAAAATTTTCTTTTGCTGCTAATATTTTTTCCGCAATGTATACCTTTCCCTCAGACAATCTCTTTAACAATTCATCAGGTATAATATCGATTAACACAAGTTCGTCTGCCCTCTCGAGAATACTATCCGGAATGGTCTCTTTTACCGGGCTTTGTATAATTTTTTCAATAGAATCTACTTGGCTTTCTAAATGTTGAACATTCACAGTGGAGAGAACATGAATCCCTGCATCTAATAGTAAAAAAACATCCTGATATCTTTTGTTGTTGAGCGAACCGGGAATATTGGTATGGGCCAATTCATCAACCAGTATATAACTTGGTTTTTCTTTTAAGATACTTTCGACATCCATTTCTTCCCATACCTTCCCCCTATATTCAATTTTATTAAGCGGAATACGATCCAAACCTTCAATCAATGCATTTGTTTCTTCTCTTCCATGTGATTCTACGACTCCAATTTTTACATCTTCTCCATCTTCTTTTAAATGATGTGCTTCCGTTAACATAGCATAGGTTTTTCCAACACCAGGTGACATCCCAAAATAAACTTTTAGAATTCCCTTTTTTTTTGGTTCTTCCTGATTTGCTATCGAAAGAAAATCTTCCGGACGCTTACCTTCATTCATTGATTATTTTTTTCCAAGATACATTTAATTTTGTAACATTTACACGTTCACGCCCAACAAATCCCCACAAAGAATACTCAGTATTTTTTTGAATCAACTCATTTAAAGTATCAATGGGAACTTTGAATTCTCGATTAAGAAAATTGGCTTGTTCATATGCACAACCAACTGAAATATGTGGATCCAATCCCGAAGCAGAGGCATATAATAATTCAGGACAGTTGCGATAATCAATTCCCATTCCATCTAAAACTGATTTTCTTTGGTCTACTAATGTTTTTAATTCAAAACTAGAAGGGCTTAAATTGGAGGCCCCACTCGGTATTTTATTGTAATCATTTGCACTTGGTCGATACATGAACATAGATTTTGAATTTAACTTTTGAGCCAAAAGTTCGGAACCAAATACATTACCATCCAATATAATCAAACTTCCATTTGCTTTCTCTGAAAAAAACAAATTGGAAATCCCTGTCACTGTTAAAGGATAAACAACACCTAACAAAAGCAAGGATACAAATAAAAATCGAATGGAGATTTCCCATTGGTTCGATGTTTCATTATTTTTCATAGATAACCTCCAGAAATAATTAAGTCAATGAGTTTGATTCCCAAAAATGGAAATACCATTCCCCCTCCTCCATAAAGAAGAAAATTTCTTAATAGTGCTGCATCAGGTGACTTAGGTATGTATTTAACACCTCGAAGGGAAAGAGGAATCAATGCGGGTATCACAAGGGCATTAAAGATCACAGCAGATAAAATTGCATGATCAGGGCTCGACAAATGCATAATATTGAGAGGAGCTAGAGGCAAAAACAAAGCAGGTAGAATGGCAAAATATTTGGCAATATCATTAGCGATACTAAATGTTGTAAGCGCTCCTCTTGTCATAAGGAGTTGTTTCCCAATTTCAACAATTTCAATGAGTTTACTTGGATTACTATCCAAATCTATCATATTACCAGCCTCCCTTGCAGTTTGTGTACCCGTATTCATCGCCACACCAACATCTGATTGCGCAAGTGCAGGTGCGTCATTGGTTCCATCACCGATCATTGCCACCAAATACCCGTTTGCCTGTTCATCTCGAATTCTTTTTAATTTTGCCTCTGGAGTGGCTTCAGCAATAAAATCATCTACCCCAGCCTCTGCGGCAATGGCCGCTGCAGTCAGTGGGTTGTCTCCTGTGATCATCACCGTTCGAATTCCCATCCTTCTTAATGTAACAAATCTTTCTTTTAGCCCTCCTTTCACTATGTCTTTTAATTCAATGATACCAAGAAGTTTATTTCCTTCTGTGACCCAAATGGGAGTACTCCCTTTTCTAGAAACTTCATCTGAAATCATCTGCATCGTTTGCGGAATATTTCCTCCCAAAGATTCAACGTATTTTCGAATGGAATCCGAAGCTCCTTTACGTACATTCCTTACTAATTTTCCATTTTCATAAATTTCTACCCCACTCATTCTAGTAGAAGCGGAAAAGGGAATCCAGTTTACGTCCAAAGACTTTAGATTTCTTTCACGAATCGCATACTTTTGTTTTGCGAGAACTACAATTGACCTTCCTTCTGGAGTTTCATCTGATAACGAAGAAAGTTGGCTTGCATCGGCAAGTTCTTCCTCTGTTATTCCGACTGCAGGATAAAAACGATTAGCCTCTCTATTTCCTAAAGTAATCGTACCAGTTTTGTCTAATAATAAAACATGAATGTCTCCAGCGGCTTCTACTGCTTTACCACTTTTTGCAATAACGTTATGTCGAATTAATCTTTCCATTCCTGAAATCCCAATCGCACTAAGTAGGGCTGCAATCGTTGTTGGAATCAAACAAACGAATAATGCCAACCAAATTGAAAAGCGAAAATTCCAATTCTGACCAATCTGAGTTCCTACAAAATTTGCGATTGGAACCAAAGAAAGAACTGTTAACAAAAAAAGGAAAGTAAGTGCGACAAGAACAATGCCTAAAGCTATTTCATTTGGAGTTTTTTGTCTTGTTGCTCCCTCAATCATTGCGATCATTTTATCAAGAAAACTTTCACCAGGTTTTGTTGTAATTTTAATGTATAAATGATCTGAGATGACCTTAGTCCCTCCTGTGACAGCTGAGCGATCTCCGCCACTTTCACGGATGACAGGTGCTGACTCACCAGTGACTGCAGATTCATCTACACTTGCAATTCCCAAAACCACCTCACCATCACCAGGAATCACTTCGCCTGTTTTGACAAAAACAATATCACCGATTTTTAATTCACTGGAAATGATCTCAGTATAATTTAATTCTCCTACCTTATCCACTTTTTTCGAAATTGTTTTGGATCTTGTTTTTTTTAAACTATCAGCTCGGGCTTTTCCTCTTCCTTCCGCGATACTCTCTGCAAAATTTGCAAAAAATAATGTGATTACTAACCAGATGAAAACTGAAATTTCAATTTGAAGCGGAATGCCCGATCCAATATAATATAAAATTTGTAACATTAAAATGAAAGTCCCGATCCAGACAGTTGCCATCACTGGATTAGAGAATGCATACTTTGGAGAAAACTTTTGAATTGCTCCACTGAATGATGTTTGCAAAAGTTCTCGTGAAATTATTTTATTTGAATTTACCATACATTCCTCTTAAAAGAAAATCCCTTTACTAATCAGTATTTGCTCTAATATAGGGCCCAGTGCCAAAACAGGAAAAAATGAAAGACCACAAACGATTAAAATTACGCTAAAAAGCAAAACGCCAAATAGAATCGTATCTAATTTGAAATTTCCATCGAAGGCCTTCGTGGTTACCTTTCCACCTAAACTTCCCGCAACAATTACAACAGCATAAATGACACTAAACCTACCCACTAACATAGAGAAGCCTAAAGATAAATTCCCCCATAAAGTATCTGCTGAAAAACCAGCAAAGGCAGAACCATTATTACCAGCTGCAGAACTAAAGGCATAAAGAATTTGTGACAATGCATGTGGACCTTTAGCAGAATAACCTGATTCTAATAAAACCGTAACTGTACTTCCTAATAAAATACAAACTGTAGGGGATAATATTCCAAATAAGGTCCATTTGATTTCATAACTGCCAATTTTTTTTCCGAGGTATTCTGGAGTCCTTCCCGTCATCAACCCAGACAAAAAAACCGTAAGTATCAAAAATAAAAACATACCATACATTCCTGTCCCGACACCACCAAAGATAATTTCGCCTAACATCATTTGAAATATGGCAATACCTCCAGCTAATGGAGAATAACTATCATGCATAGAATTGACGGAACCGTTGGAAGCAGCCGTAGTTGTTGTTAACCAAAGGGAAGATTCCGTTAAACTAAATCGAAGTTCTTTTCCTTCCCAAAATCCAAAGTGGTTCTGTTCAGAAAAATAAACACCGACAAACCCGAGGATTAAAAATGACAACATTACAAAGAAAATTACCCATACGTGACGAAATGAATTTGTGATTTTGCCATATAAAAACACACAAGAGGCTGGCAAAAAGAGTATCGAAAACATTTGAATGAAGTTAGAAATAGGAGTAGGATTTTCAAACGGATGAGCACTGTTCACTCCAAAGAAACCACCTCCATTCGTGCCAATTTGTTTGATCGCAATCTGCGAAGCTGCAGGACCCATCGGTATTGTTTCCAAAACTCCATCAAACCCTAGACTCTGAATAGGACCCGAAAATGACTGAATGACACCTTGTCCGACGAGAAGTATGGATACAAAGAAAGACAGGGGGAGAAGAATATAAAAGGTCGAGCGAAATAAATCCAACCAAAAGTTTCCAAATCGATTCGTTTTAGAAGATATAATTGCGCGACTAACAAATGCTAAAACAGAAATCCCAACACCCGCACTAAGAAAATTTTGAGGAGTGAGTCCGACCATCTGAGAAAAATAACTCAACTGGCTTTCTCCAGAATAGGCCTGCCAATTCGTATTTGTGATAAAGGATATCGTTGTATTTAGGGCAAGATCCCAGTCCATCCCAAGAAGATGTAAAGGATTGAGAGTAAAGTGTTCTTGAAATTTTAAAATCAAAAATAAAATTCCACCTGCCATTGTATGGAAAACAAAGAGGCTACTTAAATACTGTTTTGGTGTTTGAGTGGAAGGTGAGCCGGAAAAAATAAACTGGTATATCCACTTTTCTAACGGTAACAACTTCGCATTCAAAATGAATGCCATATAATAACCGACGAAAGGTGAAATAAGAATCAGTAACCCAAGATAAAACGGGAGATAAAATAATTCGACCATAAAGAAATTTTCTCATGGTAATTCAAAATCGCAAAACGTTCTCTAGTTAAGGAAAACTAGATTCACATTAAGAAAATATTAAGATTCTTTTTCTCCTAAAACCGGAAAATACACAACCATAGTCCAAACTAAAACTAAAAAAATAAAAAACAAAAAGGAATATATTCCCTTGGTAAAAAATTCGGAATCCAAAGAACCTTTCCAAACTATAAAAACAGAATCTTTTTCTAATGGTAGTTCCTCATCCCAAATAGGATCTAACAAAACAACTCCTCCCGAATACATACTGGAAAGATGACATTTACTATCATCTTTCGCATAACAAATAGCATATATTGAAGGTTTTACTACCTTACCAGAAATAGACCTTATCCGTTTGTATTGAAATCGAATGACTGTACCATAAACCATCCCTCCCGATCTTCGCCTAACGAGAAGTGGAGAACGAAATTCTCCGGCATCCACATCATCCAAATAAAAGTCACGAAAGAACAAATAACGATAGTTAAGAAAATGTGAAACTTCTTCGGGGAGAACTTCCATTTTGGATGTGATACCAAATTGATAACCAATCGAGTCACCTAAAAATAAAATGGAATTTCCTCCAGCAAGTAAGGATAAAAATACTGCTAAAAAAATTTTGAAACCTGTTTTTTTAGAAATTAAAATTCCTAAAAATAAAACCGGTAAAAACAAAAAAAGGATGGCCCAAACAGAAACAGACAGTGGGAAAAAAGCACCAAAGGGAAGTAAAAAAATTCCAAATCCTAAAATGAAAGAGAACCCGGTCCAAAATATAAAAAAAGAAGAAGGTGGTTCTTCACTTGGTTCTGGTTTTCTTCTGTTTTGATTTTCGACAAAACCAACAAACATCGATTACTCCTTAACCTCAAATGAACTACGAATGGTTTGCCAATAACGGTCTGCTTTTTCTTTTTCCCTTTTTGGAAAAGACAACGAAAGGAAATAACCGCGTGGAGCATTATAAAGATAATATTCTTTCATTTCCATTGCAACTGAATTTCCGATTTCATCCACTTCGGTCCATTCGCTTATATATTCAGAGTTTGATTCCGTTCTTTTAAATCCCAATTTTCTAATGAGAGTTGGTGAAAGAGAGCGCATTGTATCCCAAAAACGAAAATAATTTTTTGTATCACGAAGTGGCCGTGATTTATCAAAACTAGACCCAATAGACAAAATGATCTTAGGCAAATTTTTCTTTTTTTTACCAGAAGTTTGTAATTTTAATGCTTCATCCCATTCCGTTTGACCAAGAGGCAAATAATTCTCCAAAAACTGTACGAAACGTACGATTCGATATATTGAATCCCTATTTTCTCCGTAAATTCCTAGCCGATTCCCATACAATCCCTCGTAACGAAGTTCGGAAGGAAATCGAATTCGATACCGAAATGATTCTGATTCCAATACAAGCGTATCCTGTGGACTGGAAACAGTCAGATAACATCCATAAGGTTCACTGACTAAGTCCAAAGGTATGGTTTGGTCCGACCATTCATTGGCAGCCCGGTTCGTAATTTCATTGGATTTCGTAAGCCAACTGGGAAAAAAACCAGGTTCCTTTTCCAGTTTTAAACGGTAACAAAGGTGAATTCCTTTTCCAAGAAAGACAGCTTCCTTTTCATTGCGAACTTCGTATAAAGCTTCAAGTTCCTTGGCCGCAATATCCGCTTCTTCTAAAACAGGAAATTCTTTACGATACTCATCATCGATAAGAAAACGCATAAGTCCAGATGGTGAAATTAAATAGTTTCTACCATGTATGTCCTTTTTTTTCACTGTGGATTGTTTATTTTTGAACTGAGAAAGGAAACGATGAAAACTTCGGCTCTCCTCTTCCTCCGCATCGGGAATCCAAGGTCTTTGTAATAAAGGATCAACTATGATGTTTGACTTTGGTTGTGCATGTAAAAAAAAAGGAATCCATAGTAGATTCAATAGGATACCGACTTTCCACTTGAGTGTCAAAACACGAAGAGAGTGCATCTCCCCTAACATTGCTTATGCCTGAAATTTGGATTGGATAAAATTCAGTGCCATAGTAAAGATTTTTGAAAAATCCCTTTTATGGTTTTCGTCATTCACACGAGAAAGAATCCCTTTTAAAACTGTCTGTACTTGAGTATAATTGGGTACTTCAAAAAATGCTTTTTGAATATGAGGCCATGCCATTTTAACGATTTGCATGAACTCAGGACTTCCTTTTTTAAACTCTTGGATCATACGATCTAACGTCAGTTTAACGATCTGAAAGTTTTTGATTTTTTTAACAATACCACTTAAAACTTCGCGACTCAAATCCGATTTCGAACTCATCATTTGAAAAAGTGAATTCCAATCCACAGGTTCATTTTTTTGTTCTTTTAAAACTTGTGTGCGAAGTGAAACAACTGCTTTTTCAAATTCAGAAATGCCACGTAACCAGTTCTGGTAACCCACCTGATCTGATTTGGACTGAAAACCGGCAATGGTTTGCGTCAACTCCATATATTCTTTTACATAAAAACTTTCCAACCTAACCAGATTGGGATCAACTGTAACTGTAGGTTCTTCTTCTTCAAAATCAACATCAATGTCCTGTGAAAAATCATCAACATCATCAGATTGTGTATGAGAAGAATTTGAATCCGAATGGGAAGAATCGGAATCATCAAATTCCAAATCTTCAATTTCATATTCTTCTGAAGCCGTAGTTGTATTATTTTTTGAAGATGGTTCGGGAAGAGGATTGTCTTTGGGATCTGGACCGATTTTTACTTCTAAAAGTTCACCGGTCAGAATTTCACCAAAAGTTTCAACAATTTCCAAAAGAATGGATTTGTCTCTTTCTGGAATGAGAGACTGTTTTTTTATAATAGGTGCAGGCGGTGCATTGGCAACCGCTAATGCATCTGTCAACGACAGAGGCTCTTTTTCTGACTCGGCGCTTGTGGGAATGGAAAGTGCAGCTTTGGCTGATTCTGCCATTAGCCCTCGTGGCTCGATGATTTCACCAGTAAGAGGATTTTCTAATACAGTCAAAATACCTTTTTGAACAAAAACATAATCTTTGGGATGAATGACTTGAAGCCTTTCCACTATCTCTTCTGCCGCTGAAGAAAAACTAGGAGCTGGTGCGTTATTGATTTTTTCCAACTCTTGTGTTTTTAGTTTTTCTTGTACTTTATTCAGTACTTCGATAAAATTAGAATTTAAATAGGTAGATACTTCATTTTGCGGAACACCTAACATTGTGGCAAATTGAGGAAGGTGTTCAAAAAACTGGTCTGTCTTTTTGATATTCCCAGTCATGTAGGATTTGATCTGTTTTGCGACCTCTTCCACTTTGGCAGGATCCATTTTACGGCTTTTCAGAAGTTTTTTGAAAATATCGATATGGGCGTGGAAATAGGATAAAAATTCCCCATAAGCGGTGAATTCATACTCTCCGTGCGCTTTTTTTTCTAAAACCTTTTTAGAACCGTCTGACATAATAGGATCTCATCCAATGCATAGGAAAAGTCACAAGGGTCAAGATTTTTACGAACCGATTGACGAAATGCAGGGAGAACGGAGTTTAGGAATATGAATCGTTTGTTAGTATTGGTTGTTTTGTGTTTTGTCATGATCTTCTCTACATCTTGTCAAAAAAGAGAAGACAAAACCTTGGAAAGAAACCTGTTTACTTTCCTAATTAGTTGTACGGGAGGGAGTTTAGATGCTTGTAACGCAGACTGTGCTGCCAAGTACCCAGACATCACAGGGGTGAATTACACTTCAGCATCTGCTTGTTTCAGTGCTTGTTCTACAAACTGTAATCTCTCCACAACTTTACTTTTACTTACCAATAAATAGTAAGTTCTTTTAAAAAAATCAAGTTCCATACACAAGGAAACTGGCGGCGACTATGCCTGCCGTTTCCGTCCGTAGAACCCCACCTGGCAATGTCAGCCGTGGGATTTGGTTTGTTTCCATCCAATTTTCTTCATCGACATGAAAGCCGCCCTCAGGTCCTATCACAGGAATTTTTCCAATGATTTTGTTCGCAGAAAAAACCTCAGACCTATGCGGATGAAAGACCACCAAACTCTCTTTATGTGAATCCATCCAATCTGCCGCAGTTTCTATCGATAAAGACAATAACACAGTTTGTTTCGACTGAGCCGCCGCTTCTTTCACAATTTTTTCTGCTCTCTCTAAATTGAACTCTTTTCGAATCGAATGACGAAATACAAGAAATACCACTGAATCTAAACCAATCTCTGTTACTTTTTGTAAAAAGAAATCAAACCGATTCCCTTTCGGAAGCGCAATAGCTATGGTTTTATGTTCTGTTTCTTTATGTATTTTGGTTTCTTTTAAAAACTTTAATTCTTTGGAAAGAGGAGAAAATTGGTAATCATAAAGACCACCAACACCGTCTCGGATTTGGACGATGGTTTCTTCCTTACTAAGCCTTAAAGCCCGAAGGTGGGCCAACTCTTCTGGAAACAGTGAAATTGTAGGTTTCTGTGAAAACCCAGCGCGAAAAAGGATGAGTCCAGGCTCTAACAAGGGTTTAACGACTTAAATTATCTACTGCAAATAAGGAAGCATCTGGGTTTACAGACTTGTCTACTTCTTGAATTTCCCAAACGGTAATGCTACCTGTATTCAAATCTAACATTTCAAGCCTTGAGGCTTTTTGAATCTCTTCTACTTTTCCTGAAATTTCTTTTACTTTCACAGGGCCATATTTTAAGTTCAAAGTTTTAAATAAAATCCCGTCCCTATCATGAAAGTCGACACGGTATGGCTTTAGATCTTTTTTACCTACAAGTAAAACTAACTTTTTATAAAAATAAGGTAAGATGGGTTTTAGTGAAACTCGGTAGTATACTTCACCACCAATTTCTAGGTCTGCATTCACTAACGGGTTATAATTGGCCTGATAGGAATAACCAGAAAGATCCACATAAAAGAAACCCGTTCCCATTAAGGATTCGTATTTTTCATCGTCAGTTTTTCGAAACAGTTTGGCGCTAAGGACATTGAAGAAAAACACATTTTCACCTTCGTCCTTTGTCAAAAGTTTGGATTCGAGTCCGCGCCCCTTTCTATCAAAAAGAAGAAGCGCATCTTCTCCATTAAAAAATCGATTGATCTTCCAAGTTTCAGAAGTTCCGTTCCTACGAATCAGAACGTAAGTTCCTTTCACAAGTCCTTTTCCAAAATCCATTTCTCGGTCAAGCCTTGCCAAAAGTTCTTGAGCCGATAAACTGGTGTCAGGTGCCCCTTGCGCCTCTATCGAAACAAAACTAAAGAAAAAAAATAAGATCAGAATGTTTAGCATGTATAATTTTATTCCGCGCGCATTGAAGGTTTGGTATAAGAATACAAGCCATGAACACTACCTTGTGCTTGAGCTGATTCCGTTCTACGTTCAAAACGAAGTTTTCCTTCCCTTAGTGCTTTATGGAGATCAGGTATATTTCGAAATCCCATATCTTGGAAACTTTGTCTGAGTCCTTGGACAAGATAAGGAATCAGATTTAATACAGATCCCTTGTCTACAACGTAACCAGAAACACCTTGAGCCACTTTGATTTTTTGGGATTCAGAGAAATATCGTTTGTCTCCGCCTTTGCTCATTGCTTCTAAACTTGCCATTCCCCGATATTTCTTTAGACGAATTCCATTTTCATAAAAATACTCACCAGGTGCTTCTTTTGTTCCTGCAAACATGGAACCCATCATACACATAGAAGCACCGATTGCAAGGGCATTGGCAATGTCGCCAATATTGGAAATTCCTCCATCAGCAATCACAGGAACTCCATGTGCCTGCGCATACTCTGCGGTTTTAAAAACGGCAGTCGCCTGCGCACGTCCCACTGCCATTGTATCTTGTGTGATACAAATGGACCCAGGTCCCATACCGATTCGAAGGCCATCGGCACCAGCAGCGATTAAGTTTGCAGCTTGTGCTTTTGTAACAACATTTCCACCAATGACGTCAATGTTTGGAAAATTTGATTTAATCCAATGGATCATTTCCATTTGGTAACTAGAATTTCCTTGTGCAGAATCAATGATGATAGCATCCACACCAACCTCTGCAAGAGCCGCCATACGATCGCGTGACTCTGGTAAGGTGGAAAGTGCTGCTCCTACACGTAATCTTTTTTGATCATCTTTGGAAGACTGAGGAAACTCTTTATTTTTTTTCAAGTCACTGCGGCAAATCAATGCTACCAGTTTTCCTTGTTTATCAACAATCGGAAGTTTTCCTTTTTTGCTAGTACGAAGGATGTTGTTTGCTTCTTGCAAACTAATGCCAACGTTTGCAGTGATAAGGTCTGTTGTCATCACCTTGCCAAGTTTGATATCGCGGTCTCTTTCAAAATCCACGTCTCTGTTAGTCACAATACCAACTAACTTTGTACGAGCGGTTCCATCTTCCGTAACCGGAATCCCACTAAAACCATACTTTTCTTTTACTGCGTCTAAATCTGCCAATGTATGTTCTGGAGATAGAAGGATTGGGTCTTTGATAAATCCATTTTCGTATCGTTTTACTTTGCGAACAAGATCCACCTGTTCATCGATACTGTTGTTATAATGTATAATTCCGATTCCACCCATTAGAGCCTGCGCAATTGCCATTTCTGACTCGGTGACCGTATCCATCGGAGAACTCATCAGAGGTCTTTTGAGGGAAATGTTTTTGGAAAGTTTGGTTTCGAGTTCGACATCGCTCGGGTTAAAGTCGATGTATCCGGGCAGAACTAAAAAGTCCCGATACGTGAGTCCCATGTTGACCGAGAAGAGCTCTTGTCCACTGACTCCATCAAAAAGCTCAGATCCTGGTAGGGGTTGATTTGACATAATTATCCTTCCTTTTTCTACTTTAAGCAAGAAAACTCTCCGTGCAAGAGAATTTCAGGAGAAATTCGTCCGATAATAGTAAGTAACACGACCTTTTATGGAAACTCTAGAAAGAAGTAAGCGATCTTTGGATGTTTTTTCTGACAAAGAAAAAAAACTCCATGTTTTGACGAAATTTTTATTAAACCAGGAATTGAGTCTAAAAGACAATATCCATTCTGGGGAAAGTTGTTTTTTAAAAAAAGTATCGGCCGATGGAAACAAGGTTCTTGTAAGTGTTCGACCCACCATGACCTTATCAGTGGGCCAAAAAGTGACCCTCTATAAAATTTTAGGAAGATACCTCCACCTAGAATGTACGGTGGAACAAGAAAAAGGAGAATCGCAGTATGTTCTCCATTTGGACAAAATTGCCATAGCCAAAAAAGATAGGGAAAGTTCACGAATTCCTGTCCCTCCCGGTTCCGCTTGGATCACAAATGTTGTCTCCAGTAAAGCCAAAATCGAAACCGATATGTTTCATATCCCCACAGCGGTAAAAGTGAACTTTCAGGATTATGAAACTAAACTGAAAAACTCAGTCGATTTTATCAAAATTTCTACCTTTAACTCAAGCGAAGATTCAGAAGTCATCCGCCAAATCAAAAAAACTAAAAAAGGTCTGTTATTAGAGGACGCCACAGATCGGAAATCTTACGAAACTTCACCTAACGAAGATTTTTTGGTATTTTCCGATGAAGTGGAGGATGATATAGAAAAAGAAATCAATAACAAACGAAACCAAAAAATCAAATCAGAACTAATCCTTCCTATTCTTTACCTTAATGATGAAGAAGAATCCATTCCCATTGGATACATCCAAATGCAAAGTAAAACAGAAACCTTTGATCTACTCAAAGCTATGGAGATGAAAACGGTTTGTTTTGAAATGGTAGACCGGATCCGTCATTCGAATATGATCAAATCTGATGGTAAATTTCCAGTGATTGATATTTCAGAAGGTGGATTAAAAGTAGTTGTTGACCACCCTGATTTAATGAAAAGCCTTCCCAAACTTTCAGGTTTTCAGTTTGATTTGTTTTTTAAGATGCAATCTCCACTGACTGCCTTTGGAACCATTAAAACGATTACCAAAAACGAGGAAGGTCACCTAACAGTAGGTCTTGCGATCGCAGGTCACTCTTCGCGTTCAGGTGAAAAAAAGAGATTTTTGGAAAATGTTGAATTCTTTCGTAAACAAAATCATAAACCTTAAAATTTAAAGTTCTCCGTAACCCAAAACTTCCATAGACCATTTTTCTTCCCACTTTCTAGAAGAAAAAGTTACCGCTTCTGGATCCATATTTTGTTTTAAAAACTCAAAATCTTTTGTTTGAAACTCATCTCCCTCTATCAAATAAAAAGCCTCTAAAGAAGGATCCAAACTCTGGATTTTATTTGTAGAAACGATTTCATAAATCAAAAAGGATGTGGATTCCATTTCTATTTTTCGCCAATTCCTTAGTTCCCTATGATTTCCATCAAAAACAAAAACCAAACGGTGTTGAAGATTTTCACCCCGATGTGCCAGTGTACGTGAAAGATAAGATTGTCTTTTGGATTCCAAAACGGAAACGATTTTTTCTATCTCTTGGGATTTAGGAATAGAAACCAAAGGGATCACAAAATCGATTGTACAAAATGGTTCTGCCGAAATACGATTCTCAATGAAACCAAGAATACGCGAGAGGTCTTTAGAAAAGTTTTCTGTGTGAAACCAAACACTATGGTGACGGCTCCCCGACCAATCTGAGAATTCTGATTCCCCTTGATTTAGATTTTTTTTAAACAAGGGGTTTTTTATTTCACCTAACACCAAATCGATTCGATCGTTTTTGTTAGCGGCGGCATTACATAAAAATGGCCTTGGAAACTCATCCAAACGGCGTTCCAATAAATCCTCTGCAAAAAATAATGACTCTGTTAAGTCTCTAGAACTAAAGGTAGGTGTTTCGATGATTCTGTATGGTGGTGTAGGCATAAAAAAGAGGCCTTCTTTTTCGGCATCTTTACGCATGGCAGTTCCAGGCAAAATAGATAAAGGAAAGGCTTGCACCCATTCTCCAAGCCCGTGTTCTAAGAAAAAATGAATTCCTCTTTCCACATCCTCTGGTTTGTCACCAGGAAGACCAATGATCAGATCCAGTAGAAGTTCTATCCCCTCACCGGCTAACATCTTTGCCACTTCCGCTACTTTGTGTGGACTACCATATCGTTTCACTCGTTTTAGAGTTTCTTCATTTACCGATTGGAGTCCGAGTTCCACACGAGTGAACCCCGCCTTACGAAGTTTAGTCGCAAGTTTTGGAGTCACACCTTCCGATCGAAGTTCTGCAAACATCGACATCTGGCCATCCGCATTGATTTCGGTTATGGCATCTAAAAAATTTTCGAATCCCGGTCTATGGTTAAAAGTAGGATCTAAAAAAACTAATTCCTTAGCCCCTTTTTCTTTTAAGTCGGAAATAAGTTTCATTGTCTCAGGAATGTCAAGTGTCCTTAGATTCTGTGACGACTTGGGATAAAAACAATAAGTACATTGTGACTTACAACCTCGTACCGTTTCCAAGTAAGTGGATCGTCTGGGATCTACTTTTAAATGTCCTGTGGTATAAGGTGAGGGAAAATCTGTGAGTGGAAAATTGGCAGGGACAGGTTTTCCAAACGAAGTGAGTTTTCCATTTTCTTTTCGGTAAGCTACATTTTCCAATCCATCCAAAGACGAATTTGAAAGTAATGACCGCATTAAATTACGAAAACTATGTTCGGCTTCGCCCGATACGGCAATATCATATCCCTCTTCTCCCAGAACATAAGGATTGTCTTCGTTTACCTCTGGCCCTCCAATGAGGATCTTAGTTTCGGGACTTCTTTTTTTTACTTCTTTTGCGATATAAAGACTTCGTTCGGTGTTCCATAAATAAAGAGAGAGTCCTAAAAAATCAGGTCCTTCTTTGACAATGCGGTCGATGAGTGCAAGGTCTCCTAAAGAATCTGTATCTTCGGGGGAAACTACATGGGGAGTGATTCCTGTAACTGGATCCTCTTTGGATGCAAGACAACTTGCCAAACTAGCAGCTGCTAAAGGAACATTTCCTGTGGCTGCATAATAAGAAGGAGGTGGTACCGGTAATTGCAAAAATTGAATTTTTGCCATAGTGATTGTCATGATCCCCAAGGAGAGGGTTTTTCGCAAAACCTTTCAAGATCGTGACACGACTACATCGATAAATAAAATCAAATTTTCGGAAAGGTTCCTGGCAAATGTCCGCAACATCATTCTTTCTGAAATATCGTGGTACATTTGGGATAAAGTCCAAGCATCCCTACTTGTTTTTGATTTATGTAAATGTTCAAAAAAATAAGGTCGAAACGACCAATTTTTTCCTAAAAAAGAATAGTCTGGTTCCATCTGTCCCGATGGAACTCTGGCATAGTTTGGGGATACCTGGAATCCTAATGGGTTTGTGATGTACATCCGAAAAAAATTCCCATCCCCAAATACATTCGTTTCAAATCCACCTTTCCATTCCCAAATTCCATTTTCTTCGGTAAACCCCATCATGATTTCGGAAAGTTTATCTTTCCATAGATTTTCCCATTCAATCTGACGATTCATCTCTCCTTGTTTACGTGCGTGAAAATATTCTAAGGAAGACTGCATTTCCATTCGGTATTCAAATCGTTTGGCAAAAAAAGGTTCTGGTTTGGCGAAATAAAATCCTTGGATATACCTTGCTCCATAATTCAAAGCATTATAAAGTTCGTCTTCTGTTTCAATTCCTTCAAATAGTAAACTACTTCCAAGCGACTCACCTAACTTAGATAAATTGAGTAATATTTCTTTAAAATTTCTGGAAAAAGTAGACCTTCGTAACATTTGTAAATCTACTTTAATGATTTCTGGATGAAAAAGACCGATTCGATCCAAATTACTTGCTTCGGAACCAGCATCATCCACAGCAATGGAGAACCCTTCCTGTCTGTATAAATTGAGGACAGGCCGTAATAGTTCTAAGTTGTGTGGAAACCTTTCTTCGGTGATTTCAATAACAATCCTTTCTGGATCTACTCCTATTTGTCTTACCATCTGGATGGTTTTTGGTAAGGTAGTTTCCATCTGTAAAAGAGTATGGTACATTACATTCGGGGAAATGTTTAAAAATAACTTAGTTTCAGGTGGGGCTTCCGCTTTAAATTTTTCTAAGGCAAGTAGTCGAATCTCTTCATCGACTTGTTTTTTGAGAAAAAAGATTTCATCATAACCAAAAGTCTGGGACAAAAAAAATTCCCCAAGACTTAACAAACCTTCCGGTGTGGAAAGACGCCCTAATAGCTCATAACCGTAAATGCCAGTGGATTCTGAGGAGAGGATGGGTTGGAAAACGGGAACCAAAGTTCCGCCAGACAACCACTCTTTCCACTCACGCAGGAATTTATGACTTTCTCTTTCTGTAATCATAGATGGATACTGTCTTCTTATTGCAAGATCGGTACCAGTAAGCATTGTAGGGAATCTTACTGCATTCTGCCCAAAAACCAGGCATCGCAGGAATGGCAGGTTGAAAAAGGGGAATTTTTGCTTAAATATTGCGCAGAATGATAAAAAAAAACCACCCAAGTTTCCCCAGGTGGTCTCTGATTTGAGTAGAAATTATTTAATGTCTCTAGCTCTTGATTTGAATGCTTCATTCAATTTTGGTTTTTTGGAAGGTTTTGGTTCTTCCACTACCGGCGTTTGTTTAACTTCTTCGGATGCACAGTTAATCATAAATACGGCCAAAAAAGCAATGATCAGCATAGACGAAATTTTTTTCATGTTTTTGCTCCTTAGACTAAACTGCCGAGTTTAGTAAATAAGTCGAGGAAAAAACGACCATTCTTAAAATGGAGGGGATATGCCTCAAAATAATCAGTTCTTTGTCTTTGAAGGGATCGATGGTTCCGGGAAAACCACTGTCTCTCGTATGGTATCGGAAGCACTACTCACAAAATCCATTCCCAACCTCTGGCATAGGGAACCAACGGACAGTGTGTACGGAAAAAAAATTAGAGAGTTTCTCCTGGGAAACCTCAAACTCTCTAAAGAAGAACAAATTGAAACATTTATTGCCGACAGAGAATGTTCAGTGAAGGATATCGTCTTACCCACATTAAAGAGTGGAAAATCTGTAATTCAAGATCGATATTATTTTTCCACAGCTGCCTACCAAGGTCGAGACGAAGAACATGCTGCGGAAATTTTATACAGAAATGAAGACAAAGGATTTCCCGAACCAAATCGAGTTTATTTTTTAGATCTTTCCCCCGAGGAATCAGCAGACCGACGAAGCCGCCGAGGTGGTAAAGAAGAAGTTTTTGACGAAGAATCGGAACAGGAAAGAATCTACCAAAATTATTTGGCGATCCTACCTGAGTCTACGATCTTTGTGGATGCTACAGCGGAACTAGAGGAAGTGGTTGCCTTCTGCGTGGAAGACATTCTAAAGTCACTGGAAACTTAATTTATTTCTTCACCATAAAGACCATCATATCGCCTAACTCAAGTCGCTTGACTAAACGATCCATAATCCACTTCCGGAGTTTGAAATAAAAACTGACTCCGGAACGTGAAGTCATCCCACTTCCATAAGTAAAAGATACTGGATTGCGAAATCCTAAATCCAAAAGCAGATTTTTTAAACCATGATAAGAATAATAATAAAGATGTTCCGGAACATTTAAATAGCGCCACTTTAATCCCGCAAGTTTGGCAAGTAACCCATAACGACAGGTAGAAAGAATGAGTACCCCTCCTGGTTTTAAATGGTTTTTAATTTTTTCCAGGGTTTCTTTTGGTTTGTGTAAGTGTTCAATGGTAGCCCAAAGAGTGATAACATCAAATTGGTGTTGGAACTGAGGATCCCAATCCAGAAAGTTCTCTTGAAAGATATTTAGATTTAATGTCTCACGTGCAAAACGAACTGGACCATCTGCAATTTCAATCCCATACGCATCATAACCTCGTTCTTTTAAGTAAGAAACAAAATATCCTGCCGCACAACCAATGTCCAAAGAAGTTAGATTTTCCCCCGTTTTTTTTTCTCTGAGACGATCTTTCTCCCAAGAGAAAAAATCCAAATCATTTAAATTGAGTTGGAAAACTCTAGAAATTTCTTTTCTTAAATGATCCGAATAATAATTGTCATACCCTCTTTCTGTCCTTTGGGTAAAATAAGAATCATCATAGTATTTTTTTACCTCTAAAAATCCTGGTTGTGGATTGACTTGGACCAGCCCACAAGACTCACAAGAAACAATCGAAAAAGACTCACCCAAAGGACTTTCTTTTGTATAAAGAGGACGGAAACGGTTTTGCCCGCAGGTATTACAAGGGATTAATTTCACAGAATACCTATCGGACAGATTTCGAAAAAACGGAAGTAGTTAGGAATCGACTCAGATGAAGAATAAAGGCCAAAACACAGAGGACTAAAATAATACTGGAAGATGTCGGAAAATAAATCAATTCCCCATTCCTTTCAATGCCGACAAGGGAAATTAAAAATCCAGATACAGTAGCAAAAACAGAAAACAAAACACAAACAATAGTCAGTAACCGTAAAGAACGAATGAGTGGCAAAAGAGCAAACACTGGTAAAATCAAATGGGCAATGCTATAAAAAGTTCCCAGTAAGTTTACGGCAACTGTAAGGGAAGCCGCAAGGATGATATAAAACAAAAGATCAAAAGGAAGCGGATTTCCTACTTGGATTTTGTATTCATCGCGATCAAAACTAATAAAAAGAAACCTTCTAAAAAAACTAAGATAAATGATAAAAAAGAAAACAGCGACATAGATGCCAAAGGAATCGGCTCGCACTTGCGAAGTTAAAATATCCCCAAAAAATGCGGCCATCAAATGATTTTGTACATTTCCACCGAGAGCCAACATAAACTGAGAGGCAGCAGAAAAGAAAACAAATAGAATTCCAAGGATCACCTCTTCTTTCATACCTCGTAGTTTTCTTACATACAAAAGAGGAAAAACCAAAACACAAGAAAAAAGAATGGGGAAAATTTCGCCTGGCCACTCCATAAACAAGGATAAGGCGACAGAAAAAGTAACAGCCTGTGAAAGAGTGACTCCAAAGAATGTCATACCCCTAAGGACTATTAAAATCCCAAGGACAGATAATAAGGCACCAACAAGGCTACCTACTACCATTTGTGGTAAAAACAAATTCCAACTAGAAAGTATATTAGTCATGGTGGTGGCAGTTTGGTGGCCTTTCTCCACTGGTAATATTATAGAGTTTTCCTTCGTCTATTTCAAAAATTTCATCAAACCCGAATCCCCAATCATGTTCTAAACTATGAGTGATAAAAAACAAAGAACGATTCCCTTCTTTTAAGTATTCGGATAATACAGTTTGAAACAGTTCCCTTGCGTTGTGGTCTAAGGAATCCATTGGTTCATCTAAAAAAATTAAATTAGCTTTGGTGAGAAGGGAACGTAGAATTAGAACCTTTTGTAATTGTCCCCCGCTACATAGTGAAATCTGTTTTTTTAAGTAGGAGCTAACACCCGTTCTTTCAATGAGCTCCAAATCTTCCTTGGAAAATTTCTTTTTTGGTAAAAAGCTAAGTCCAATGTTTTTTGGCATAAGTAGAACGTCCTCCACACGGAGAGGGAACTCCAAAGACATTCGTTTGGCTTGGGGAACGTAAGAAGTTTTGATTTCTTTAGAAAAGGAAATGGAACCAGAAAGTGGGGACAAAAGATCGGTTAAGGTGCGAAAAAGTGTAGTTTTTCCAGCGCCATTCCCACCAACCAATGCATAGGTTTTTCCAGAATGTATGTGCAAATGGATATCGGAAACCACAGGAAATTCTTTCCTATATCCCACACTTAAATTTTTTGTATGGATAAATGTAGAAGGAATTTCTGTATTATTTGGTTTTGTCGCTTGCATCACGTATCTTTTGTAACATCAACCTTAATGTGTCTTCGTAAGTGGCTGCTTCAGGTGCACCGCCTACAGAAACAGGCAGAGTCACAACGACAGAACCTGGAACCTTGGAAGACACATACTCTGCATACTTTGGATTGTGATAGGGACCAATCAAGATAATTTTTATCTTTTCTGTGATCATATAACTAATGACTTGGTCCATATAACGAACAGAAGGTGGAACGCCAGGTCGTTCTTCTATGGTTAAATTAGCGTTGAATTTAAAACGTGAGGCTAAATAAACAAATTGGTCATGGAAAACTGCCACTTTTAACCCAAAGTAAGGTTCCATCTTTTTCATTTCTTCTTTTGTCAATTGGATGAGTCGTTTTTTAAAAGAATTAAAATTACCTTCATAATAATCCCCATTTAGAGGATCCACCCTAGTGAGTGCATTTTTAATATTCTGTGCCATTTGGATGGCGTTGATAGGATCATTCCAATAATGGGGATTCCCATAGATATGCATATCACCCATAGACCGGTCCATCATCACTGTGGGTTCCCCAAGGATCTTTACCCCAAAAGATGTATCACAATATCCTGGTTGTCCTTTTTGGATTTTCATGTTTCTCGATTGTTGTTGGAGGTAAGGAATCCAACCTACTTCTAAATCAAGTCCTACCATACATAAAACATCGGCCTCACTCAATTTCACGAGAAAATCTGGCCTTGTCATTACAAAATGAGGATCGTCAGTTCCTCGGATCATTCCAGAGACTTCGGCACGATCACCTGCGACTTGTTCGGCGATATATTTTATATCAGAAATACTTGCGACAAGGGAAACTTTTGCAAATATAGGGGAACTAAAAAGTAAGAAACTAAAAACAAGAAAAGAAGGTGATGTGAATAAAAAATTCTTTAATAATTGAAACATTTTTTTACCTATTTGGATTAATAACTATGTGCCGGATGTGAACCGAGGATAGCCACTGCCTGCACATAAAATCGCCACTCCCTTTGTTCCTGAAATTCTGTTTTAGAAAAATCTTGTATATATCTTCTTTCAATGGAACCTCGTATTCTGCCAAACTCGGAACTATGAAATGTGATCTGAGTAGAATGCGACTCTATAGCATTATCTGCATGTTTTCCATTTTTGTCGAGAAGGGATTTGTCGGTAAAATAATCATATCGATACCCCACAGACCAAAGTTGGTGAAACTTATAGTCCACAAACATATAATAACCCCATTGGTCTCTGGAAGGCGCTTTTGATTTTTGAAATGTGGTTGGATCCATTAGTTCTGGAAAAATTTCTTGTTGATACCAACCTTCAGTCATTATCATCCATTCTCGTAAATTCGATCGATTCCAACGTAAAACGGCATCCATACCGTACAAATACCTTTGGTTTTTTCGATCTGTCGTAGGTTCAAAACGCATTCCAGAAAAACCAAACTGAGTTCCCCAGTTATTTCCAAAATAGTAAAAGTGTTTTAAGTGCGCATAACCCATTGGATTATTTTTTTGTTGTCCTTCGGAATGCGCATGACCCCATTTTTTTCCATTTGTAGCACCTAACACTAGTTCTTGAGTGATCCATTTCCAAGGTAAAAGAATACTGAATTCGGCTCCAGTATCCATTATCGATTCAAAACCAATGAACTTTTCGTGTACAATTGGATTCATAGTAAAAGGTCTGTCATGTAAATGGATTCTGTTCAATCGACCTACATCGACGAACATTTGGCCAACTTTAAGCGATGTATTGAGAGGTAAAAATGGGAATTGAACGTTAGCTTCATGGACTTCAAAATAATACTTTCCATCTTCCCCATGCGCTGCTCCTAGAAAATTGGCCCTCATCCATTGGTCAACAGCAGCGGTAAAGCCAAACTCAGCCGAACGTACATCAACTTTGTTATCAATTCGTTCCCCCGTTCCTCTTGGTTTATTTCGATCCCAAGCTCCCACAATATCAATCGCGGCAGAAACATCCATCATTAGGTTTTGTGCGGAACGGTTCATTTGTTGGTTGGATTGAACGGGAGAAGTAGTCCCCCTGCTTCCTTCTGAACCTTTGCTACGAGTTTCTTGGTCCTTTAAATCTTTTTCTAATTCAGCTTCCCAATCAGCATCATCAGAATTTTTATTATTATCTGTTACATTAGATTTTAATTGTGAAACAGATTTAGGTGAATCAAATAATTCTTTTTCCCAATCGGAAGTTTCTGACCATATTGAAAACGACAAAACGACCAACAAAATAAATGCTGATCGTTTTAAAGTTTTGCGAGAAATACGTAATTTATTTTGCAAAAGGAAATCCTATAATTATTGGAATGAACCCGCTGCACCAATCGATTGGTTGTAAATGGTTAAAGTCTTGATAGTTGCCCCATTGATCTTCAATCCAATACGATCTCCAGGAAGACTTACAACAACACTGTCTTCTTCAAATTGATAAGAATTGCGATCCACATTGGCACAAGCACCTTGCCATCCAAAAATATGAGCACCATTTTCTTCATGGACTTCCAAACAAACGGTCTTGTCTTGGCCCACAGAAGATGCCCAAGGTGTTCCTGGAGTTCCAAAATTGGAAGAGGTTCCATTTACTATTTTATCAGCCTTGGTTGAGGAAAGCAAAAAACCAGGTCCTGCAAATGATGTTGAGGAAGGTAAAATGGCAGAAACTGTGGAGGAGGCAGAATTCAGTTGGTAAACAATTTCTATCGAAGCTTTTTTAGAACCACCAGAATTTGATAACGCGGATGCGTTTGTGATGATAGTAGAATCATTGCTAGTACCAACTAAACCGCCACTCAATGTCACATTGTTCCCTTGGAATCCTGATCCTGATAAAGCCAAATTAGCATCCCCAGAGCAGTTGGCGAAATCATATTTGATACCGTTTGTAGGCGTTGCCACGGCAGTGGATGGACAGCGACTCCCTGCTAATAATGCAAGAATGAGAAGGTCATTATTATTATCTTCCTTTGATGAAAATAATTCTGCACAATTCAAAATAGAGAGTGCGATGGCAGAAAACAGTAGAATTTTATTAAATTTCATAAATACCTCTGTTGGCCTATCATTTGCAACGCTGTTGCAAATGCAACCACGTTTCATTTAAAAAATAAGTTTTCTGCGTTCCTGTAGAGAATTTTTTGTTTGGCTTTGTCTGTGATAGGTAAATCCAAAAAGCGAGTGATGGGGTGATTTAGATTATAGGGTATGTTTGGAAAATCCGATCCGAAGTAAATTTGGTCCTGGTAAGTTTCTAAATAAGATACTGCCGAGTCCACCTCTTCCGACTTACCGGTAGCAAGAAAGTCCACAAAGACCATTGTGGTATCAAGAGCCAGGTTTGGATAAGTTTCTAGTAACGAGGCGTAGGCGGAGATTTCATGTGCTCCCATATGAGCCACTATCACTCGTAAATGTGGATAGGATTCGAGAAATGGTTTAAAAAATTGGATTCCTGTAAACTCTCCAGGAAGAGGTGCCGTTCCCGTATGGATCAAAATCGGAATTTGTTTTGCCTGCAAATACAGAAATGTTTCGGCAAGTTCCGGTCGGTTTAAATTGAGTTTAGAAACTTCGCAGTGGAGTTTAAAACCTAGAAACCCGTAATTTTCCACAGCCCGTTTCACATAACTAAGGACACCCTCTTCTGGATAAAAAGTTCCAAAAGGAACCGCCCCTTTCCAATTTTTATAATTGGCATAGGTCCAGTCATTTAACGAAGAAGCCATTCCGGCTTTATGCGCATAATTTAATGTAGTAAATCGTTTGATCCCATTATGGTGAAGTCGTTCCACTCTTTCTTTTTCAGGAAGTCGGTATCCGATGGCCCAGTTAACATTGTCAAACCAACGCCAAATGAGTTTCATCACCGTCTCTGGAAAAAAATGAGTATGGATATCGAAGATATAAGGAATTCCTAAATCACGAATACGACCTAAATGATCGGGAGATTCAGAATCTAAAATGGGAGGAAAACTTTCTCTCCTCCAAGAAAACGGAGAAGAGAGACGAATGTCAGGTTTGTTGGAAGAGATTACACCTTCCCCTTCTTCCATAAAACAAGCGTAACAAGGAAGAAGAGGATTTGTATCGACTGGTTTATGCAGTGACTGGTGTTTTTTTCTTTCCACGAATCTTTGTTAGGTTCGAAGCTAAGGTAGCCGAACTATCAAGGATGTAAGCATCCGTGATCGATTTACGATAGTTTCTTCTTTCTACCTTAGAACGACCAATACTTCTTTCGAGTAACAAACTATTGTGGAAACGTGCTGCCGATTCTACCACTTCAAATGCCAATTCTTCCCTAAGGGGGGTGGATTCGATTTCCGCAAATTCAGCCACAACGGTTTCAAATTGTTTGAAAAGATCATTTAGGCCTTGGCTTGCTGCAAACGTAGCCATTTCGGATTTTAAGTATTCACGGTAAATTCCTGTCTCCGTCATCCCGGAAACAATCCCACCGATACAAGCTACCGTTTGGAGTTGTGTGGTTCCTTCATAGATATTGGTAATACGAACATCACGATACAGTCTTGCCACATCATAATCTTCCGTATAACCGGAGCCACCGTGGATTTGCATCGCATCATAAGCCACAAGGTTAGCCATTTCTGTGATGTAATATTTGGAAAGTGGAGTAAATAGAGAGGCAAGTTTTTCCCATTTTTTGAAAGATTCATCTTTTTTAATGTCTTTCTCGGAAAGACCTTTCATCTTTCCTCGTTCTTCTTTCCAACGATACTGATCCACAGCATAACTTGCTTCGTATAAAATACAACGCATCGCAGCTACTTCTCGTTCCATTCGTTCCAACATTTTTTTCACAGCTGTGATATTATTTATGGTTTTACCGAATTGAACTCTTTCTTCTGCATATTTTTTTCCTTCGAAGTATGCCGCAGTGGCAATTCCCATCGCTTGTGCAGCAATATTGAGGCGAGCTTGGTTCATCATAGCCATTGAATATTTGACAAGGCCTTTTCCTTCTTCGCCAATGAGTATCCCTGGGCTGTTTTCAAAAACCACTTCACAAGTAGGAGAACAGTGAAGTCCCATTTTCTTTTCAATAGAAGCCACAAATACGTCTTTGGAGTGCACTAAAAAGAAAGAAAGTCCGCGAGCTCCACTGGTTGTGGTTCCTGTTCTAGCAAGTGTCAAGATGATGGAAGGTGCCGATCCAAAACCACAAGCATGAGTGATAAAACGTTTGGTTCCTGTGATTTTCCAAGTTCCGTCTTCTCCCTTAACCGCTTTGGTTTGTAAGTTAGGAAGGTCCGATCCGTAATTTGGTTCTGTAAGAGCCATCGCTCCACAAAGTTCTCCGGCTGCCATCTTTGGAACAAATTCATGGATCATTTCTTCTGTCCCGAATCGTTCTACAGTTTCAGCCAGGTTCATACAACCTAGTGTGATCGCAAGAGATCCGTCCCCGCGCGATACACACTCAGATAACATTGATTGTACGACAGAAGGTAATCCCAATCCACCGTAATGTCTGTGAATTCCGTATGGAAGAAGCCCTGCGGATTTAATTTTTTCCACAACGTCTAACATGGATTTGGGGAAACCAACTTGGCCGTCTTTGTATTTTAGGCCTTCTTCATCCATTTGTTTGGAAATTTGAGAAATATCGTTTCCTGCAATGTCGCCACCGGCTTCTAAAGTAGAACGGTAAAATTCAATGGCATCTTCATAGTTACCGGGAGCAAAAGCGAGTTCTTCCTTTCCTGATTTTTGGTATTCCGCAAAGTCTTCAAAACCTTGTTCGTATTGGTCAACTACCTCGTTCCAAGGAGTAAGGGAATCAAAATGGTCAATTAGGTCATCGTTATCGTTAAAATAGTTATTGGATATCATACAGTCGGCTCCTTAAGCAGGACTTTCACTCAAAGATCAAAGAGGGGAAAAGAATTACAAATAGTTTTCCTTCGAGCCGCCTGAACGAATCAGGCGGTTGTTAAGTTAATGGTGTTAGACAAGGATCATTTGATCCGGTTGGCCAAGTCCTGGATGTCTTCAATATGGTCAGCAAGGACTCTCGTATTTTCAGCAACAACTTGCACGTCTCTTTCTATACTTTCTGCCGCCCGCATTACTTCTTTATTTCCCAATGTTTGGTCTTTGGCGATGGATTCCAATTGAGAGGATAATTCTTTGAGTTCTTTCTGAGATTGTAAAACCCTTGAATTTAACTCTTGTAAGTCGATAAATTTTTCATTAAAACTAACCACTTTGCCTTGGATTTTAACCATTTCATTTTTCTGGTTCAAAGCCATTTCATTTGCTTCTTTTGCCGACACATTCCCTTTGAGTAAATCCGATTTAGATTTCAGAATCGTTTTGGATATGACACTGGCGTTTAAAGCAGAGTTTTCAGCAAGTTTTGCGACTTCTTGGGCCACTACAGCAAACCCTCTACCATGTTCCCCCGCCCTTGCCGCTTCAATGGAGGCGTTAAGAGCAAGTAAATTGGTTTGATCTGCAATCTCTTTCATAATCTGATTTACATCTTCCACCTTTTGAAAACTGGAACTTACTTCGTTTAAAACTGAGTTTAAGTTTTCCATAGAATTCGTTACAAGATTACTAAACTGAGAAGACTCATTGATTTGACCAGAAATCGTATCAATCTCCACCCGAACTGTTTTTACAATTCCCTCTAAGGTATGACTTTCTTCATTTAAGGTTTCTATTCGTTTGTATTGGTCTTTGACAAAAGAAAATGAGTTTTCTGTAGATTGGGAAATTTTCGTAAGGGAGGCTGAAATTTCTTCAATGGATGCAGCTTGGTTTTGCACAAGACCATTTAAATCATCAGCAAACACTTTTAATGCAGAAACGGATTGGTTTAAATTTTCACCAGTTTCTACCAAGGCCTCTTTTTGAGTTTCCATTACTTTTGAATGTGCTTCTGAAGTTTTTTTCCCTTGGATCGCTTCATCCCGAATGGAAGTTAATAAACCTACCATTTTTGCAATTGCGACAGTTGCCATACCTAAAAAGAAAACTTTCACAATTTCTACAGGTAATGAGATCGCATAAGCCAATTTATGCGTATCATTACGGTCCACAAATTCCATTCCAGACATTCCTGCAAAAACCAAAGAACCTATTTGGACTAAAGTTAACAAAACTCCGATGATATAAGTTTGTTTTGAAGAAAAAAGAAAACCCGAGTATAATAGGATAAAAAATGAAATAATATAATTTACTCCGTCCTTTAATGCGGAAGAAGCAATGTCCAAGTCCAAAATACTTTGGCCTAATGTATTCGATCCAATGAGTAGAATATCAATCACAACAAACCAAAATGCATGAGGATCTTTTCCTTTCTTTAATAACATAAACTGTGTAAACGCTACAGTTCCATAAAAGAATGTGGTAAGAAGCATCATGATGAGTTGGTCTTTATGGAGTGAACCCAAACTCCCAAGAATTCCTAAAATAAATATAACGAGCAGTGTAGAACGAATGGAATTAATTGTTTTGGTGGCCTTTAGGTAATACGGATCCAATTGCATTTCTAAATAATTTGAACTTGGTTCATAAAAAGCAAGGATTTCCGCAGAATACGAAGAAATACTGGGATATTAAAAAAAATCCGCTAATGCAACAAAATTGCATTACTGCTTGACAGATATTACAGGAAATTACTAATGCAACTATATTGCATTAAGGACAATTCGATGACTGATAAAATTCCTGTTACTGTTCTCTCTGGATTTTTAGGAGCTGGCAAAACTACCCTACTCAATCACATCCTCGCCAACCGAGAAGGTCTTCGTGTGGCAGTTATCGTCAATGATATGAGTGAGGTGAATATTGATGCGAGGCTTGTGGCTTCTGGCGGTAGTCTCAGTCGCACCAATGAGAAGTTAGTGGAGATGTCCAATGGCTGTATTTGCTGCACACTCCGAGAAGATTTACTGGTAGAGATCACCAAACTTGCTAAAGAGGGAAAGTTTGATTCGATCCTCATCGAATCCACTGGAATTTCTGAACCACTTCCTATTGCAGAAACCTTTACCTTTGAAGATGAAACAGGCGTAAGCCTATCAAATTTAGTAAATTTGGATTCTATGATAACCGTTGTTGATGCTGTAAATTTTTTAAAGGATTTCGAGAGTTTAGATTCATTAAGAGAACGAGAATTGGGTACTGGCGAAGAAGATGATCGGGACATTGTAGATTTACTTGTGGACCAAGTCGAATTTAGTGATACGATCATTGTCAACAAAATCAGTTTGTTATCGGAAGAAAAAAAATATCGGCTCCTTACCATCTTACGTTCGCTAAATGCAGATGCCGAAATTATACCCACTGATTACAGCAAAGTGCCTTTATCCAAAGTATTAAACACAGGAAGGTTTGATTTTGAAAAAGCAAGCCAGTCTCCCTTATGGTTAAAAGAACTTCGGGGAGAACATGTTCCCGAAACAGAAGAATATGGAATCAAAAGTTTTGTGTATGGAAATAGACGCCCCTTCCATCCAGAACGATTTTACAAATGGTTGCATTCAGAAAAATCAGGAGTGGTTCGTGCCAAAGGATTTGTATGGCTTGCAAGTAAAATGGATTGGGTGGTGTTGTATTCACAAGCGGGAAACTTATCTTCCTACAAACCAGAAGGGTATTGGTGGGCCAGTATTCCTGATGAAGAAATTCCAGATGATCCAGAAGTATTCAAAAATCTACAAGCACATTGGTTGGAACCTTGGGGAGACCGGCGCCAAGAGATTGTCCTCATAGGACGGGATATGGATGAAAAGAAACTACGTGCCTCTCTCGACAAATGCCTGCTAAGTGACAAAGAATACAAGGAAGGACCCGAAGTTTGGGCAAAGTTCGAAGATCCTTTTCCAAATTGGGATGCGATGATCGAAGAATCGGTTAACTGATCTGCCTCTCTACCTTGGATAGATGTTTCCATCCCGTCAATCCAAGGACAAACACTGCAAATACAACTAGCAAAAATCCTGTGATGTTCATTATGTTTGGTTCAATGGAGTCGGAAGTAAATACGATATCGATGGTTCCGTGAAAAAGAGCCGCCATCAGGATACTGCCTCTTGAGGAATTATAAATCCAGGTCAAAAGAATGGCGCCTGTAAACAAAGACATAAACCATCCGAAAATTCCAAACACATCCATCGCCATAAAACCGGGACGATATAAAAAAAGTGGAGCATGCCATAAGGCCCATAAAAACGTAAGGATGATTGTCGAAGACAAGGCGTTCCATTTCTTCTGTAACTTCGGCAAGGCATACCCTCTCCATCCAGTTTCTTCTCCAAATCCGTAAATGATGACACTGTATAAAAAGAAAGAAACAAATCCAAACTCTGGAAATTCAGAGCTTACTCCCAATCCATCAAAACTAAGTTTCGAGTTGTTGAAATAGTTGATAATGGTAGCGAAAACAAGAAGGACAAAAGGACTAAAAATCGCAATGAAATACCAAAACCAATTAACCTTCCATTGAAACATCCGGGAAAGTAAATTTTTGATACCAACATTCCCCTCTTCTAGTTTGGTTACAATCAAGGCAGCAGTCAAAGGACCAAGTGCCCCCCATGCATGATGAAAGGGCAACACTGGTAAAAAATGAATCCCAAACTTAGGCAAATACAAAGGAAGCCAAATGGTCCAGGAGATAAGGTATGCCAAAAAAAAATAAAACGTTAACGATTTCAAATGATCTTTCCTATAAATCTAAATGATAAACATATTATCTCGAAATTATCAATTCCTTTTGGTCCATTCATTCCACTCTTTGGCTGTACGAAATTTTTCTCCAGTTACAGCCGTGAGGGCATAATAACTAAGTTTTCTTTTTTCCGCATCATCACCATTGGCATAAGTTAACAAAAGAGGAATGGATTTTTTATCTTTTCGTTTGGCAATCTCTTCCATCGCCGGTCTGTATACTTCGGCATTTTTTGATTTGGTGGCTTCTTCAATGACGATCCGAGCTTCTTCTGTGGGAATGAGTGCCACTGTGGAAAGAATTTGCGGTGCCATTTTTGGTCTATCGGCTAACAGACTTTTGAGTTTGGGTAGACTTGTTGGATCGGCGATAGAACCAAGTGCTTCCAAAGCATATACCATTAGTTTGGCATCTCCTAGATCAAGGGCTTTGATGAGATCTGGTACTGCTTCCTTGGCCCCAAGGATTCCTAGAGCCCAAGCCGATCCATAAGGTCCTTCTTTGGCACCCGATAACAAAACCTTTCGAAGCACTGGTATAGAGGCTTTGTCTCCTATCCAACCAAGGGCTTCTGCAAAACTATCACGCTCGGGTGTAGTAGATTTTTCTAATAATTCTTCGAGGCGAACCCTTCCCTCTTTATATCTTTGTCTACCTACAATCTTTGCCGCATTTCCCCAATTCGCAGTGTCTTTTCCGTTTAACAAACTATAGGCGAGTAATGCAGCCTCTTTAGATGGAATTGAACAAAGCACATCCGTCGCATACAGTTTGGTTTCTGGATCATTCGAATTTAAAGATTGAAAAACCTTGGAAACAACTGAGGGATTTCCAATTTCAATGAGAGCCATCGAGGCATTTTCTTTTCCTTTGCTATAAGCAAGATTTAAGGCTTTCACAAGCACTTCATTGGCATTTTTTGCTTTGATTCTTCCAAGTGCCAAGTAGGCAGCGGCAAGAGTTGGCGATTCATCTTGGATTTTGGTTAAACCCAGTAAATAAGATTCGGAAGCAGAAACTTTTAGTTTCCCTAAAGCCATTGCATAGGTTTTGTCTTTTTCCCTATCTTTGTTTTTTAAAGCCAAACTTAAAATTTGAGATCCAACAGAAGTGGCACCAATTTGTACGAGTGAATCCACAACTTGCAATCGAAGTGTAGGATTATCGTCATTTAACAGAAGATAAATTCGATTTCCTACAGAAGGATCTTTCATACGAGTGAGGGCATCCAAGTAAACATCTTTAGGATTTTCAGAATCCGTCCACATCAAATTGGCAATGGCCGTAGAAGATGATTTGTCTTTTATATCTCCAAGAGCAATGGCTGCCCCTGCACGAACACCTGGTTCTTTGTCTGATAATAATTTTTTTAATTTTGGAATGGCAGATCTTTCATTCCTGCTTCCTAATTGTACCGCAGCTTGGGAACGAATAAAAGAGTCCGAATCGTCCAGACTTTCCAACAACTGTTTTGTGGTTTGTTCTTCTGACACAATTTCCTCAACGGGATTTGTCTCCTCTTTTTGAGGAACGGGATCACAATTTAGTATGAAAGTGATGGTAAAAAAAAGAGAAATAAAAATCCGAAACTTTTGCATGCCAGACAAATTTATAAATTGAAAATTCTTCCTTCAAGTTTTAATTAAAAAAAAGAGGACTTAACGTCCTCTTTGAATCATCCTTAAATTCATTGAAGTTGTTTACGTATTTGGAACTTGACTTCTCACTTCTTTTAAACTAGCGAGTTCTTTTTTCCAAAGACTTAGGTCTTTTTCTGCAGATTGTTTTACTTCTCCAGACGGATGTTTATTTTCCATCCAATACTCAACCATCTGAATTCTTGACTCTAACTCATTGATTTTAAAATCAAAGTATGCTCTTTGTGTCTTTGCAGAAGGTCTCTCAGTAGAATTAGGCTCTTCTGCGGAAGGTTTGTCTGACCATTTTTCTTTGGAAATCGAAGCGGAAAAACTAGCATCCATTGCCGTGAAGGTATCCAACATTTCTAGTTGTTCTTTTTCTTCCACTTCCGTCATTCGAGTTTTAATCTCACGAGGAATGTAGAAATTTTTTGGATATTTAGCTGCAAAATCTCTCCATTCTTCTTTGATCTCTTCTTTACGATTTGGCTTTTTTTCCAATGCAAACGGCCAAAGTACCTCAGCCTGTGCCAATTCCAATTCTTCTGGATTGGGAGCGTCGGCAAACTCTGGATCGTCAAACAAAGACTTGGCGTGACTTTCTGTTTTTCCGAAATCGGAATCGGTGACATCTACTTGTTTGTTTGATTTTTCAGAAGAAAACTTCCAAACCACAAACGAAAACAATAATAGTAGAAATCCACAAACCGAAATGATACCTATAAACCGTTTGTTCATTGTTTAACCTCTTATGTAAAGATAGAAACTACCCAAGAAATTGCCTGACCAAAGATATTCTCTGTTAAGAATTTCTTTAGATCCACTGGATTTCTATTGAGTGAATCGTAATACCAAGCAGTGTATTCGCTTACTTGAGGGATTGAATATCCATAACGAGAGTTAATTGCTTTGATTAACTCATTTGCAAATAGGGAATGTCCATACATGTTCGGGTGAACACCATCTAAACCGAAAACTCCAGGTTGATTAGGTAGTGGCCAGTTTGCTCTTGCATTTCCTGGAGACCAACCATCGGCACTACGAATTGGTCTTCCATTTTCTTTTAAGTCATCAAAAATCACACGTAAATCGGCAACAGCAAAACGCATAGTAGCCGCCTGTGCTTTGATTTCGTTGTTTAACATATTGAGGAAGGTAGAAATAGTAGCGATCTCGTTTGCATCAAGTACTTGATTTGGATCGGATACAGAGTTTCTAAAGAATGCTTTGAGTCCACTGTAATTAGCGCGACCATTCGGATCATTGTATTTTTCAAGGAAAGCAATAGCAGTTACATTTGGAACTGTAAATAAAACTCCTCCTTGTAAACTTCCCATAGCAGACATTCTGCGGAAAAATTCTCGGATGTCTCTTTTGAATCTTGCTTCATCCAAACAATCTGTAGAAGTATGAAGGGCAGTACAAAGAACATGGTTAGCACCAGCAGAACCAAATAGAAAAGTAGGTTTTACTTTTTCCATGACTTGCGTTTGTGTTCCTGCATCACGAAGACCAAATCTATGAAACTTGTCTGGTTCTTGACAATCAGCAACCGTTACCCAACGGTAAGTATACCAATACCATTTTGCCCAGTACCACTCTTTTTCTTGTTTGGTGGCATTGATGTCTTCACATTTTCCGGATGTTTTAAGAAGAGAGGTATACTCAGCTCCAGTAATCCCTGCATGAGTCGGAAGAGAAACAGTGGACTGATTCCCACCAATGATACTTTCAGCGATACAGAAAATACCGCAGTCCCATTTCAGAACATCTTCTAAGTTAACGAAAGGTCCTTTCAAAACATTGTAAGAAACGGATGCTCCCGCTTGTTTACTAACAAGAACAGGATAAGCCCAATCTTGTGTTTTTTTCTCAACGGTTACCCCGAAGAAACCTTGGCTCAGGGAATCCCCGACGACCCCTACGCGTTGGAACATTTGGCTTTGCGTCTGCGCAGAAAGTGATCCTGCGAAAACCAAGGACAATGCCAGCCCTAGAATTCTATTTGTGTTCATATTTCCTCCCAATCGGAACATTTTTAACATATTTCAAACAATTGACATAGTTTCATGACTTTTTGAACGTGTGTCAAATAATTTATTTCCGAACCACTGCGATTTTTTGAACGAAGTTCATTGAATGGTCAGAGGATTGGTTCGTGATAAATATCAATCGGAACTAAAATAAAACCATTTGCCCTGGAAAGAGTCCTAAAGAACGTTGTTTAAATAATAATGAGAACTAATCTCATTCGCAAGGAGAATCCCTAACTATGCGAAATCTAACTTCCCTAGTCTCTATCCTTTCTATGGGCCTTTTGCTTCACTTTTGTACTCCTAAAAAAGACAATTCAGAAACTGCCTTGTTAGCAGCCCTTGCCCTTGCCGCCAGTGCTCCGAACCAAGCTGCCTTTTTAGATACATATTCACAAATTGCCTTCCAAAACTATAGTGATGCTTATGCAGATGTAGTCGCCTTTCGTGAAAAGGTAACTGCTTTTACTTCCAAGGCACCTAGTGCGGCTGAACTGAATGAAGTCAAAACGTATTGGAGAAAGGCAAGACGCAGTTATTTACAAACAGAAGTCTTTCGGTTTAGCAAAGGCCCAATCGATAATCCGGCACTCACCGGTGGGGTGGAATTAGAACCACTGATGAATGCTTGGCCTTTAGATGAAGGTTATATTGATACTGTTATCCTAGCCAACGCTGTAACCAAACAAGGATTAATTGACGCAAACGCTGGAGAGTGCAATGGAGGAACTTGTCCTGATGGCGATACAGCAAAAAATATTTCTGTAGGTTGGCATGCCATTGAATATCTGTTATGGGGAGTCGATACCGCAGGAAATTCTACCCCTGGCAGCTCGATTACAAATACAAATTTTGCTATTGCCAATGGTAGTGGAAACGCTGCTGCCAAAAGATCCGCCTATTTATTGTATGCTACAGAAATTTTGGAATCTCACCTGTTGCAGTTAAAAAATGCATGGGATCCATCGATTTCCGATTCTTATGTTTCTAAATTTAAATCCAATTCGAATTCTTTTGAAAATGTAATTCGCGGAATCGCAAGATTATCTGGTGGAGAATGGGGAGGAGAAAGGATGACAGGAGTGTTTGGTGGTGACCAAGAAGAAGAACATTCTTGTTTCTCCGATAATACGAAAGCGGATTTTTACTATGATGCCAAAGGGCTCGAGAACTTGTTTTATGGTACCTACACGGGAACAAAAACCATTAATGGTTATGGTTTGAAAAATTTACTAGGTGGGGAATCCAGTTACATTGAAGAAAGGATCACTACAGCTGAAAGGTTTTGCCTAAATGAATTTTATGAAGACACATCACTCAATCAAACCTGTAACAGCTCTCAAATTTCCAGCCGTTTTGACACGATGATCGCAACTGTCAATTCGACACAAAGTGCCGATTATAGAATTTTCCGATACGATATCCAACCTGCCGTACAGGAAATTGCCAAATCCCTGCAACGATCTGCAGCTAACTTTGGTTTCTCCATCGGAGATGATGGATTAGTTCTTCAATAAACATAAATATAAAAAAATGACACCAAAACACCTTATCCTAATTTCGATTTTTCTTCTCGTTTTTGATTGTAAAAAAAAATCAAACGATGATGCTACAAAAGCTCTCATCCTTGCGGCCATTTTGTCGTCTTCTTCCTGTTCCTCGGGAGATTTTTTAAATGATCCTTGTGAACAGTTTAGCGGTGGTGATACAACCACCTTTGACTCTACCGAGTCAGCGTTTGATTTAGAAGCAGCCAATGTAGTTGATTCCAGAAGGTCCATTGACTTCCAAGATGGAAATGCCAACTTCAATCGCACCTGGCTTCCTGCAGGAAATTCCTCTGTCACAGGTCTTGGACCTGTATTTAACAACCGTTCGTGCCAAGGTTGTCATGTCAAAGACGGAAGAGGTAGACCTCCTGCTGATGGAACAAGTCTTTCTTCAATGCTCATTCGCTTGAGTATAGCTGGTTCTAATCCCACAACGGGTGGGCCTGTGGCTATGGCCAATTTCGGAACTCAACTCAACACAGAAGGAATCTTGGAATACGGAACAGGCACACAAATTCCTAAAGAAGGAACGGTTACAATTACTTACACTGAAGAGGCAGGTAGTTTCCCTGACGGAGAAACTTATTCTCTACGTAAACCAAGTTATGCGATCACTTGGAATGTGGGAGGCGGCGCTACACAAATCAATGTGTCAAACCCCGGCCAACCCTATCATGCTACCAACAATGCATCAGGTACTTATTATATTTCACCAAGAACGGCCCCAATGGTACCTGGGCTTGGACTTTTAGAAGCCATTCCTGAATCTACCATTCGTTCTTTTGCCGATGCTTCCGATTCCAATGGAGATGGAATTTCGGGAAAACCAAACATTGTTTGGGATACAACTCAAGCTAAAAGCTTTATTGGAAGGTTTGGATGGAAAGCAAACCAACCCAATTTAAACCACCAAAATGCAAGTGCCTTTCTTGGCGATATAGGCCTCACCACTTCCGTGTTTCCATCAGAAAATTGTGCCACAGGACAAACACTTTGTTCTGCAAGTACCACTGGGAATGGTTCGAATCCAGAAATATCCAATGACCGTTTAGCACGAGTTACCTTTTATACCAGTTTAGTAAGTGTTCCCGGTAGAAGGAATTGGAAAAATGAAGATGTAAAAAAGGGGAAAGAATTGTTTATCGAAATTGGATGTTCCTCTTGTCACATTCCAAGAATCAAGACGGGAGACCACTCGATAAGGGAAGTTGCCAATCAAGAAATTAGGCCTTATACAGATTTACTTTTACATGATATGGGAGACGGGCTTAGCGATTTTCGTTCTGATTTTTTAGCGACTGGCAACGAATGGAGAACCACTCCTCTTTGGGGACTCGGTCTTGTGGAACGAGTCAACGGACACGAACTTCTACTACATGATGGAAGAGCAAGAGGTGTTCAAGAAGCTATTCTTTGGCATGGAGGTGAAGCAGAACAGAGTAAAAATAAATACAAACAACTGCCAAAAGAATCTAGGTCAAAACTAATTAGTTTTCTTAAATCATTATGAAACAAAAAAAGTTTCCTACAAAGTTCCTCATTTATAGTTCTTATGTTTTATTACTAAACTGCGGCAGTCCTTCGAACAATGCCTCCAAAAAAGCGCAAATCCTTGGTTTAGTAGATACCTACTTAAAAACATATACAACTTCTAGTTTGTTATTAGACATTGCTAATAATCTAATGATTCCTAAATATACGAATTTAGATAATAAAGTATCCTCTTTACAGACTGCGGCATCAACCTATATAGCAAACCCTGATGTTACCAATCTAACAACAGTCAGAAATGCCTGGACGGACGCATATCTTTCATACAAACAAGTGGAATGGGCATATTTTGGTCCCGCTAACATTCCAAATAATGTCTACTTATATTTGGATAGTTTTTCAAGATCCTTCCCCATCGACACCTCATCCATTGAATCCAAAATAACCGCTAATTCAGCACCAAATGGGTTACGAGTTGATGGTTTTGATGCCGTTGAATATTTACTTTTTAAAGATAATGCGAACACAACCAACACAGCATTTGCGGATGTTAACAGAAGAACTTATCTAACAAAACTAATCCAAGATTTAAAAAATCAAACCGGGTTACTTACATTCAACTGGAATAAATCAAGAAACAACTCATTTTATTATTCTTTTACTAATGCCGGAAAAGGAAGTCGCGACTATCCCAATACCAAAGATGCACTCACTGAACTTACAAACCAAATGGTTTTTTTCTGCAATACTATAGTCGATATAAAAATAGCAGAGCCATCTGGATTACGAGCCACGAACTTAGGAGTAAAGGATATTAATAAAGTAGAAACTCCTTATGCAAATTTATCCTTGGACTCCCTT
This sequence comes from Leptospira montravelensis, assembly GCF_004770045.1. Classification (NCBI taxonomy): domain Bacteria; kingdom Pseudomonadati; phylum Spirochaetota; class Leptospiria; order Leptospirales; family Leptospiraceae; genus Leptospira; species Leptospira montravelensis. The sequence continues at coordinate 1,025,170 of NZ_RQFO01000004.1, forward strand.
ATACAAAACCTTCAAGGTTTTTCTGACATAGGAGAAGCTGGCTTTTATAAATTCTTGAGTTTAAGAAGTGAAACAGTTGTTCCAAGACTAAAAGAACAAATTTCACTCACAACCGCTTCTGTGAATTCTATTAAATCAAAACATGGAACATTTCAAACTGCGATTACTTCCGGCGGAAATGACGTTGAACTCATGTTAAACGAATTTAAAAAACTAAGGATATTAATAAGCACAGAAGTAATCAGTTCACTCGGTGGAACAATCGGAGTCAGTTCAAACGATGGCGATTAAAAATTTGTTACTTCCTGTTTCTTCGCTTTCGCTCCACTTCTTTCGAATTGGATACGGTTTTGCCACAACCATTTTGATCTTTCGGTATTTTTATTATGGTTGGATTGACACTTATTTTATCAAACCAACCTTTTTCTTTAAACATTATGGTTGGGAATGGATCCATCCACTCCCCCCGGTATTTACTTACCTTTTATTTGGGATTCTATTTTTAACTGCTCTTGGAATTTTTTTAGGTTATTATTTACGAATCAATTTGTTTGTATTTACCATCGGATTTACATGGTTCCATTTTTCTGATGCCACTATTTATTTGAACCATTATTACCTCGTTTCCCTTCTTGGTTTTTTATTGTGGTTATCACCTGTAAGTAAGTCAAATTTTCCTAGCTTCCATTTTTTTGATTGGATGGAAACAACAGAGCCAATATCAAAACTTTGGTTATATGCTTTTCGCATTCAAATAGGACTTGTTTATTTTTTTGGTGGTATCGCAAAACTGCAACCAGATTGGTTATTTGAAGCTCTCCCTTTAAAACTCTGGTTGTATCAATCCGAAGGGAAAATTCCATTTTTAGATCCAATTTTAGGCCTTCCCATCACTGCCTTTGTTTTCTCTTGGATTGGAGTTATTTTTGACTTGTCTATTCCGTTTTTATTATGCTTAAAGCGTTTTCGTTTCTTTGCATGGTTAGTTGTTCTTTTTTTTCACACGTTTACTTCGTTTTTATTTCCCATCGGAATTTTCCCCATAGTAATGAGTCTTTCTTCCTTAATATTCTTCGAACCTAATTGGCCAAAAACCATTTTAACTAAATTAATAAAAACGAAACAACAAGTTATAGATTCGAATAACAACAAACATATAATTCAGTCAGTTCCCAAATTTGGCTTTAAAGAAAAATTACTTTTAACCTACCTTTTGTTACAGGTATCAATCCCTCTTCGGCACATTTTTTATCCAGGACAAGTAATTTGGACAGAAGAAGGGATTAAATATTCATGGCAAGTGATGGTTGCTGACAAAGTAGGATCTGCCACTTTTTGGATTCAAAACAAACAAGTAGATCCGAAAGAAATTCTGACAGACTATCAATACAGAATGATGACTATCCAACCGGAACATATTCTTCAGTTTGCAAAATACTTACAAAAGAAAGAAATGGAAGTATCCGGATTAAAGGACGTTTCTGTATTTGTTCAATCCAATGTTTCCATCAATGGAAAACCAACTCGCCCTCTATTTTCACCAGACGAAGATCTGACAAAGATTTATATCAACTTTTCTCCCTTAAAAGGACTCATTCGATGAATTTTCGAAACTTACGTTTATTGTTTTTGGTTTTTATTATCTTATCTGGAAATAGCATAATCCTGGCTCAAAATCTACCAGAAGAACCAGAATCTAATTCAAAAAAAAATGAAGGGATTCATGTCATTGGTAACAAAAAAGAAGATTTAAAAAAAATCCCAGGTTCTGCATATATAATCGACAAAAAATATTTAGAGGAAGCTTCTCCTACAGATCCAATGGAAGCACTTCGTCGTTCACCAGGTGCTAGTGTTCGTTTCCAAGATGCTGCTGGACTTACACCTAACATTGGATTTAGAGGAGTAAGTAACGAGGAATCAAGAAAAACGTTAATTTTGGAAGATGGAATCCTCACATCACTTTCTCCCTACGGCCAACCAGAAAGTTACTACTCCCCTTCTATTGAAAGAATGGAAAGGATAGAGGTTATCAAAGGATCTGGATCGATTTTATTTGGTCCAAATACGATCGGAGGGATAGTTAACTTTGTCACCAAACGCCCTCCTGTTGAATCTACATTTTATACAAAAAATGTGGGAGGAGAAAATGGTTACCTCTCTACATATAATTCCTATGGCAAAAGTTTTGGATCTAGTGCCTTCGAAGTTTCATTGCTTAGAAAACAAGGAAATGGATTTAGAAATTATCAAAACTTCGATGTGACTGAAGGTAACATTAAGTGGATACAAGATTGGAATGAAAACCATAGCACTACTATAAAACTTGGATACCATGTCCAGAATGCGCAATCTACATATTTGGGATTATCACAAGGTTTATTTCGGTTGGATCCCAAAATCAATCCAGCAGAGTTTGATGAAAAGAAATTGAACCGAAACCAAACAATTATATCTCATAATTGGAAATTATCAGAAGACCATACACTCATTATACGAGGATATTTTTCCCAAGCAGAAAGAAACTGGGCTAGGCAAGATTTTTTATCTGGAAAATCATCCGCAGGTGGATATTTGAATGCTCCTTTAGATACACTTCGTACGTATTCCCCAGGGATTATTGGCAATCGTCCGGGTGATACCATTTATATGCGAGAATCGTATACAAGTCGTGACCAATCCTTTATGGTAGGCGGCGTAGAAACTAAACTGGAATCAAAGTTTTCTACCCTAGGACTCAAACACGAAACAGACATTGGTGTCAGGTTACATGGAGAAAATAATTTAACACAAACCAATGTAAAAAAAACGGATGATCCTTTAGGTTATCTTTCCAAGGCAATCATACAAGAAGAATCCTTAATAAACAACCTAGCACAACCTTCTCTTCCTAACTTTAATCTAAATAGACAAGAAAGAAAAATTGAAGCATTTGCTGCCTACTTCCAAGACAGAATCCAACTTTCGGAAAATTGGAAATTGATACCAGGGGTACGTTACGAAGAAGTAAGGCAAAAAGCCATCACTACAAGAAGACAGGCTACAGCCGATGACTACCGGTTAGGAGCTGTTTTACCAAACGATGTTTCTGTAAATCGAAGAAGTTCGAGCGAATCCAAAACTCATATCATCTTACCTGGACTTGGAATTACCTATGATATTACAAAAAAATTCATTTGGTTTACTGGCGCCCACAAAGGATTTTCACCACCAACATTTGGAACATCCTTTAGTCCACAAGGGAATGATTATCGCCTAAAACCAGAGACATCAACAAACTATGAGACAGGAGTTAGAGGTGACCTAACTTCTTATTTGTATACAGAGCTAGTAGGATATAAAATGTATTTTCGAGACCAAATCATTAACGTAAATGAAATTGGTGGGGAAAATGGAATTAGACCAGCAAATACTGGTTACTCAACTCATACGGGTGGTGAGGCCGTTCTAGTTTGGGATCCCGCAAAAATGCAAAAATCGGAATGGAGAGTCCCTATCGAATTAATTTACTCTCGCATAGAAGCAAAATCAAGAAGTTTCAACCCATTCCCCGTATCGCAAACAAGTGATGGAAAAGAGATTATCGAATTTCTACCTGCGTATACTGTAAATAATTTCCAATATATTCCAACCGATACAACAGGAAATTATTTACCATACGTTCCCAAAGAAACCATTACGACGGCAGTTAGTGTTTCGTCCCCACAAGGTTATTACGGTCGATTAGAATACCAGTATATTGGAAAACAATATTCTGACTTATTAAATACAAAAGACGAATCAGAAGACGGTAACAAAGGAATCATACCTAAAGTGGAACTTTGGAATACTAGTCTAGGATACCGTTCTCCAGACAAATGGTCAGTTTTTATTAATGCAAAAAATATTCAGGACAAACAATACGTTTCAGGTAGACTACCAACGGGCATTCAACCTGGACCATTTCGTCAAATCAATGTTGGTTTCACATTAGAGTTATGATCTACATGAGAACCTTCATTTTTTGATTTCGAAAAATCAACAGGACAATAGAGAATAGAAAAAAACTTTGTATCAAAATTAGAACTGGTATCAGCGAGTCCTACATATTGACGAATAATCTCCATTTCTTGTTCGTCTACGATTACTTCACGTATCATTAAATATTCGATAAAATCTAATCGATCGATTGCATCTGCGATATAAAGTCCATCTTTTAGAATATCTGTTAACCTGTTTACATTCCGACGACTGGGAGATTTAGCTCTTTCCTCTTTGGGAGAAAATTCCCTTAATTTGGCATTCGCATAAGCCTCCCATCTGTGAATTGTTTTTAAATTATTTTCCAGCTGATACAAAAAACCAGGAATGGAATCCTGCTTATCAAACACAACTAACATACGTAAGTATTGGTACAAATTCGGGTTTCTATATAAAAGTCGCTTACAGTGGATAGAATCAATTTTCTCAAAGATACGAAGAAAAGATTCTGTATTTTGTTCTCCCGAATCAGAGACAGTAGATTCAAAATATTCTTCCCATTGTTTTGCATTTAAATTTCCAAGTAAGTTTAATTGGAAAGTAACATCCTTTTCAACCAAAGGTTCCCTAAGTAATAATTCCAAACTTTTCTCTGAATTGATAATTTTTGCCCAAATAGAGAAGTAATAATCAGGCGTTATATTTCCTGTTTTTATGTACTTACCAAAACCGTAGTAAACAGCTTTGCAGATTAAATTTACAGGCATAGACTGGTGATTAATTAAATCTTTCAAAACATCTTCTTCTCTTAGTATCCAACAATAACTGCAAAAATATTCAGCTAACTCGTCTACTTCGAATAAGATTTCTAAATAATCGTGTAGATTAGGAGCCTTTAACAGAAACTCGAATGATTCCCTGGCATGCACCGGAGAACTTTTTTTCCAGAACTCATAAACCAATATTTGCATTTCGAATCCTCAATACATAAAAGACGACGAAAGAAACGAACGATAATACTAAAGTCTATTTCGGATTTATAACAAAATGATTGAATTACGAAGAAATCAAAAAAGATTAAGGTATATTACGAACTAAAACCGAATTCAATATTGTTTTAGAAGTATTTACCGACACGATCAAAATTGCCCAAAGCGGAAAGGATGGTAGTTTCTTCCCAAACATCCAAAACGGCACCGTTCCCTCGCATATAAACTAAAACATCTCCTCGATCTGGGGGAGGTATCTTTTTAAGTTCTCTTAATACTAAAGATAAACGATCGGGATCTCTTTTGTTAGGAGAAAGTTTTGCCTCCGATTTAAAATCAAATCGATCATTTAAACCTTGGCAAAAGGATTCCCATACGTGAATAGAATCCAAAATTGATTCTAACCTTTTCCGATTTTCAGTTTCCTTTTCGTTTTCATCACCAAACTGTTTAAAACCAGATACCATCATCATACGTAGATAATAATAAAGTGTATGGCTATTTAGAAGAATTTTTCTAATTTCATTTTCGCGGAGGTTTGAAAAAATCCCTAAAAGCGCCTGCATTGTCATATTCTTTTCTTCTAATATATCAAAATAAGCTTCCCAGGTTTGTGGATCCAAATTGGATAAAAGATGGATCTTTAATGTAGGATCTCTGTCCATTTCTTCAGCAAGTGAAAGAATCCGCAAACTTTGCGCAGATTTAAACAAAGACCTTATTTGTAAAAAATAAGCATTGGAATCAAAGTTACCTGATAAAAACTGCTTTCCGTATCCGAAATAAACGAACTTCATTAGCAATTCTGGTGTTAAGTTCTCATCATTAAGAAATCGTTTTGATCCTTCTTCGGAACGAAGAAGCCATAAATATTCAAAAACCAAATCGCAAAACTCTTCTTCAGCTAACATATGATCAGCTAAAGACTTTAGGTCGGTTCCTTGTTCTATAGATTGGAAGAAGTCTAAGAGTTCTTTTGGAGATGCATTTTTCCAAAATTCAGATTCCATCCAAGGCATGGATATTTTTTAATCGGTTTAGAAAGAAGTGTCAATTGAATTTTAATAAGATTCAAGTTTATGCATATTAATATACATTCCAGTAACTACTTTGTAATAAATTATAGCAAATTTTACCATTGGCTCCCGGATTGATGACCAAAACCTGGTCACTCGTATGAGGAATCGTATAGATATTTCCGTTAGGTGATAAAACGGCATCTCCCCATTTATTAGTACCAGCGATCCCTGAGTTGTAAGTCGTAGAAACAAAGTTATCTGGATCAAAAGCTATAAAATCGGTGGAATCTGCAGGTATAGTATATATTTTCCCATCAGCTCCCAATATACCTCCGCGCCATTTCGCAGTAGCAACCAAAGGAGAGGTCCAAAAACTTAATTCATCTGTATTCGGGTCGATAATGATAAAATCTGGATCATTGGAAGGTATTCCATAAAGTTTACCGTTAGGTGCTACTACACCATGCCTCCATTTTCCAAGTCCAGTTTTGGTAGACGGGATTACGTAACTTCTTTCGGAATAAGGATCTAAAACAAAAATATAATCAATATCAACCGGGAAGGCATAAATTTTTCCATTAGGTGCGAGAACTCCCCCTTCCCACATATTAGAAAGTGAAAGTGGAGAGGGAATAGTTCTCACCTTATCGGTTTGAGGGTCAATCACTAGAATTTGATTTGAGCTGTTTGGAATTCCATAAATCAAACCATTGGGTGCAAGGACCCCTCCCCTCCATTTTCCAATACCAGTTACAGGTGATGGTATCATATAACTTTTATTTGTCTCAGGTTGAATGACAAGAATTTGGTTCGAGTCCCTTGGAATAGAATATATTTTTCCGTTGGGTGCCAGAACAGCACCTTCCCATTGTGAGGTTCCACTGACTCCTGATGAAAATCCAGAAGCAGTTTGCTTAATGGAATCGATAACAAGAACGTCTGATTGATTGTATGGAATAGAATAAATTTTTTGCTCGCTTGAGAGTATTCCACCTAACCACTTGGCAGCGCCAGTATACGCAGGAGTAAAGGAAGAGAAGGTGACTCCTTTCGTACCAAGGGCAGCTTGTTTTCGAATTTCAGCAGAGACATACTTCCAACGTCTAGGTTGGATAACTGCCAAAGAATCCATTTCGCAGATAGAACGATTTGGAGCAACAGAACCACAATATTCCCTATCATCATCATACAAAATTCTTGTTAGATAAAAGGTACGAAAAGAATCGGAATTAGGATCACATCCATTTTCCAGGTTTGCGAATTTGCAAGATACAATGAGGCAGTTTAGTAAAACAAAAGAAGAAAACAAAACTGGTGTTAATGAATACTTCAATCCGTGGTTACTCTTTTTGAATGATGATAAAGTTGGACTAAAAAATTGTCAAACGAAAGAAATTTCCTAAAACCAGAGAGAATTTGTTTAAGAATTAAGTATCCACCTTTTTCTATGCTTTCGCAGAACAATGCAAAAAAATTAAATAATCTCATTGCCTTTAAAAAAAGAAGGAAACACATATTGAATTACAGCATGCAAAGATTTCAGTGCCTATGAAGATCCAAAGTTTTTACCCTTCCAAGCCACTTTCGGAATTTGTTCAAAAATATCTTATCATAGAATCTGAATCCGGAATAGAAAACCATATTCTACCTAGTCCACATCTTGTATTATCATTTCAACTTTCAGGATCCCTGCAAACTACTGAGTTCGATCACACTTATGATCTACCGAGAATGGGGATTGCCGGGTTTCGGAAATCAGCAAGAAAAATTAGTTATTCTAAAAAATCCTCAGCACTTCTGGTTCTACTGACAGAAATTGGCGCTGCCACATTTTTTCAGGATCCAATTTCCGACTTCTATGAAAAAACTTTAAGTTTAGCGCTCTTCATTCCTGGAAGAATGGTTAGAGAAATTGAAGAAAAGCTTTTTGAATGTAAATCTGACTTAAACCGGATTTCAATTATTGAAAACTTCTTACTTCAAATTAAAAATGAAAGAAACATTGACCCTATTGTTAGCGAAACCCTTTTAAGGATCAAAAATGCAAAAGGGAACTTAAAAATAAGAGATATATATCGCGGTTTGCCCAGTAGTTTAGACTCCTTAGAAAAAAAATTCAAATTTTCAGTAGGAACAACTATCAAACATTATTCAAATCTAATAAGAATTCGTTCAGCCATTAGTTCCTATTCGAATCAAATAAATCTAACGGAGCTTTCATATATCAGTGGTTATTTTGACCAATCCCATTTCAATAAAGATTTCAAACTCTTCACAGGAGAATCACCAAAGACATTTTTCCAACGTAAACAAATTTGGTAACATTGTTTAGATTTCTGATTTTTTACAATTATAAACAATAAAAACCGAGTATCGTTACTTCTATGAAAGCTTTTAAAAGCTAAAGATAATAAAGAGGATACTATGAACCAAATACTAATTGACCGATTCCAGTTACCCAAAGAAGCAAAGGATGTTTTTTTAAAAAGAGTCAAAATTAATCGTGATTTTATAAAAACCTTACCTGGTTTTTTAGGTGATGAAGTATACTTTTGTGAAAAAAATAAAAATATCTCTTTCGTAACTGTAGCGAAATGGAAAGATTCAGATAGTTTAGAAAATGCTAAGGCACTCGTATTTTCAGAGTATCAAAAACAAAATTTTCATATGTCTGATTTTTTAGAAAAGAATTCTATACAGTTAGAAAGAGAAATTTACGAAAAAATTTAAAACAAATTAGATGAAACGAACTCATAGTTATGGACAAGTTCGTTTCATACTCAATTTTATTTATTTATATACGAAGCAAAAGTTTCTTTGATGCCAGTAGAAAATGGTGTCAGAGGAATATTGCCAATCTCTTTCTCATACTGTGCTCCACTAAGTACCAATGGATTCTCAGTAAGATACATCATTTCAACGACTTCCTTTAAAAAGGAATCAAAAAGACCAACAATCGTTAACATCCATTTTCCAACAGGTATCAAAAAAGTTTTTTTACCAGTGATCTCTTGGGCAATTTTCTGAATCTCTTGTGCTGAAATTGTTTGCCCAGGTAAATTCCAATTTCTGCCAAATGATTCATCTTTTGCGGCAACGTTCACAATCATTTTTGCAGCATCAGGAAGATAAATATATTCTCGTTTCACATTTGTATCGCCAATAAACAAGGCAGGTTTTCCCACTGCTAAACTTTCTAAGGTAGGGTTCAAATATGCATTTTTACTAGTTGGGCCGTAATAATCAGGTAATCGAACAATTAGAGCTTTGCTCTGCTTCCAACTGGAAGAAAAAATTAGATCCTCCATTGCGATTCGAATTTTTCCTTTTTTAGAATTTGGTTTTCTAATATATGTTTCCTCAACCGCATAACCAGGATTTGGTCCATATACATAAATCCCATCCACAAAAACTATTTTTTGGCCATTTGCCTCTGCTGCTTTCATAACTGATTCAGCAAGTAATAACGACTTCGCTGCCATTTCATGATAGGGAACATTGGAAGCTTGCAAAATAATATCCGCCGTTTTTCCCGCATCACGAACCGATTGCCAATCGAATACGTCACCATAAGCAAACTCCAATTGCTTAGGATGGTTCAATTCCACTGCCAATGTTTCCAATGCCTTTTTGTTTCTCCCAAAGGCAATTGTCGGAATGCCGCGAAAGATTAATTCCTGGACCAGTGCTTTTCCTGTTCCCCCTGTGGCTCCTAAAACCAATACTTTTTCCATTTTTTACTCCTAAATACGTTTATTGATTAATCAATCACTTTTTACTCAAAATTTTTTTAGAACTTTAGCTCCGCTAAATCCAAAACTAGCCCAAGGTTGCAGAAAAGTCCCTTTGCCAGAAATACTTTCGCTGAATAATCGGGGTCAGGAATTCCTGCTTTTTGAAATTTCTCTAAAACTAGCTGGTATAATTTCGCGAAAGATTCTTTGGTTTTGTTGCGGATTGAGGGTTCCGAAATCCCAAAGGCTTGTGTCTGTAAATGAATTTCTTGTGGAAAATCTGCCATCAATCGTTCATATGAAGTTATCATTTCCAATTGTATGTTTGAACTAACTTGTGTTACTTGAATTTTTTCAAATTCCCTCTGGATTCTTCCGAAAGCCTCATCCAAAGCGGCAAGATACAAGTCTTCCTTCGATTTAAAGAATTTAAAAATATAAGGTTGGGAAATTGAAGCTGATTCTGCAATGTCAGCTGTCGTTGCCTTGTAAAAACCAAGAGAAGAAAAAACTCTGATTGCGGCAGCGATGATTTCTACTCTTCTAGACTGGAGTTTGTTTGTTTCTACTTCCACTCAATGAACCTTGTTATTGATCAATCAATTACTCTTTTGATTTTTTCGTCAAACTAAATTTTAAAAATTCAGTGGCACAAGAAAGAAATTGGCATATTGACATACGAAACTGTGAACCTTTTGGAAATAAATTGGGGAATTTAGGAATCTTCATTTTCCAAAGACGGGATTTGTGTTAGGGGGAAAATGTAACCTTCCCACGAGCCACTCCCCTCCACCCTAACTCGGGTGGGGGTTTGTGGATTCACATCCAGATTATGTCACATCCCTTTTGAGTAACCAAAAATTATCGAAGCTTCAAAATCCTGTTTTTCATCTTGTCACTTTGCAAGCCGACAAACGAAAGCGGAGCACCTTTTGTCAGTATCTATATAGTTCGAAAACAATTAGAAAAACATACGCAACGTTTTCTTCCTAATTGAAAGAATTTACTGATTTACATACTTCTGCATTTGGGTTTTTCCATCATACATTGACTCGATGAGCGATTTGTATTTTTCGGAAACGACATGTCTTTTGACAGATAGTTTCGCAGACAACTCATCACCTACTTCAAAAGTTTTTGGAAGGAGTCGTATCTCCACAATTTTTTCGAAACTTTTAAATCCATTCTCCGTGCGAATCAGATTTTTAACTTCCTCTTCTATCTTTTCTTTTACATTTCGATTCGTTGCCAGTTGTTCATAATTGGATCCATATTCCGAAAACGTTTCTAGAGCCGGTAGAATCAATGCACCTAAATACTTTTGATCCTGTCCTACAACCATGACTTGGTCTATCAATGGTGATTGTATGAGTTTATTTTCAATGGGAACTGGTTCAACATTTTCACCATTGAGAAGTACGACAGTTTCCTTCGTCCTTCCTACAATTTTAAGTGTGTTATTAAAAGACATGATTCCAAGATCTCCTGTGTTCAACCAGCCATCATCGGATAAAACTTTGGCAGTTGCTTCAGGTCGTTTATAGTATCCTTTCATGATTTGTGGTCCTCTTACAAAAATCTCTCCCTTGATTCCCTTTTTCGGAGGATAAATGACTATACCTGTATCAACATCTTTCAGTAAAATTTCAGTCTCAGGAAATATCTGCCCTACACTTCCAATAACACGATGTTTTTCTGAACGAAATGCAAGTCCTGGAGATGTTTCTGTCATTCCATATCCTTCGAATACAGGAATGCTGATGGTATTAAAAAATTCATCAATATGATAAGGTAAGGATCCACCGCCAGAAACGGAACCTTTTAGTTTCCCACCTGTAGCTTGCCTAAGTTTACTTAAAACAATCAAATCAAAGATAATATACGGTAAATAAAGAACAATAATGGAGGTTAAAGAAATCATAGCGAGTGTTATCGATTCAATTATTTTTCTCCCATGAAGATCCAAACGGTTTCCCTTTAAAAATTGAATTGATCTTTGAAACATTAATGCGCATCCATAAGCCAATCTGAATAAAACTTTTTTTATCACTGAACCTGTTTGGATTTTCGACTGTATCCCTTGGTAAATACTCTCCCAAAGTCTTGGTGCTGAAGCCATAAAAGTAGGTTTTACAATCATTAAGTCTTCTCTGATATTTCTCACATTTGTGTAATATTGAGTGGCACCCATCGCAATCGTTCCCATTTGAAAAACTCTCTCAAAACTATGCCAAACAGGTAAAATCGATAAAAATCGATCTTTGGGTCCAATCTTTATAGGTATGTTCCTTAACTGCGATATCATGTTTGCATGAGTTAACATCACTCCTTTCGGTTCTCCTGTAGTTCCGGAAGTATAAATGATCGTAAATAAGTCATCGGGTTGGATTGTAAGCAATCTTTCCTCTACTCTTCGATCACCTAATTTTCGCAAACGCCTACCATTTTCAACAAGACCATTGAGGCTCAACACTTTAGGATACAAATGACTCCCTGGATCAACTTCGTCCTCTCCATGACTACGAAGTTGTGTGTTTAATAAACCGGGTTCGCCTTCCATTACAATCATATGTGTTATATTTTGTAGTTTGGATATATTCTTCTTAACTTTTCTTAGTGTTAATTCGTCTTCTACGAAGACCATCTTTGCATCAGAATGAGACAGTATGTATTGTATATCACCATCAGTAACGTCTGTACCACGAGGAACATCAGCCGCACCACATAGTATAATTCCATAATTTGTGATAATCCATTCTTTTCGATTTTCAGATAATACTGCTACATGATCTTTCGAATTTAAACCGATAGCAATTAGCCCAGTTGCTAGTGAAACTCCAGTTTCATATAAATCTTGAAAGCTAATTGTAGAGAATTGTTTTTCTTTGTTTTTTGTTCCAAAAGCCGGTTGATCCCCAAACTTCTGGGCACTATCGTAAAATAACTCTGCTAGATTTTTTGCTGTGATTTCAGAACTCATTTTTCTTTCTCCAATATTTGCAGAATATCAGAAATTAGTGAATCGTCTTGAACGCAACGGCTACTTCGAAAAGAAAATTGCCTGAAATGGTTCTTTCTTTTTAGTAAAATCCGAAGGGCTAACACCGAAAGAGCGACGAAAAATACGAGTGAAGTGAGATTGGTCAGCAAAACCACCTTCGTAGGCAGCATTTGATAAATGTGAATGATTTGCTAAATAGTCGACTGCCTTTTTTGTTTTTAGCCAAAGTTTAAAGGCAGAAAAAGGAACACCTGCCTCCTGCCGAAAAAGATGTCGGTATCTTTCAACAGATAAAGAAGCCTCTTTTGCTAAATGAGAAAGTGAAAAACGATCAAGCTCTACATCTTGCATACTTTTTTGAATGCGTGGATCCATTTTACGATTTGCCTGTTGATCAAAATTTTTATTTATCATTTCGAGAAGTTGTACACGGACATCTTTATTTGATGATTTTAATATATCTCTTATTTGTTGTTTCAGATTTTCCGTAAATACATCACCAACTTCAAATGCTGTATGATTGGAAGCTAAACTCCTATCAAAAAAAAGTTGGTAACCTGTTGTTAGTGGATCCAAATAAAGCAGTGTAAGGTTTCCTTCCCCACCCCTCATTTCGTGACTTATACCCGAAGGTATACAGACAACATTGTATGACTTCCATTCACCATCAATTGTGCGTAATCCAACAGAGCCTGAATCTGGAATACTAATTTGAATAAAGAAATGGCTATGCCGATGGGTTGAAAATATCTCACCACGGTATGTTGCAAAATCTTCCCAAATCAAAAATTGTTTCATAAATATAGTTTCAAAGACACAAAGAAATCAGTAAGGGAAAGATGATGTGTGGTAAACAAAAAAAACGATGACAATCAGCGGCTCTCCATTCAATGGATTCGAAAAAAAATCCTTCCTAAATACATAAAAAATTTTGAAAAATTGATAGTCATCCTAGTTAAAAAATAAGAAAATACTTGCTTACTTTGATTGATTCAAAAACTGTTTTTAACAAATGTTAGTAATTTCGTATATGGAAAGACGAAACTGAGGAATGGGGAAGGGAAATTTCTTGCTTCGTTCGTTATTCATGAAAAAGATGATAGGAATCTGGGTCATTCTCTATTCCGTCAGTTGCCACCAATTAACATTAAATAACCCTTGTGATCAAAAATCAAAGAGTTATCGAGAGACCTTATTACTTGCTTCCGTATCGGAAACTCCTATTCCCTTTTGCGGATTCAGCGTTCGTAATTCTCCAAAACTCTGGGAAACGCAGGCCTATCTCAAAGCATCGAATGCTGAAGCAAACGATCTCTTCGGAAATTCCGTAGCCATCTCTGGCGATACGATCGTGGTGGGAGCTGCAGGTGAGTCAAGTAACCAAACGACAATTACGAATGGAAACTCTGCGAGTGCTGACAACTCTGCAGCGTCTTCGGGTGCCGCTTATGTCTTTCAAAGAACTGGTTCCTCTTGGGCACAGGAAGCCTACTTAAAAGCACCTAATGCAGAAACAACGGATTTTTTTGGAGCTGCCGTTGCCATTGATGGAAATACCATCCTTGTTAGTGCCAACCAAGAAGATAGCAATCAAATCACAATTACAAATGGACCTACTGCAAGTACAGACAATACAGCTACTAGTTCTGGTGCGGTTTATGTGTTTCAAAGGTCAGGCACTACATGGGTACAACAGGCCTACTTAAAACCCTCCAATACAGGCCCCAATGATCAGTTTGGAGTTTCCCTTGCCATCTCAGGGGATACCATTGTTGTGGGAGCTTTATTAGAGGATAGCGACCAATTAAGCATTACCAATGGGTCAGCAGCTCCGGCAAATGAAGGAGCCACGGATTCAGGGGCTGTGTATGTGTTCCAAAGATCAGGCACTACCTGGTCAGAGCAAGCCTATCTGAAACCATCTAATACTGGAGCAAATGATCGATTTGGCGCATCTGTTGGTATATCAAAAGATACAATCGTTGTCGGTGCCAATTTAGAGTCGAGCAATCAGACCACAATCACAAACGGATCTGGCGCCAGTAGTGATGACTCGGCAGCCTATGCAGGTGCGGCTTACGTCTTCCAAAGGACAGGTGCCAGTTGGACCGAAGAAGCCTATCTAAAAGCACCTAACGCAGATGCCGGTGATAAATTTGGTCAAAAAGTTGCCATCGATGGAGACACGATTGTTGTTGGTGCCTTTTCTGAAGCAAGCAGCCAGACCACAATCACAAATGGGACTACGGCTAGTTCCGACAACTCAGCGACACTGGCAGGTGCCGCTTATGTGTTCGAAAGAAAGGGTTCTACTTGGACCCACCAAGCCTATCTCAAACCTCCCAACACTGAAGCAGACGATCGTTTTGGTGTCACAGTTGCGATTCAGGGAAATACAATCTTAGTTGGTTCCATTTTTGAGGACAACAACCAAACAACGGTCACCAATGGAACGATGCCAAACGATGGTAACAGCCTATCCAATTCAGGTGCGGTATATGTGTTCCAAAGGTCTGGATCCAATTGGGCATTCAGAGCTTACATCAAGGCACCCAATGCGGATGTCGAAGACCGGTTTGGCAATGCGATTTCTTTTTCAGGAGATACCGCCGTCGTTGGGGTGAACCAAGAAGACAGCAATCAAAATACAATTACCAATGGACCAACAGCCAGTGCAAACAACTCGGCTTTACAATCTGGTGCTGCCTATGTGTTTTTTAGAAAGTAAAATGGTTTCGAATAGCAAAGTATATTCCTAAATGAAAAAACAGATTCCCTATCAAAAAGAAATCCTTCTCGTCACTGGTACTACTCTTGTTTTGAGTATAGTGTATTTTTTTTTCCTTCGTCCCATTTCGAATGGGAATCCAATGACGCTGCCAACAATGGATGTGGATAAAAAAGGGCTTTCCCCTTTTCACAAAAGGGAAGTGAACCTCACCATCACCAAACACAAACGTAAAATCCAAATCTGCTACAATTTATACTTAGAAACAAATCCTAAAATCGAAGAAGGCAAAATCCATTTCGATTGGCAGATCGAACCCGATGGAGTTCCTACAAAAGTAGAGCTCATCCAATCCGATTTTACATCTGATTTATTCATCAGTTGTTTACAAAAAGAAATCAGTTCCTGGGAATTTCCACCTCCACCAGAAAGATCGCGTAACACCTACGCAGAATATACTTTTTTCTTTAAAAAAGATGTGAAAGTTCCAAAATAAGAGCGAGCCCCAAAAATCCATTCGATCTATATCAATCAACAGAAATAAGTTTACAAATCTATAAACTGATTCTAAATCTTTCAAACATATGGCTATCAATGAGAAATTATCGGATCGTGTTCGAAAGTTAATGGAAGGTCAAACGGATGTGGAAGAGAAAAAAATGTTTGGCGGCTTATGTTTTATGGTAAACGGTAAAATGTGCGTCTGCGTAAGAACTGATGAAATCATGTGCAGAATCGATCCAGAAACTTTTGAATCCATACTTTCGAAAAAAAAAGCTCGCCCAATGATCCATAACGGACACTTGATGAAAGGATTTGTTTTTGTTAAGGAAGAAGATATAAAAACAAAAAAAGAAATGGAATCCTGGATTCAATTATCTCTCGAATACAATAAAAAATCTCCACCCGCTAAGAAAAAAGCCAAAAAAAAGAGTTTAAAAAAGCAGTCCGGCCAAATGCTTTCCAAATAAATCTTACTCAATTCCAACAAATCGATAATCTTAGCATTCAAACTAACGACTGTAAAATAGTAATAACTTCGTTCCTTCATAAGAAACCAAAAGGTGAAAAGTTTAAGAATAAAAATGCTAATTTAGGAAAGCCTCTTTACTTTTTGTATGATATGTGTAATAGGAAAATTGGCACCTGCCCACGAGCCACTCCCCTCCACCCTAACTCGGGCGGGGGTTTGTGGATTCACGCGCGAATTATGTCACATAACAGTTATACCAATACACAAATCTTCACCAAAACAACACACCAAACCCTTGTTAGTTAAATAACAATCCAGACTAGCGCTTCGGCACTTCGACAATGCTCAGCGTTAACGAACTCAAACATCCTTTACTAGTTTCAAACCGGTTCCCTGAATAACGAAGTGTATCGAAGGGAACTTTCACAATATACAACGTAGCGTAACATCAATCGCAAGCGGAAGGTAATTGGTTTCCTTTATAAAAGGAGGTGGTCCAACGACGATTTTTAAAATATAACTAGAATATTTTCTTAGAGAAAAAAATTCTGTGACCTCACCCTCTTCACGAGTTTTATCTTAGAGGTTCCTCCCTCTTTCATTATGCGGGGAAATTGGGCGAGCCCCCAGGACTAAATTGAATACCGAAAATGGATTCGGATTAGATAACATTTTATTAGAAATTTGGGGTCGGGCTCTCCAGGGCTTCGGTCGCAAAGCGACCGCTAACGCGCCCTTACGATCCCTCTCGCACAGATCGTTACTCATGGATGCGGAGTTAATTCTAAACAACTCAACTTAAAGATGGAAACCAAATCTAATTTGGAATAAGAGAAAAAATTTGCCCGTTGCGAATGATTTTTTAGCTTTAAATACAAATGGCGATATAGATGCATTTTCTGATTTTATTGGGCAATACTCAATAGA